>CALFJA010000020.1 GCA_937877605.1 uncultured Prevotellaceae bacterium | reverse complement strand
CACGGTAGCACTTGTCCACCACGTCCATCCTGTCCTTGTCGGTCATGGAGAGCGTAGAGATATTTACTACCGTCTTCAGTTCGTTCAGTACACCCGTAGATTCCTCCAGCAGTTTCGTGTAGCCCGACGCGATGGCTGACAGTTCCTCCACGGAAAAGTTCTCGTCGTTCATCATCTTCTGGAACGAGTTCACGTAGATGTCGGTGATGTCGCCCACCATGACGATGGTCTGCTGCACCTTGCGGGCATCGCGGACGAGGTTGTTCACACTCTTCAGGGCATCGTAGTATTTCTTGCCCTGCTCATAGATCTTCACGGTCTCCTGAAACTCCGAAATCATGTTCTTGGCCGTGGTCGAGGTCTCGACAATCTCACGGGTGGAGTTCACGATGCTCTGTGCAAGGTTCGTCGGGTCAACGACCGTCCACTGAGCACTGGCCTTGCCGACGAACAGCGTCAGAGCGAGGCTCATCATTACGAATACTTTCTTTCTCATTTGTTCTTTTCTCCTTTTTGTTGATGGGTTATTACTTGGTGCATTCGCACCGTTTACTTTTTTCTTCTGCTGGTTATGACTTACTTTGAGCCTTCCCTACGCTTGTCAGCCAGTTGCCTGATGGCACCCTCGATGTCGCCGTCCAACTTGTCTGCCAGTTGCTGCACCTCCAGTTTCTCGGTCTCTTCCGTCGTGTAGGCAAGATATTCTTCGGGACTTACCTCTGTGGCATAGACTGCCGATTGTGTACCGCCAAGGCCTATCCACACTTCCTTGTAGAGTCGTGAGGGGTTGTTGGCCTGGTTGATGCTCAGTATCTGTGCCTTCTCCTTGTCGGTCAGTCCGAGCAGCTTCTGAATCTGGTCGAACTTGTTCAGGTACTTGCGCTGGTCGAGCAGTATCTTGCAGTCGGAGTTGTTGATGATGCTCTCCTTCACGATGGGCGACGAGATAATATCGTCCACTTCCTGCGTCACCACTACGGCCTCACCAAAAAACTTACGCACTGTCTTATAGAGGTAGAGCATATAGGAGGCCATGTTTGCAGCAGTCAGAGCCTTCCATGCCTCTTCCACTACAATCATCTTGCGGACACCCTTCAGCCGACGCATCTTGTTGATGAACGCCTCCATGATGATGATGGTCACTACAGGGAACAGCTCCTTATTGTCTTTGATGGAGTCGATTTCAAACACGATGAAACGTTTACTGAGCAGGTCGATGTTCTCCTGTGAGTTCAGCAGAAAGTCGTAGCGGCCACCCTTGTAATACTGGCGTAGCGTCGTCAGGAAATTGTCGATGTTGAAGTCCTCCTTCCCGACCTTGATTTCCCGTTCTTCCAACTGCTGACGATACACGTCGCGCATATACTCGTAGAAGGTATCAAAGCACGGCCTGATGCTGTGGTCTGCCTGGATTATGCTGATATAGGCCGATACGGCACTGCCTAATTCGCCCGATTCTGTCTTGGTTACGTTCTCCGTCTCACTCTTCCAGAGAGTCAGAAGCAGCGTCACTATCGAGTCCTTCTTCTCCACATCAAAGTAGTAATCCTCGGTGTAGAACGGGTTGAACGAAATCGGCTTCTCCTCAGTGTAGGTGTAGTAGATGCCATCCTTGCCGTGCGTCTTACGGTGAATCTGGTTGCACACTCCAGCGTAGGAGTGGCCCGTGTCTATCAACAGTACATGCGTCCCCTGCTCATAGTACTGTCTCACGACATGGCACATGAAGAACGACTTACCAGTTCCTGAACCACCCAGCACGAACTTGTTGCGGTTGGTCGTGACACCCTTTTTCATCGGTAGGTCTGAGATGTCGATGTGAATCGGCTTTCCCGTCAGCCTGTCCACCATCTTGATACCGAAGGGCGACAGTGAGTTGCGATAGTTCGTTTCCTCCGTAAAGAGGCAAACCGCTGGCTCAATGAAGGTGTAGAACGATTCTTCCGCAGGGAAGTCGGCCTCGTTGCCGGGGATGCCAGACCAATAGAGCGTCGGACAATCCACGGTGTTATGCCTCGGCATACACTCCATGCTTGCCAGCTGACTGCCGATGTCGTTCTTGGCATGCTTTAGTTCCTCAACGTCATCGCTCCACGCTATCACGTTATAGTGGGCACGGACACTGATGAGTCCCTGAGAATGGGCCTCGTTCAGATAGAGGTCTATCCACTCCTTGTTGATGGCATTGCTACGGCTGTACTTGCTCAGCGACTGCATGTTCCGGGCCGTCTTCTCAAACCGTTGCAGGTTGTCGTCACTGTTGTCGAGTATCACATACTGGTTATAGATGTGATTGCAGGGCAGCAGCAGTCCCACGGGACTGGCAAAAGACAGACGGCAGTCACTTCGGTCTGTGCTCAGTCGTTCATAGCGAACATCCGTTCCCACCTTGGCAGGGAGGTCGTTCACGTCGGAGAGGGTAAACAGGCACAGACGGTTATCTCCAATCTTCATCTCATTTGGATTCAAGTCCATGTCCTGAAGTGAGGCGTTATCCTCAGGCATCAGTGACAGGTATCGCTCGATGATTCCAGCCTTTCTACGGGTACCTACAATCTCGTTGTCTGTCAGTTTTCTCAGTCTCACATACACGGAATCATTCATGATACGCTCGAACTGCTCCACAGACTCTAAGAAGCGCGAGGCCGTTTCCTTGTTCAGTTCCTTGGGGATGATATGCCCTCGGCACAAGGTGGAAAAGTTGCTTTGCATACGGTTTCGCTCCTTGGTGGTCTTCGTCAGGTAGAGGTAGCACTTATGGTTCAGATATGGACGTTCATT
>CALFJA010000019.1 GCA_937877605.1 uncultured Prevotellaceae bacterium | reverse complement strand
CATTTTGGGCTGCACTCTGAACGGAATTTACGGCATTCTGTGCTGCCGACTGAGCTGAGTTGGCGGCATTTTGGGCTGCACTCTGCATGGAACTGGCGGCATTCTGCGCTGCCGACTGGGCTGAGTTAGCGGCGTTCTGAGCCATATTCTGGGCGGAACTGGCGGCCTTTTGGGCAGAACCGGCGGCGTTCTGCGCTGCATGCTGTAAGGAACTTGTAGCGTCCTTCGCTGTTTTCTCCAAACCAGATACGGCTTCTTCCGCACCTTTCTTGATAGAGTCTGATAAACTGTCGAGAAATCCCATGCTTTATGTATTTATATTATATATAAAGGTATATTTGTAATAAAAATCCTTGGAATCTCCGCGACGGAGATTCCAAGGGAAAGAGAAAGGACTTAGTTGTCGATTGTCCAACGATTGTTGTGACGGGCATTGCCAATGGAGATTTCCTTGGCAGAGATGGTGAACTCCTCAAACTGCTGAGTCTCGTTCTTGTTGTCGTAGGTTTCAGCATACTCTACCATGTATCCCTCCTTGAAGTCGAGATGCTTCATTTCACCACCCTGACGGTTGGGGAAAGAAATGGTGCCCGACTTGCTCATGTAGGTGTCGCACATCCATTCGAGAAGTTCGGTGTTGCCGTCGTCATTCGATTTTACCTTGATGTAGATTTTACCACCGCGGGTGGTACCTGTGGGCTGACCTTCAACATCGGTCTGCTGGTTCAGTTCATAACGAACATACATTACTTCGCGCTCGGCTATGCCGTCAGCGTTCAGCGTTACGGTTCTTGTTGCCATATTATTTTAGTTTAAAAATGAATAATGTTAATACTTTTTATGAAACATTCTGATCCCATTCAACACCTGCCTGTCCGTTGTGGCCGGTCAGTTCGATGAAGAAGTTCTTGGCGGCGAAGAAAGGCTTTATCTCCACCTCGATCTTGATGTCCTTTGTCTTGGGATCCTGATTGATACCCTTCAGATTATAGTTCTCAATAAGCTTGCCCGGCCCCTTGTAGTCGCTCAGGAAGTCGTGCACAGCCTGCTGTAGTTCTGCCTTCACGGCCGAGTTCCAGTTAATGAAGGCCTCATCGTTGAAGAAATTTTGGAATACCTTTCCAATCCAGTCGAAAACGCGCACGATAGGATACTCCTGTAATCCGAGAGTAGCACCGTTGTAAAGCGAACGGTTGGAGAAGGCCATGGTGCGTCCGTCTTCTTCCACCATTGGGATTACACCCTGGTCAATCAAGGCTGCAATTTCCGACTTGCGCAAGTCAAGGCGTGCACCCTTCACATTGTTCAGGGTACCGAATTTCTTACCTGCGGCACCTTGTGCAATTACAATCTCATCGGTGTTGGTCATGCGGCCGGCCAATGCTGCCGATGCCGGAACATAAAGATCATCGTCCTCATCGGCAAGTTCCGATTTCTTACGGCCGAGCAGATAGTTGCAAGTCATCACCACATTGGCCAGCTTGGCATCCTGCCCCTGCAGTTCGGCGTCGTCCAGTTCGTCCTTCAGCATGCTGAAGTTCTGGCTGTCCTTGAAGTCGGTAACCATCATCACCTTGTTGCGGCAAGCGGTGTCTGCCCACATGCGGATGGTGTTGGAGTCCCCCAGATAGCCGGGGATGACCAGCAAGCTGTAGTTGTTCTTCAGACTCAGACGGTCGTAGTATTTCTCAATCTCGTCACGGATGGCCATGGTATCTTCCGAATCATGGTATTCCAATTCGTCCTTGTTAACATTCATCAATGTCAGGCAATCCATCTTACCCTGACCGGCATTGGCAAAGAAAGAGTCGAGCGCACGATAGGTCACTTCCAGTTTCCTGATTTCCTCGTGAACATTGAAGAGGTTATTCTTCAGGTTCTGTTCCGCTTTCTCACACTTTGCCTTGCAGGCATCGATAATCTCCATAGGGTCGGTACCTCCTTCATCGAGAATGCTTACCCAAAGTTCCAGTTCGTTTTTCAGTTTCTGACGGCTGTCAGCATACGCTGCGTCGGAGAGGAAGATGTTCTTCACGGCCTTACGACGAGGATCCATGTTCTCAACACCCTTAATCAGGCCTTTCACCATTTGGAAACCACCAAACTTGTTCAGTCCGTCAAGGCTTTCCTGTAGCAACCCCGCAGGATTTTCTATCTTTTCCCTTTCACGAAGTTGTACGGCCTCACCTTGAGCTTCTTTTTTCAGTTCTTCTGCTGCCATATTCTTTGTATTTTTGTTTTTTTGATGTTTTTAATTACGATTATTCTTATTCAGCCTCTTCAATCTCTGCCAGCAGAGCCTTCAGGGCGTTCTTCAGATTTCCGCGTGCAGCCTCGTCTTTCAAGGTGTTGCGCAGGGTCTTGTTCTTCTCCAGCTGGCGAATCACGGAGTTGTAGGCGTCAATCTTACCCTTGGTAGCTCCGAGGAGTTCGCTCTGGCCTATGAGTTGTTCGTCCTCAAAGTCTTTAATCTGCTTGAAGTCGAAGTCTTCATATACGGCACCGCCTTCTTCGGTTTCGAGGGTGACATCCTTCTTGCTGGGCTGATAGTGCTCGAAGACATCCTTCATGCTCTTGGGCTTGAAGCCTTCTCGCTCTTCGTCGGTGTTGGGTGCCTCGTCAGTAAACTGGTCGGCATACAAAGCACGGTTTTGCGGGAACTCGATGATGCCGTCTTGTGCTTCTACATCGAGAACTTTTGTAATAACAGTTTTTCTTGCCATAATAATTTGGGTTTTATAGTTAATAGAAAATTTTATACTTTTTCTGCATCTGGAACTTCAGCAGGAGCCTGCTTCTCGGAAGCCGTCTCGGCAGGTACGGTTGTGTCGTCGCCATCGGGCGAATCGATGTCCCAGCTGATTTCCTGCTTTTCCTCGTCATACTTCATCGTAACGGTATCGCCCGGTGCAACGGTGCCGGCAATGATGAGTTTGGAGAGTGGACGGCGGATTTCCTTGCGGATAATGCCGAGGATGGGGCGTGCACCGTAATGGGCGTTGAATCCCACCTTCGTCACATACTTGCGTGCAGACTCGTCGATTACCAGAGTTATGTTTTGCTCGTTGAGCGTCTTCAACAGGTTCTTGATATGAATGTCGAAGATACGGTCTATCATTTCCGGTGTAATCGGAGAGAAAGGAACGATTTCGGTCAGACGGGCAAGGAACTCCGGACGGAAGTTGCCCTGCATCACCTCGAGCAGTTTGTCATGCGTTGGTACCACGCCTTCACCAAACGATTTGAAGATGTAGTCGCTGCCTATGTTCGATGTAAAGATGATGAGTGAGTTGGAGAAGTCCCCAACGCGTCCGAGGCGGTCGTGCAACTTACCCTCGTCAAGGATTTGCAGGAAGAGGTCGAACACCGACTTGTGGGCTTTCTCTATCTCGTCGAACAGCACTACGGAATAGGGATGCTGGCGGATTTGGTTGACAAGAAGTCCACCTTCTTCATATCCTACATATCCCGGAGGCGCACCATAGAGCAGTGCCACGGAGTGTTCCTCCTTGTATTCCGACATGTCGAAGCGGAGCATGGCGGTCTCATCGTCGAACAGGAAGTTGGCCAGCGACTTGGCCAGCTCGGTCTTTCCTGTTCCCGTCGGGCCGAGGAAGAAGAACGAGCCCATTGGCTGCCCCTTCTTGTTCAAGCCGGAACGGCTCTCGAAGATGGCATCGAGGATGCTCTTGATGGCATGGTTCTGTCCCACCACGCGCTTGTGCAGGATTTCCTCGGCATTGCCCAGTTTCTCGCGTTCCTCGCTCTGTATGTTACCCATGGGAATGCCCGTCATCTTTGCCACGACATCGCGCACGGCATCTTTCTCCAGTTTCACCTCGCGTGGTTCGTCCTTCTTGTCTTCGGCAAGTGCCTCCATTTCGGTGGCAATCTTTACCGACGACATGGCGCGGTCCAGGAGGTCGAGTGCCGACGACGGCAGACGGCGGTCGGGCATGTAACGCTTGGCCAGCCGCACAATCTCTGCAGGAACTTCGTCCTCGATGGGGAGGTGATGGAACTGCTCATAGCTCTCTCGCTTGGCATTGATTATCTCTACGGCCTGTTCCTCGTTAGGCTCCTCGACGGTTATTTTCTCGAAGAAGGCGGTGAATTCCTTATCCTTTTCAATATCCTTGGTATAGCCGTCGATTGTGGAGGTACAGATAACCTGCAGTTCGTTTTTCGAGAGCAGGCGTTTCAATCCTGGCAGGATGCCGTTCAGGGTCGACTGTTTGTCTTCCACGCGGTGGAAGTTCTCAATCACGAGAACGGGCTGTGTCTGTCCGAGCAGGGACTCTGAAACTTTCTTGAAGCGGTCCTCTATTTCTCCTTTGTAGCTCACGCCTTGGCTCAGCGAAATCAAGTCAAGTTCATAGGGTTGCAAAGCCTCCAGTGAAGCAGGCACCTTCTTGTCGCGCACACGCTGTACGATGCCGTTGATCAGGCTGGTTTTTCCCACGCCTGTCTCACCGACAATCAAGATGTTGGCGCGGTCCTTGCGGGCCAGCACCTCGACAATGGAGAGGATTTCCTTGTCGAAGCCGATGATGCTGCTCTCCGGCACCTCGTCGAGCATGGCAACACAGAACTCCGCCATGTCGGGAGTTCCGGCCGAGCCCTTGGGTGAGATGCCGCCTGCAGAGGCCGTGGGCACAGGTTTCTTGGCAGCAGGGTCTGAACCGATGATGGCAATAATCTTGTCGGCCTGCAAAGGCATGGTCTTGAGTTGCTCGTAGGAGAATCCCACGCCGGGTTTTGCCAGTGCTGCCAGCAGGCAGATGGTGTTCAACTCGGGCAGCCCTGCCTTCTCGGCAATGTCCATGGCTTCCTTCACGACATTCTGTGCATCGTGGGAAAGCTCTGCCTCTTTCATTCCATAGGGCGACTTGTCGCACTGTTTCATGCGCATGTCGGCCCAGTCAATCAGATAGTAATAGTCCTCATCGAGCGTGTCCTCAATGAAATTAACGAGCCCCACGCTCTTGTGCAGCATGGCACGCAGGAGGTGGGCGGGTTCAATCTTCGGCGACTTGTTGTCGGTTGCGAACGACTGTGCGATGTGCAGGTAGCCGGACGGAAGATTTTCTAGGATTTTAGCATACTTGTCCATCCTTTTAATAGATTTTATGTGTAGTGAGTAGATTATATTCTTTGTTCGTATCAGTCGGCCGGTTGCAGCAGGCTGGGCGGCACGAAGGTGACGGCTACTGCCGCAATGCCTTCTATCTGGACCACGACATGCTTGTTTTTCTTTATCCGCTTGATGATGCCTTCCACTCCGGCGAAGGTTCCTCCCATGATTCTGACGCGGCTGCCTTCCTTCCCGATGAAGTCCTTGTAGTCGAGGAACATCACGCTGTCGTCCTGGACGGATGCCACGCGGATGAAGTTCTCCATCTCGCGGTCGGGCACGGTCATGATTTCCTTTTGGGTGCGGTTGCCTGCCACGGGGCGCATCATGTAGCGCAGCGGCTCACATCCCTTCCGGGTTGTCTTCAGATGGGTCACCGCTTCCTGGGTGGAATGGATGAAAATAAGGTTGTGGATGGCTGGCACCAGCATTTTCCTTGCACCCTTGCGGGTCTTCACCACTTCATAGTGCATCGGAACGAAATTCTCAATGCCCAGGATGTCGAGTTCGGCCTTGACTTTCAGTTCCCGATGGTAGGTGACACGCATGGGAAACCATTTCAGGCTGAGCATGGAAAGAGGGGCGTTATTTCTGTAGTGTTCAGACAATAGGAGGGGGACACTACAAAAGTGATTGTAGATAGTTTTTCAGCAAGATAAAAACAGTCAATATAACGCTCCATATTTATGCACTGGTCTCCAGCAACAGCAACAGATTGTATATCGTCCTAACCAGCGCCTCCGGTGGGAGACAGCGGTTAATTGTCGCCAAATATACGCAAAAATTCATTACGCCCAAAGATTTCGCCGAAAAAATTAACGGGTGCATGCGTGAGAACGGTAAAAAATCAGGACAAATCTGGGCGGTGTTTTTTTAACTTTTGGGTATTTGTCGGAACAGGATCACTTGTGTCCACTAAAAATGGACGAGTAAAAAAAATAAAGTGATGTCAACTTTCCACAAAGTCAACATCACCATATGCTGCATTAAAAGACAAAATCACCAATCAAAACCATCAAACATTTTATGGCGATCTTTTTCCTCATAGTACTTAAAACGATTTGGCTTAAAATACCATCTCCAAATGGGTATGGCAAATAAAGGAGTAAGTGCGATACAAGTCCCTATGTATATAAGATTAATCCAAGATCCAGCCTCACGAGGAATTGCTACTCGCCTAAATATAAGACCAATTATAATAAAAAGCGATGTGATCATGTCATAAAAAGACTAAATTGTGAATATATCGCTTGAACCTAATCGATTTTATGATAAATTAAACCTCAATCTTTCGCTGCGAGACGATGCGGATGAGTTCGTACCTCACGTTTCCTGAATCCTGCGGGGGATTGGCAAGCGTGGTTTTCTTCACCAGCAGTTCGTACTCGTTTCCTTTCTCGTAGGTAAAGCCCGTGATTTCCATGAAACTGATGCACTTCCAATTGGCTGCACCTGTCTCCTTAATCAGCATACCTTCAACATAATTGTTGTCTGGAACATTCTGATAAGTTCCAGTTTCTGCTGATACATAGAGCGTCACCTGTTCCACTTTGTCTTCATTGTCATCGTCGCTGCTGCAAGAGGCGAGGGAGAAGGCAGCAAGCATCATAAACATGATTCTCCAAATCTTCATTGTTTTCATTTTCGTTATAATTTTGATGTTAATGTTCTACTTGATTAAACGCCGAAAAACCGAAAATCTTGCGCTTGAACCTAATCGATTTTATGATAAATTAAACCCTGTATTCTGTATGTAGTTGTGTGACAGAGGGTTATGTTGTGTTTCGCTATAGAATTTCAATCATTTCGAGGGGCTTCGGGTGGTTTTTCCGGCGGTTTTTTATGGAATTGTCCCAAAGTGTGCTCAGTTTGTGTGCAACAAAGATAGCATTTTTTCTGGCGGCAGGCAAAAAATCTGGACATTTTATTTGCTGGTTTTTGACCTGATTTTTGCCATGATGCAGCGAGATAATTGCCAAAATGGAATTAATGTTGGCGTTAAAGGCTTGTCGGTGCATGGATTTTAACATACGAGAGGGTAGTGGTTGCAGATGGATTGGGCCCCGATTGCGCTGCAAGAGAGGCCCAATTGGAAAACGATTGACGCCAAACGGCAGAATAACCGGGCGTAAGTTGCTGACAGTCAGCAGAAGTCCCAAATACGGGCTTTTCTCCGTTTGGGTGGCGCCAGTCCCCGCCGGCCGGATTTTAACACGGCAGAAATGTTAACAAAATCCGAATTTCGTAAACATTTTTGACAAAAAGGCATTTGACGGATTTGCCGGATACCCTGTTCTATGGGACTGCAGCATTCACATCTTCCGCCCCGTCTTGGCGGCATATTCCGCCTGGGCTTTCTTCATCTGGGCAATAAACGCTTCACTCCCTTGAAGGGCACAGAAGCCAATGCTGGCGGCAGTGCGGCTGGCATCGACATCACTCTGCCAGTGAGCGCCCACAATGACACGGCTGTTGCAGTAGTCCCAGCCACGCTTGAACAACTCGCTGGCACGCTGAGGAGCAATCTGGGCCAACAGCAGCGAGATGCCCCATCCGCGCAGACTGTGCCCCGACGGATAACTCCCTTCGCCACGCAAATAGGGCTCTTCGTGCGAAGGCATCGAGTCGTCGAAGCGCTCAAAAGGACGCTGACGCCCGTAGTGGGCCTTGACTTCCTTACGCATAGGGTCGGTGGTGGCAAGGCTTGTTTCCATCAGCTTCCAAATTTCCGGTGTGCCCGTTTCGGTTATCTCAAGCCCGAATGCATCCTTCCACTGAGCATATAGCTTTGCATGGTCGTCCCATTCGGCATCGGCAACAGCCTGTGCCACACGCACAGAATCTCTTCTCTGCTGCTTGCCCCATCCGTAACGCACTACATCGTTGGCGAACTCCGGGCTGTCGAATGCGGGAGGAGCTGGCATTATTTCAATCAGCCTGGGCAATTGCGCCAACTCAAAATAAGGCTTCACTTCATCCTGTGCTTGCATCGTAATCGCAATAAAGAGCGAAAGGGCAAACAAGAGCATTATCCTTTTCATCGTTTTGGGAGTTGTTGAGTTCGTTTTTTTTATAAGCACTATCAAAAATACCCCCTTCCGTGATGGTACGGTAGAGGTACCATACAATCGGAAGAGGGGTTAATATTTACTGATTTTTATACGAGGGGTTCCGGCAGCAGGCGACCCTGACAGTAGCGGGCCACAATATTGCGGTCGTCGCCGATGTAGACAAAGCGTTCAAGGCGCTGCAG
>CALFJA010000018.1 GCA_937877605.1 uncultured Prevotellaceae bacterium | reverse complement strand
AGGTGGACCCCTCCGGCGGGAAATTCGTCATCGGCTCTCCCCTCTTCAAAAAAGCCACGCTGCATGTGGGTGCCGACAAAGACTTCACCATCGTGGCAAACGGCAACAGCGACAAGGACATCTATGTGCAGAGTGCCACCCTCAACGGAAAGAAACTGACCCGTTCCTACCTGCTCTACGACGAAATCATGGACGGCGGCACCCTCCAGTTGCAGATGGGCAGCAAGCCTTCGAAATGGGGAACGGCACCCAAAGACCGTCCGTGAACCGCCAGGACCTCCCGGAAATATCCAACAACAACCCACACAGACGAATGAAAGCAAGATGCTTCGCGGCAGTGTTTATACTGCTACTCCCCATGGCACTCACGGCACAGGAGGTAGACCGTCGATACACCGAGCAGGTGCCCGACGGCATAAAAGCCTACACCTCGAAGCGACCACCCGTCGAAGAACGCCTCTTCAGGTCGGAAACGGTTGACCGGCGCATCACTGAGGTGGAACACCTGCTGCGGAAAAATGCCAAACTGGCATGGATGTTCGGCAACTGCTTCGCCAATACCCTTGAGACAACCGTACACTTCCGTCAGGCCGACGGGCACGACGACACTTTCATCTATACCGGTGACATCCCCGCCATGTGGCTCCGCGATGCATCGGCACAGGTATGGCCCTATGTCCCCTTCGCCAAGGACGACCCACAGCTGCGGCGTATGCTGCGCGGACTTATCCTGCACATGTTCCACTGCATCAACACCGACCGGTACGCAAACGCCTTCAACGACGGGCCGACCGGACAGGGCTGGCAGACCGACGAGACCGACATGCAGCCCGAAGTGTTTGAACGCAAGTACGAGATAGACTCCCTCTGCTATCCCATCCGGCTGGCCTACCAGTACTGGCTCGTGACAGACGATGCCTCCATCTTTGGCGAACAGTGGCTGAAAGCCGTGCAGAACATTCTCCTCACCTTCGAGGAACAACAGCGAAAGGACGGCCGCGGCCCCTACCATTTCTACCGCGTGACCGACCGCACCTACGATACCGTGGGATGGGGAGGCTACGGTGCGCCCACAAAGCCCGTCGGACTCATCGCATCGGTGTTCCGCCCAAGCGACGACCGCACCTCACTTCCATTCCTCGTGCCCTCCAACTTCATGGCAGTTGACATCCTCCAAAAGACGGCTGCCATCCTGGAGGAAGTCAACCACCAGGCAGACGAGGCACAACGCTGCCGCAAACTGGCCAGAGAAGTGGCCGATGCACTTCGCAAGCATGCCGTGGTGGAACATCCGAAATACGGGAAAATATACGCTTTCGAGGTGGACGGATTCGGCAACCGCCTGCTGATGGACGACGCAAATGTGCCCTCCCTGCTCTCGCTCGGCTACCTCATACCCGACATGATGGCCGATGACATCTACCAGAACACCCGCCGCTTTGTCTGGAGCGAGGACAACCCGTGGTTCTTCCGCGGCTCGCACGGAGAAGGCATAGGCGGCCCCCATGTGGGATACGGCATGGCCTGGCCCATGAGTATCATGATGAAGGCATTCACGGCGGACGACGACGAGGAACTCGGACAGTGCCTGCGGTGGCTTCTCACCACCGATGCCAACACGGGATTCATGCACGAATCGTTCAATGTTGACGACCCGAAGCACTACACCCGCGACTGGTTCGCTTGGCAGAACACGCTCTTCGGCGAACTCATACTGACTCTCATCGAGCGCGGAAAGGCCGACCTGCTCATCCATTGCCTGGACTAAACAACACAATATAATGACAAACAAACCCCAAACAAAGAAAGTTCCGAGCCCCGTCGCATGGGTGCCGACCCTCTATTTCGCCATGGGCATGCCCTTCGTGGTGCTCAACATGGTGGTGACACTGATGTACAAGGGCATGAATGTGAGCGATACGCAGATTGCCTTCTGGACTTCGCTCATCATGCTGCCCTGGACCCTGAAGCCACTGTGGAGCCCTTTCCTTGAGATTTACAAGACCAAGAAGTTCTTTGTGGTCCTGACGCAGTTGCTCTCGGGCGTAGTCTTCGCCTTGGTGGCCTTCGCTCTGCGGCTGCCTGACTTCTTTGCCATCACTATTGCCCTGCTGGCGGTAATCGCCTTGAGCGGTGCCACCCACGACATTGCCGCCGACGGCACCTACATGTCGGTGCTCTCGAAGGATGAGCAGGCCCGCTGGATAGGCTGGCAGGGGGCTTTCTACAACATTGCCAAGATTGCAGCGACGGGCGGGCTGGTCTTTCTGGCAGGCAAACTGATCAAGATTGTGGGCGTGGTTCAGGCCTGGACCATCATCATGCTGGTCATTGCAGCCATCCTGTGCTGCCTCGGAACCTACCACTTCTTCATCCTTCCGTCGAAAGACGAACGCAAAGACGGGCAGCAGACGCTGAAGGAATCGCTGACGGAACTGTGGAGGGTGTTTCTCGACTTCTTCACGAAGAAGCACATTGTCTACTACATTTGCTTCATCATCTTGTACCGCTTTGCCGAAGGTTTCGTCATGAAAATCGTGCCGTTGTTCCTCAAGGCCAGCCGCGCTGAGCAGGGTCTGGGGCTGAACGAGGAGCAGATAGGACTGCTCTACGGCACGTTCGGGGCAGCGGCATTCGTCATCGGCAGCATCCTTGCCGGCTACTACATTGCCCACAAGGGCCTGCAGCACACATTGTTCAAACTGGCACTGGTGTTCAACCTCCCATTCGTGGCCTACACCTTCCTGGCCATCTACCAGCCGGAGAGCCTCCTGCTCATCGGCAGCGCCATCGTACTGGAGTATTTCGGCTACGGTTTCGGCTTCGTAGGGCTTACCCTTTTCATGATGCAACAGATTGCCCCGGGCAAGCACCAGATGAGTCACTATGCCTTTGCGACGGGCATCATGAATCTCGGCGTGATGCTTCCGGGCATGCTCAGCGGCTTTATGAGCGACACGCTGGGCTACCGCAACTTCTTCATTTTCGTGCTGTTGTTCACCATCCCGGCACTGCTGATAACATGGTTCGTGCCTTTCACCTACCCTGACGAGAAGAAGCAATAGCAAAAAAATCAGTTAATAGTAAATTTGTAAATCCGCAAATAGTACAGACTATGACAAAGATCAAGATTGAAGGGCAGCCGCTTCCCAACATGCCTTGGGAAGTCCGGCCCGTCGGCTGCGACAAAGTGATGTGGCGCTACTCGAAGAATCCCATCATTCCGCGCGACCTCTTGCCCACGAGCAACAGTATTTTCAACTCGGCGGTGATACCTTTCGGCGACGGATTTGCCGGGGTGTTCCGCTGCGACGACACCAATCGCCGCATGGCACTGCATATAGGTTTCTCCAAAGATGCCATGAACTGGGACATCAACCCGGAACCGCTCCGTTTTGAATGCGACAACAAGGAGATTGGCGAATGGGTCTACGGCTACGACCCACGCGTGGTAAAGATTGAAGACAAGTGGTATGTCACCTGGTGCAACGGCTACCACGGCCCCACCATCGGCATAGCATGGACAACTGACTTCAAGACTTTCCACCAACTGGAAAACGCCTTCCTGCCCTACAACCGCAACGGTGTGCTGTTCCCGAAGAAAATCAACGGCCGCTTTGCCATGCTCTCCCGTCCCAGCGACACTGGACACACGGCGTTCGGCGACATCTTCTACAGCGAATCGCCCGACATGGAGTTCTGGGGTCGTCACCGTCATGTCATGGCACCGGCGCCCTTCGAGCAGAGCGCATGGCAGTGCATGAAGATTGGTGCGGGTCCTGCACCCATCGAGACATCGGAGGGCTGGCTGCTCATCTATCACGGCGTGCTGCGCTCCTGCAACGGTTATGTCTATGCCTTCGGCAGTGCCTTGCTCGACCTGAAAGAGCCTTGGAAGGTGACCCACCGCAGCGGTCCCTACCTGCTTACGCCACAAACGCCGTATGAATGCATGGGCGATGTTCCCAATGTGTGTTTCCCGTGCGCCGAACTGCACGACCCCGACACCGGCCGCATTGCCATCTACTACGGTTGCGCCGACACCGTGACGGGACTCGCTTTCGGCTACATCGACGAAATCATCGAGTTCACCAAAAAGCACAGCATCGTCTAAGAGCGACGGACTATCCATAGAAAAGCCTCCTGCAGAGAACAAATCCCTGCAGGAGGCTTTTTTGTCATGTGCCCTTTCCCGGAGGTAAGGGGGTAGGCTTTGTGTTTTATTTCTGCGCATTCCTTTTCAGGTGAGGCAGGCGGCGCTGGCCGTTGGTGCCGTTCTTGCGGGCCTTGAGCTGCCGCTGGATATTTTCCTCCACCTCGTAGAGTCGGTTCACCTGGTGGGGAGTGAGCACCTTGGCAAACTCGTCAATGTATTTCATCCGTATGGCCTGTGCCCGCTGCTGGCGTTCCATTTTTCGCTTTGCCAGCGCTGCGGCTTCCTGGCTGGTCTGTGGCGGTTCCGGCTTTTTGCGCTCGCCCCAGGCGGCAATCATTTCCTCGTTGTAGCGGCGGTAGACGGGGTCGAACTTGGGTTTCTGTTCGTCGGTGATGTTCAGTCGGTAGACCATTTCGCGGAGTTTGGCCTGATAGAGGCGTTCGTTGAAGGTGCGTGTCTGCTGTGCGCTGGCGGTGAGTGCCGTCAGGCTGACAGCGATGATAAGGAGTAACTTTTTCATTGTTCTGGTGTTTTTGCTTTAATTATTCTTCGTAACCGGTTATTTCTTCAATTTCATAGTAGGCAATCTGCTGTGCCTCTGCGTCGGAAATCCCTGCCAGGAATTCCTGGAGCGGTCCCTGTCCGTTGTCGGCGCGGAGGGGTTCCTGGTGGTGAACATACATCCACACCCCGATAATCAGGACTGCCGCCGAGGCCGCCACGGCGGCTGCGATGCGCCAGAGGGGCTTCACCGCGGCCTTGTCCTTGGCCGGCAGGGAGTGCCTCCGATGGGCGATGGCGTTTTCGGTGCAGGATGCGATGAGGCTTTCCACATAGTCGTTGCTCTCCCGATAGGGCATGCCTGTTTTCTTGTTTGCGTCGTGTTTCATTGCGTATGTTCGTTAATGTATTTCCTGATGCGCTGCGTAGCGTAGTGGTAATTAGTCTTGAGGGTGTTTATGCTCTTCCCCGTCACGGCGGAAATCTCGGCATAGTCCATCTCGTCGTAATAGCGCAGGTTGAATGAAATCCGCTGCATGGTGGGCAATTGGAGCAGTGCTTCGTGGAAGAGAGCCTCCGCAGCGTCGGCGTCGAGGGCTGTTTCCGCATGGAGTTTCTCGGTGAGCGGCTGGCTGAGCGAGTCGATGCTTTGGAACAGGCGGGTCTGCCGGCGCAGGTGTTGGAGTGCCTCGTTGGTGGCAATGCGGTAGAGCCAGGGCTTCATGTTGGCGGGATTGTTTAACTGCCGCAGGTGGGTGAAGATGCTGATGAACGCCTCCTGGAGCACATCTTCGGCATCGTCGTGCCCCACCACAATGCGGCGTATGTGCCAATAGAGCGGCTTGCCGTACTGCTGCGTAATCCACCGAAAGAGCCTTTCAGTCTCTCCAATGGGCGGCATGGGCTGCGCCGAGGGTTGTGGTGTGGAATTCTCTTTCATGCTCCAGTGTGTTTCCGTCCTATTCTTGAGGGTGTTCACATTTATAAGATGCAGGAAACGGCAAAATGTTAAAACCGCAGCGTGAAAGATTTTTCGCCCATCCGAATTTACCCTTCCGGACAGGTGTTTTCCAAAAGCCACCCAAACGCAGTGCATTTGAGCCCCGGTTGTCGTGCGTTTGAGCCCCAAATGTAACGCGTTTGGGGCTCAAATGAAAACCGCACACCGTACAAACGATGTGCAGTCTCGTCAATATACTGAAATACAAAGAGTTAAAGCGAATTTCCTCTCTATGCCTTTTCTCCCTTTTCCGGATGATTATTCCTCTACATAGTTGGTGACCTTTCGCCACCAGAGGGCCTCTCTGTATTGCCCGAGGCTGCCCTTGGGAATATAAACGGTGAGCGAATCGCGATTGATTCCCCAGAGTTCCATGTCCAGCCGGATGTTGTCTTCGCTGACCGTCACCTCCGGAGGCACCGTGGCCTTGCAGCGTATGACGCGCAGCTGCTTACAATAGTTGATGGCATTCCTGCCCATCACCTTCAGCGTGGAGGGCAATGTGAGTTCTTCCACATCGCTCTGATAGAATGCGTTTCTCATTATCGTGTCCACGCCTTCGGGCAGGACTACCTTGCCCAAGTTCTCCGCATCTTCGAACACGCACTCGCCTACGACCTTCAGGGTGGCAGGCAGTTGCAGTTTGCCCTTGTAGCAGCGCGGATAGGCAATGAGGCGGGTTTGCTGCTTGTCGTACATCACGCCGTCGATGTCGCAACGCGTGGGATGGTCCTTTGCCACATTTATCCGCTCCCACTGACATTTGTAGCCGCGGAAATCGTAGATATACTCTGTCCATGTGGACGGAATGCTGACCACTTTCGCCTCCGTGCCGCCCAAGGCAAAGGGATCCACATAGGTGATGCCCTCCGGGATGATGATGGTCGTAAGGTTGGGCAAATGCGCAAAGGCATGGCCGCCGACACGGGTGACCTTCATCTGCACAACGGTACCGTCCTGGCGTTTTGCCTTCATCACGGTAGGAACAGTAAAGACTGTCACCTTTGCCCACTTCTCTTCGGCATTTTCCATCCTGTCGTCGACGCCCCAGAAGAGCACTTCGCCGTCGTGTCCGGGAAGCATCTCGCCAGAGATGTCGTCGCGGAAGTGCTTATAGAGATAGCCGTTGTCGTCGCGATAGTCGGGAAAGTCGGGCACACGGGCCTCCAGCGGCAACACTGCACAGCACAAAAGGAGGGATAATAACAGTTGTTTCATAATAGATTGTTTTTTTAGTTTTCGCCTTGTATCTGTCGCAAAGATAGGTATTTCTCCCTATCCGGCAAGCATTGCAGCAAGGAAAAACGACCTTGCGGCATTCCATCGGCACCCATGCGGGCACAAAAAAAAGGAAGACCGGTCGGGTCTTCCCTTTGTGATGTATGCGTGTGCGCTGTTAATAGCTGAAACTTGAACCTCCGAGGAACTCCCGCATGATGGAAGTTGGCGGTATTTCCTTGTCGCTGATGGGCAGGAAGAAGTGGAGGAACTTGAGCAAGCGGTGTGCTTCTGAATACTCGGGGCAGTTCTTCGGCACGGAAGCCAGGATTACCTCGGCATGCGTGCGGAGCACGGCAAACTCAATGTTGAGCGCCGAGTTGAACATGACATCGGCGGTTTCCTGATACGGGAATATCCACTGGTCCTCTGCCTTGCAGACATTTCCCCAGTTGCTGATGGTCTCCCGGGCCGTGAAGGCGCCCTTGTTGTAGTCGCGGATGATGCGGCGGAGAAGCCGGTTGTCGCGCACGGGAATCCAGTTATGGTCGTCCAGCGAGATGCTGGTAAGGGCAGAGATATATACCTTGAACTTCAGCGAGTCGGCAATCTTCTTCGTGAGAATGGGGTTCAGGGCATGTATGCCCTCGATGATGAGCACGCTGTCGGTGCCGAGTTTGATTTTCTTGCCGTTCCACTCACGCTTGCCCGTTACGAAGTTGTACTCCGGCACTTCCACGCGCTCGCCGCTCATGAGGTGGAGCAGGTGATCTTCCAGCAACTTGTAGTCGACAGCCTCGATGTTGTCGAAGTCGTACGAGCCGTCAGGGAGTTTCGGGGTGTCCAACCGGTTGACGAAATAGTCGTCGGTGGAGAAGGAATACGGGCGCAGTCCGCAGGCCAGCAACTGGACGCAGAGGCGCTTGCAGAATGTGGTTTTTCCCGAAGACGAGGGTCCCGTGATGAGCACCAGGCGGACGGGATTGTCCTTCTGGTGGTAGCGGCGCTCGATTTCCTCGGCTATCTGGACGATTTTCTTCTCCTGCAAGGCCTCGCTCACCTGGATGAGTTCGGAAGCGTGTCCCTTCAGGATGGCCTTGTTCACATCGCCGGCGTTTGACAGCCGCATGATGATGTCCCAGCGGGTTTTCTCGGCAAACATGCTGTAGGTCTTGGGCATGTCGGCCTTCTCGGCCACTACATTGGGGTTGTTCCAGTCCGGAACGCGCAGGAGCATACCGCTGTGGTATGGTTCCAGGGCCCACACCTTTAGATAGCCGGCCGACGGCACGAGCGGACCATAGTAGTAGTCGGGGGTGTCGCCAAGCGTATAATAGTCGCTGTAGATCTGCCCACTGGTTTCCAACAGTTTCACCTTGTCCATCAGTCCGCGCTCGGAAAAGACGCGGAGGGCCTCTTCGGTGGTGGCCTCCTCACGATGGAAGGAGAGATCCTGGTCGACGATTTCCTGCATGCGCTGGCTGATGCGCTCAACATCGTCTTCCCGCAGCGACTCGCTGTTCTTTTTCTTGAAATTGCAATAATAGCCGCGCGAAATGGTATGCTCAATGAAGAGCTTCGAACCGGGGAACACATCCTGGGTGGCCTTGTAGAGAACGAAGCAGAGCGAACGGACATAGACCCTGTGCCCGGAGCCCTGACGGGCATCCATGAACTCTACATCGCGGTTCTGGTACAAACGGAATTTCAAGCCCTGAGAGGTGTTGTTCACCTTGGCGGAGATGACGGGGAAAGGCATCTGCAACTCATCGGCAAACTCTTTGTAGACTTCAAGTAGCGAAGAACCTTCGGGAAAACTCTTCGTCGTGTTGTTGTTCTTACAGCGAATCTGGAGCATAACAATAAAAGTTGAAGTGGATATGAGATGAATTTGCTTGCAAATATAAACAAAAAAATCCCAATTCTAGCGGTTCTTTCCCATAACATTTCCCGCGGATGTTACTTTTTTTGATTTATCTCAAAAAAGAACCGGTAGCCTTATGCATTTCTGTGGCTCAGAAGTACGGAAAAACTCCTTCGCAGTGAACCTGCAAAGGAGTTTTCCGTAGCGAGGGTGGGGCACGATCCCACGACCTCCGGATTATGAATCCGACGCTCTAACCAGCTGAGCTACCTCGCCATCGCTTGCTGAAAAGCGAATGCAAAATTAGAAGTTTTTTCCAAACTGACAAAAAAAATGGCATGATTTTTAGCAAAAATCGCCCAGACAGGCCTGTCCTGAGTCGGGATTACCGCCCTTCGGCCAGGCGAAGATCCACTTTTTTCCGCAGTTCTATCTTTTCCGTATCGCCAATGAAAGCGTGTTCAACAGCATTGTATACCATTTTTCTGGCATCGTCGGCAGTGATGACACCTGCATCGTGGAGCTGCTGAATTTCCTGGCTTAGCGTTGTACCCGACACAGTCATGTTGTCGGTGTTGATGCAAACGCTCACACTGTCGTCAAGGAATGGCCGTATGGGATACTGGTGCATGGCAGTCACCCCACTGACAGCCTGCGTCTGAAGATTGCTTGTCGGGCAGAATTCCAGGCACACACCCCTTTCGATGAGCAGGGCACGCGTGGCGGCATCATTATAAGCGCGTATGCCATGCCCGATACGGCGTGCACCAAACTCGACGGCCTGCTGCATGCTCTCCACACCGGCTGCTTCGCCGGCATGAATGGTGAACGGTATACCGAGCGTTCGGGCTGTGCCAAACAATGTCCGGTATCCGGACATGGGGAAATGGCTCTCTGAACCAGCCAAATCGGTGCCACAGACACCCTGCCCCTGATATTTCCCTGCCAGGCGCATGGTTTCGGCATTCATTTCATCATTTCCCGCGCTGCGCATACAACTTAAGATAATATTGGCCTTAATGCCATTTGCACTTTTTCCCATGCCCTTGCGAAGGCCTGCGATGGCAGCCCGGACGACCTCTTCCTACGTCAAGCCCTTTTGCAGATGCTGTTGTGGAGCAAAGCGTATCTCGGCATAGACTAGTCCTTGTCGGTCAAGCCGACATACCAGACGCTCCACGGCATAAGAAATTGTTTCAGGACTTTGAAGAACCGATATGGGAAGGTTGAAGCACTTCAGATACTGCTCCAGATCCTTACAAGTCTTGGGGCATGACAGTTGGCCGTTCAGTTCGTCTGTGTCCGCGGGAGGGCGACACCCTCCATACGGCCCAGACAAAGCATATCATCGACCGACAGCGAGCCGTCGAGATGAAGATGCAAATCTATGAGCGCATACTTGTGCGCATCAAAACGAATACTGGTTTGCTTTTCCAAAATAGAATTTATTTTAAGGCTAAAGAGTGCGTGAAATTACACTTTTTTATTGAAACTCCTCATATTCTATTGAAAAAACACATCATTTGAAATTTCAAAATACAGATTGTGTCCGTAATCTTCCCGTCTTTTTTCGACGACAGACGAAAAAGACCCGATTTTTCTTTTTTCTACCCATGATTATTATTACATTTGTGGCACAAATAAAGACAAATTCCTTTGTTATGGAAAAACAGAAACTGAACATAGAGCGCGTGTTGCACTCATCATCGCAAGGCATCATCTGGAACTTCATCAGCAGTCCCGAAGGAATGACCCGCTGGCTTGCCGACAAGGTGGAAGGTGCCGGAGGCGAGCTTACCTTCACATGGGGCGACCTGTGGCGACACCACGAAATCCGCAAGGCAAGAATTGTCAAGCAAAGCAAGAACAACTACATCCGCTTCCGCTGGGAAGACGAAGAGGACCCGAACGCCTATGTCGAGCTTCGCATTGAGAAGAACGAGCTGACCAACGACTACATCCTCCTCATCACCGACTTTGCCTATGAAGACGACATCGAGTCACTGCAAGACCTCTGGGAAGACAACCTTGAACGCCTGCACCGCAACACGGGCATCTAAACATGTTCAGAATTAAGAAACTACACATATTCATTCTCAAGCAGTTCTGCCTGCTTTTCATTGCCACATTCTTCATCTGCCAGTTCGTGCTGATGATGCAATTCCTGTGGCAGCACATCGACGACCTTATCGGAAAGGGACTCACCATGGATGTGCTGGCACAGTTCTTCTGGTACATGGGACTCATGCTCGTTCCACAAGCCCTTCCCCTGGCCATACTGCTCTCCTCACTCATCACCTTCGGCAACCTCGGCGAAAGCAGCGAGTTGACCGCCATAAAGGCTGCAGGCATCTCGCTGATGCAGGCTTTCAGGGGGCTCATCGCATTCACTGTACTCATCACCTGTGTGTCCTTCCTCTTCCAGAATAACATCGGCCCCAAAGCCAACCAGAAGATAGCACAACTCATCATGTCGATGAAGCAGAAAAGTCCCGAACTGGAAATCCCGGAAGGTGTCTTCTACGACGGCATACCCAACTGCAACCTCTATGTCCAAAAGAAAAACATGGACACGGGCAAACTCTACGGAATCATGATCTACCGCATGACGGGTGGATATGAAGACCAAGCCATCATACTGGCCGATTCAGGAATGCTACAGTCGACAGAGGACAAACAACATCTGGTGCTGTCGCTCTGGAGCGGAGAATGGTTTGAGAACATGCGCTCTCAGGAAATTGCCGGCAACGCATCGGTACCGTTCAGAAGGGAAACCTTCGCAGCGAAGAAAATCATCTTTGAATTTGACGGAGGATTCAACATGACCGACGGTTCCCTGCTTGCCAACAATGCCCGGGGAAAAAGCCTGGAGAAAATCAAGAACGACATGGACTCTCTCAGCCAGGTCTACGACAGCATCGGGACGGAATATGACAAGGATTTGAAAACCCTTTTCTTCAAGATAGGTACATTGGACAAAAAGAACCTGCAGGAAGTCAGCCGACTCAAGGAAAAAGGAGGATTCGACTACGACTCCATCAAGCAGAAACTCACCGAAGATGAAAGGCGTAATACCATCAATGCCGCCCTCCAGAGTATCAAGCGTGAGGTAGCCGACCTGGAGTTCAAGTCCATCATCACAGCCACCGGTGATTTCTATATACGGCAGCACAAGATTGAAATCATCAACAAATTCCTCCTGGCACTGTCGTGCATTCTCTTCTTCTTCATCGGTGCACCGTTGGGAGCCATCATCAGGAAAGGCGGCCTGGGATTCCCCGTGCTGATCAGCGTAGTTGTCTACATCTCCTACTACATCCTTGACAATGTCGGCTACCGCATGGCGCGGCAAGGCAGCTGGGCCATCTGGTTCGGCAAGAGCCTCTCCACCGCCGTGCTTGCCCCATTGGCCACATGGGTGACCTACAAGGCCAACAACGACTCCGTGGTGTTCAACAAAGACCTCTACATGAATTTCATACGCCGATTGCTGGGACTCCGGCTGACGCGAGGAACCTACGGAAAAGAAGTCATCATTGAAGACCCACACTACCTGCAAGATGTAGAGTTGCTGACTGAAATCTCTGAGAAAATCACGGCCTACGATGCCCATCACAACCTGAAGAAAGCACCCAATCCAAAGAAAGTGTTCTTTGAATATAGGGAAGACAATGAAATACAACAAATCAGCGAACAACTGGAAGGCGTTGTCGACGACCTGGCCAACAGCCGTGACCGAATCATTCTCGGACAACTGAGTGCCTACCCCGTTGTCTCGGAGAAGGCACACACCAGGCCATTTGAACGCAAATGGCTCAACATGGCCGCAGCCATCGTCATTCCTGTCGGGATTATTCTCTACATCAGAATGTGGATGTTCAGGCTCCGACTGGAAAAAGACTTGCATACCATCAGGGAAAACAACCAAATCATCATCAACCAAATTCAGGCGAAACATCTCAAAGCCTGACTACACCTTATTAAAATAAAGAGGAAGATGCCCCACAATCCACTCAACACCATAGAAGAAGCCATCGCCGACTTCGCCCAAGGCAAGTTCATCATCGTGGTTGACGACGAAGACCGCGAAAATGAGGGCGATCTCATCATCGCCGCAGAAAAAATCACGACGGAGAAAGTCAACTTCATGCTGAAAAACGCCCGGGGCGTTCTCTGCGCCCCTATCACGATGAGCCGGTGCAAACAGCTGGACTTGCCCCATCAAGTGAACGACAACACCTCGGTATTGGGAACTCCTTTCACAATCACTATTGACAAACTGGAAGGATGCACCACAGGCGTTTCTGCCCATGACCGTGCCGAGACTATCAAGGCACTGGCCAACCCTGACAGCCGCCCCGAAACTTTCGGGCGCCCAGGGCACATCAATCCTTTGTATGCACAGGACAACGGTGTACTACGGCGTAGCGGGCACACCGAGGCTGCCATTGATATGTGCAAACTGGCAGGGCTATACCCGGCAGGCGCACTCATCGAAATAATGAACGAAGACGGCACCATGGCACGGCTGCCGCAACTGGTGGAGAAAGCCAAGGAGTGGAACCTGAAAATTATCTCCATAAAAGACCTCATCGCCTATCGGTTGCGGAAAGAATCACTTATAGAAGTGGGTGAAGAAGTGGACATGCCCACCGACTACGGACACTTCCGGCTTATCCCCTTCCGGCAGGAAAGCAACGGAGCCGAGCACATGGCACTGGTGAAAGGTAACTGGACCGACGAGGAACCCATCCTGGTGCGCGTCCATTCATCCTGTGCCACCGGCGATATCCTCGGCAGCAAGCGGTGTGACTGCGGAGAACAACTGCACAAAGCCATGAAAGCCATTGAAGAAGCAGGGAAAGGCGTGCTTATCTACATGCAGCAGGAAGGCCGTGGCATCGGACTGATGAACAAGATTGCCGCCTATAAACTACAGGAAGAAGGGCTCGACACCGTCGATGCCAACACGCATCTCGGATTCAAGCCCGACGAAAGAGACTACGGCTGTGGTGCACAAATGCTCCGCCACCTCGGCGTACACAAGATGCGACTGCTCACGAACAACCCCGTCAAGCGCGTGGGACTGGAGGCCTACGGGCTGGAAATCGTAGAAAATGTCCCCATCGAGATTACACCCAATCCCTACAACGAACGCTATCTGAAAACAAAACGCGACCGAATGGGGCACAACTTGCACCTAAAATGAGCGAAAAGCAGCGTAATTGGAAATAAAAAGCGCTCAATGCGTTAAAATCTCTTAATTAAAACCGATTTTTATTATTAATTCATATCTTTGCCTATTGAACACGCCTAGAGGATGTGGACAATGCAATAAAACCTACCTTTTGATATAACATTTTTTAACCCAATTTATTAATAACCCAAATTAAAGTATTATTATGGCAACTACACAAAAAAAAGCCAGCCCTAAGAAATCTCAGGGCTTCCAAGGAGTAAGAGGTGCATTCTGGATTATCATCGTTTGCGCTATTATCGCTTTCACATTGTTCTTCACATGGTTCGGCCGCGAAGCTAACTTCGCCGACGCAACCAAGACCACTCCAGTCAATGTATGGGGAACAATCTTCAAAGGTGGTATCATTGTGCCGGTTATCCACTCACTCTTGCTGACCGTTATCGCAATGGCCATTGAGCGTTGGCTCGCCCTGAAGACCGCATTCGGCAAAGGCGCTCTGCCCAAGTTCGTTGCTGAGATCAAGAAAGCCCTTAACGACAACGACTTCGCAAAGGCTCAGCAGCTCTGCGACAAACAGCAAGGCTCTGTTGCTAATGTTGTTGGCGCTTCCCTGAAGGCTTACAAGGCTATGGAAGAGCCCGAGAACGCTAAACTGAAGAAAGCACAGAAGGTTTCAAAGATTACACAGGCTCACGAGGAAGCAACCCAGCTCGAGATGCCTACGCTGACCATGAACCTTCCTATCATCGCAACCATCGTTACACTAGGTACGCTTACCGGTCTTCTCGGTACCGTTGTAGGTATGATTCGTTCATTCTCCGCTCTGTCTGCAGGTGGTGGTGCTGACTCTGCCGCACTTTCTGCCGGTATCTCCGAGGCCCTTATCAACACCGCCTTCGGTATCGGTACATCTTGGTGCGCAGTTGTTGCTTACAACTACTACACAAACAAAGTTGACAAACTCACCTTCGCCCTCGACGAAGTTGGTTATTCAATCGCACAGACCTACGAAGCAAACCACACAGATGAGGCTTAATTTTTGCTAACCCTTTAAAACATTTATCGCTATGGGTAAAGTAAAAGTTAAGAAAAGTGACGTCTGGATTGACATGACACCAATGTCCGATGTTATGACCCTGCTCTTGACTTTCTTCATGCTCACCTCCACCTTCGTGAAGAACGAGCCTGTGAAAGTGAACACACCAGGATCAGTGTCGGAAATCAAGGTGCCTGAAAACGGCGTACTTACCATTTTGGTGAATCCCGCGGTGGATCCCGCCGGCAAACCAACCGGAGAAGGTCAGGTGTTTATGCAAATAGACAATACCGACCAGTTGGGCAAAGCTCTTCAAGAAATGGTTCCAGACATTGATGCCGTGCAACTCGATGTATTCAAGCGCGAGAGCACATTCGGCGTTCCCCTGTCTGAAATCAAGCAATATCTTGGATTGAATAGCCAGAACCGTGCAAAGGTCCTTCCCACAAAAGGTATTCCTCTCGACTCAATCGAAGGTGGCATGAGCGAATTCCAGCAGTGGGTACAAGCAGCCCGCACGGTGAACGAAGACATCAAGATTGCACTCAAAGCTGATGCAAAGACACCTTATAAGACTGTTAAGCGCGTCATGAACGAGTTGCAGGATATGGACGAAAGTCACTACTACATGATCACAAACCTCAAAAAACAGGAGGACGAATAATGGCAAAGCAGAAAGAAAGCAAACAGAAGAAAATAAATGTACGCGTCGACTTTACGCCGATGGTGGACATGCTCATGCTTCTTATCACGTTCTTCATGCTCTGTACAACGCTGAGCAAGCCTCAGACCATGGAATTGACCATGCCAAGTAATGACAAGAACACTCTCGAAGAACAGAAGAACGAAGCCAAGGCTTCTGAATCGGTTACGCTCTACCTCGCACCGGACAACAAGCTGTACTACGGCGAAGGTATTCCCGAATACGACAACCCCAATTGGCTGAAAGAGGCTACATGGGGCAACGCCAAAGACGGTATCCGCGAAGTTCTGCGCAACCACAAGACAGAAGACGGAACTGTTCCTGTAAAGCGAATCGAACTGGCAGTGCGTGAGCTCAAGCAGAAAAGAGCCCAGAGCCCACTTGAATATCCCGATAGTATATTCAACAAGGAACTGAGCAAAATCAAAGGTGGAAATCTCGACGGAGAGAAGATACCTACGCTGACCATCGTAATCAAGCCAACCGATAATGCTTCATACAAGAACATGGTGGACGCTCTCGATGAAATGCAGATATTGAGTATCGGAACTTATGTTATCGACAAAATCAGTGAAGACGACGAGCACCTGCTCAAACTGAAAGGAATCACTCTTTAACCGATAACACTAACAGAAAGTAAAAACTATGGCAAAAATAGATTTATACGATCCCAAGTGGGTGGAGATGGTGTTTGCCGACAAGAACAAAGAGTACGGAGCCTATGCACTTCGTAAAGGAACTTCTTCCCGCAACATCAAATCCATCGTCATCCTGCTCATCGCTGCACTTCTCATTGGTGGATTCCTCGTATACAAGGTACACCAGCAGAAACTCGAAGAAGAGCGCATGGCCTACAATCAGGCCATGGAATTGAAAGCCCTTCAGGAGGCTGCCAAGAAGAAGAAAAAAGAAGAGCCCAAGGTACAACCGAAGGTGGAGCCCAAAAAGGAAATTCCCGAAGTACGCCAGACTCAAAAGTTTACTGCACCTGTCATCAAGAAGGATAACCTCGTAAAAGAGGAAAACCAGGTGAAGCAGATGGAAGACCTCGACAAGAAGGCCGCTGTGGGTAATGTAGACCAGGAGGGTACCCAGAACCGTACGGTTGAAGCTGTAAGAAACGATATCGCGGTGAACACACCTCCACCCGCACCCAAGGAGGAAGTGGCAAACAAAGTCTTCGACGTCGTTGAGGAAATGCCATCCTTCCCCGGTGGTAACGGTGCGCTGATGTCCTACCTCTCGAGCAATGTGAAATATCCTGTTGTTGCTCAGGAGAACGGTGTTCAGGGCCGTGTGCAAATCAGTTTCGTTGTAGAGAAAGACGGTTCCATCTCCGATGTGCGCGTAGCACGCTCGGTAGACCCGTCGCTTGACAAGGAAGCCATGCGCGTGGTTAAGAGCATGCCTCGCTGGAACCCGGGCCGTCAGAACGGACAGAATGTACGCGTGAAGTACACCGTACCCGTATTGTTCCGCTTGCAGTAATAAACAGACATGCCTATATATAAATATATAAAGGTATATACTTCAATGCTGCCGACAAGAACCAACCTGAAGGTAGCAAAGAAGGACTAAACATCTTTCGTCAGGAGCGCATCGTGCGTTTCTGACGAAAGTTTATAAAAACCAAAGACACCCCGTCCCATACAGGTTAATCCCTCATTACCTAACACACAACCAACAATGAACAAGCATTTTGTCATCGCCCTTTTCTGCGCCATCTTCCTGATTGCCGCGGCCGTGAGTTGCGACAACAGTTCGAAGCGCGGCGGACGGACCGACACCCCCACTTCAGGCACCATCTCTTTCGTAGCCGACGAGAGTCTCAGTCCCATCCTCGAAGAGTTGATAGCCCAGTTCGAGTACGAATATCCCCAGGCACACCTCGAGCCGCTCTACATTGACGAGACGGCAGCCATGGACTCCATCAACGAACTGAAGTCGTGCCTGTACATCACCTCCCGTGCCCTGACCGAGCAGGAAGTGGCATTCCTCAAGACCAAGAGGCAGCGCCCGGAAGTCTTCCCCATCGGCTATGACGGCTTGGCATTCATCTCCAACCGCACCAACAACGACACCTGCATCACGGTGAACAACATCAAGCACATCCTCAGCGGCGAGGTAACAAGTTGGAAACAGCTCAATCCATCGTCCGACAAGGGTGACATCGAGGTTGTCTTCGACAACAAGCTGTCTGCCACTCTTCGCTATGTAGTCGACTCCGTCATGGAAGGACGCCAGATAGAAAGCCCCAACATTGTCGCAGCGAAGACCAGCAAGGAAGTGGTCGACTATGTTGACCAGACCCCAAATGCCATCGGTGTCATCGGCAGCAACTGGCTCAACGACCGCCGCGACACCACCAACACGACCTTCCGCAAGAACATCCATGTCATGTCCGTTTCAACAAAGGACACCGCCACATGGGAAAACTCATGGAAGCCCTATCAGGCCTACCTGCTTGACGGGCGCTATCCCTTTGCACGCACCATCTACGCCATCCTCGTAGACCCACAGCGCGGACTACCCTACTCGTTCGCCAACTGGATTTCCAAGCCCAAGGGGCAGCTCATCATCTTCAAGGCAGGACTGCTCCCCTACCGTGGAGACATCACCTACCGCCGCGTAAATGTTAAAAAAGAATAACCCCTGTTTACCATATACATCCCCATCCGTCAATATGGAAAAAGCAACATCGCCATGAAACAGTTCGTTCTCATATTGCTCACATCGTTCCTCCTGCCGCTGACCGCCATGGCACAGTCGACAGAAAAAGCCTACGATGTGGTAGAACAGATGCCGGAATACCCCGGCGGCATACCGGCGCTGATACAGTTTCTTCAGGAGAACCTGCAATATCCCGAATTGGCTATGGCGTCCCGCATTGAGGGACGGGTGCTGGTGGCTTTCATCGTGGAGAAGGATGGCTCCATCTCCGACATACACACCGTACGCTCGGTAGACCCGTCGCTTGACAAGGAAGCCATACGAGTGGTGAGCATCATGCCGAAGTGGGCACCGGGATACATGAACGGGAAGCCTGTACGCGTCAGGTTTACATTGCCCATAAACTTTAAATTACCTACAGAAGAAGAATAGAAAACACAAATAAGAAAGACTACAACTATGAAAGCGATTAAATTTGTTCTTGCGGTAGTGCTGGCAATGGGATTGTCCACACCGCTCTTGGCACAAGAAGCTGCCTACAAAGCAATGCTCAAGTCGGTCGAAACAGCCTTGAAGGCCAACAACGAAGCTGCCTTGAAAGAGTCCATGAAGAACTATACAAAGTCCTTCAAAAAAGACCCTGAGGCAATGGTTGCCCTGGGCAACACGCTCCTTCTGAACAAGCGTTTCGACGAAGCCACAGAAATCGGCAATCAGGTCATCCAGAAATTCAAGACCTATGGCAATGCCTACTGCCTTCTCGGCGATGTTGAGGCCATGAAAGACCAGGGCGGAAACGCAGCCATGTGGTACAACCAGGCCATCACCATGGACCCGCAGAACCCGCAGGGCTACATGTCCTATGCCAATGTATACCGCAAGCGCAGCCCGGAAGATGCTGCCCGTGTGCTCGAACAGCTCAAGAAAGTGCGCCCGGACTATCCCATCGAGGCCGAAGCTGCCCACACCTTCTACGCCGGAGGCCAGTACAAGAAATCCTACGACTACTTCAAGCAGACCAACAAAGCCAACCTCGAGGACTGGCGCCTGGCAGAATATGCCGTATCGGCCTACATGAGCGAGGACAAGGCTCGTGCACTGGAAGTGGCAGAATACGGTATTTCAAAGTTCCCGAAGAATGTCACCTTCAAGCGCATCGCTCTCTGGGCTGCCACCGACACCTATAAGTATGCCGAGGCACTGGCTCACGCCGAAGCCGTCATGGCCGACACTGCCAAGAAGAGTGCACGCGACTATGTCTACTACGGCAATGCTCTCAAGGGCAACAAGCAGTTTGAGAAAGCCATCGAGCAGTATCAGAAGGCGCTCGCACAGGACAACAAGGACTTCAAACCGCTGCAGTACATCTCCGATGTCTACACCGAGATGGGACTCGAAGACAAGGCTCTCGAATACAGCGAGCAGTACATGAACAACAGCACCAGCACCACTCCGTCCGACTATGCCAAGCTGGCCGGCATCTATATCCAGAAAGTCGGCAAGGGGGAGGCACCTGAAGCCAACTTCGCCAAGGCGCTGTCCATCTTCGAGAACATGGGCAAGAAATATCCGTCCATCGGCTACTACGCCAACCTGCTGGCTGCCAACGGCGCCTTCCAGACCGAACGCGACGAGGTGGCATTGAACTACTACCACAAGGTCATCAGCGAACTGGAAGCCAAGCAGTGCGACAACGATGAACTCGGAGCCCTCAAGACTGCCTATAAGAATGCCGGCTACATCTTCTGGAGCGCCAAGAACGACCTTGAAAAGGCCTATCCCTACTTCCAGAAACTCCTGAAACTCGACCCGGAGAACTCACTGGCCAAGCAAGCCGTTGAAGCAAAGGAAGAACTCGACCAGATGGGAGCAGAACAACCAACTGAGTAATCCAATTCTCATACACGAACAAAAAAAAGAGGATGTGTCTATTTTGACACATCCTCTTTTTTTTGTTCAACAGAAAGCCATTTTATATCAGCAGACCAACATCCGCGATTCGTTCGTTTGCTATTCTTATATACTCTTCAGAAATATCATAGCCAATAAATCTCCGTTTGTTCTTTAATGCGGCTACCGCTGTGGTTCCGCTTCCCATAAAAGGATCAAGAATAATATCGTTTTCAAAACTATAAAGATTGATCAGCCGATGGGGCAATTCTTCTGGGAAAGGCGCGGGATGTCTTACCCGCTTGGCACTTTCTGTATTCATTTTCCAAATACTTTTTGTCCATTCCAAGAAGTCTTCTTTTCTTATTGTGTCGATGCCTTTCTTGCGTTTGTAATTACCTTTGCTGAAAATTAAAATGTATTCATGAACATCTCTTAAGCAGGGATTGGCTGCGCTTTGCCAACTACCCCAAGCACAAGAGCCACCCGACGATGCCGATTTATCCCAGATTATTTGTCCCCGATAATTAAAACCGATTTGACCCATTAGGATTCCGACATAGTCCGTTAAGGAAATATATGGCTTTCTTCCAAGATTTGCCACATTTACACAGGCGCGTCCACCGTTGACCAGAACACGATATGTTTCCCGCATCACATGCTCCAACATTTTGAGATATTCTGCTAATGTCAGGTTTTTATCGTATTCCTTTGTTACATTATACGGTGGAGAGGTTATCATTAGATGGACTGAACTGTCTGGCAATTCAATCATGCTCTCCGAAGTATGTGCAAATATTTTATTCAGATGTCCAGCCTTAATAGCATTTTCACTTGTATCGGAAACTTCAGTTAAGTTTATCCCTTTATACAGATTTGAGCTGTAAAACTTTTCTGAATTATGCCCAACCCTTGCCGATACGCCAAATGATGAAGTTTCTGTTCCCTTTTTCATAGTTGAAGCATTTCAATAAAGCGTTGCCCTTTTAATTCATCAGTAGTCTCAGCATTGGCAAGAGATATGATTCTGCCCAAATCTTTATTACTCATCATGGAACTGAAATAGTTCATCTTTGAATTGAGCAACCGGCTGATATACTTTTCTATCTGAGCTGGAGAATCAAAAGTTTCAAAACCATTTTCAGGCGTTTTACGAACGAAGTCATGATTCGTAGGATTGGGATACAAAGAGATGAATTTCTGAATAACTCCGCTTTTTCTCAAACAATCAACCTTCTTGACATAACTGCTCGTAATCGGCGAGTTGCCCAGTATGATGATGGGGATATGCTTACCCTTGGAACTATCAACCCGGAGATTAATGGATTTGCCGATAGCTTTTAACATACTATCTGAGCGAAGAAGTGAGGGATTCCCTTTATGCGTTGTGTAATCTCCACAAAATTCAAAATCAGCATTATCGTTGAAGAGATAGTTATTAACTATCCCCATCTTGATTTCGAAAATGACTTTAATATTTTCTGGGCGTTGCACGGTATCAGCAGAAGTACAGAAGGCCAAATCGGCAGCACTTTGCCGCGATAATCCTATTTCTTCGCAAACAACGCTATTCACAGCATAAAGATTATTTTGACGGGCTATACCCGCCAACAATTCTTTGCACCATTTCTCTGTCTTTAGCCCAATAAGGGCATTCCTTGAGTTCGGTACATTCACTCTTGTGTCATCACCTTTAGGTTGAAAAGCATAAAAGCGTTCATGAACCCGCATCATCAAGTTTTCAATGCTAGAAAACCTGATGGCATCATTGAAGAAATCCAGTTCATCTTGTATTGACCACATGCGCATATAGATTAAGACCGTATGCTTATCAATCGGAGAGGTGGCCTACAACACACAAAAAGCATGGACTTTTCCTATCCATGCTCTGAGGTTGTAGGAGACCCACCAAAACCGGACAAGTCAGGCCCATGCCATATAGCACAGGCGCCTGCGACTTATTCTTCGGTTTGGTTTTTTTGAAACTTCCTACATTTCAGAGCAATCCGAATAACAGCAAACGCTTGTTAATTATCAACGAAAATGCACCGTACGGCACGCTTGTCATCCAATGCAGGGACAAAGATACGGAAAAACAAGGGTAAACAAAAGAAAATCTATGCGGTTTTTTCTTTCTCATTTTGCGAGAAAGACTTTTCACGGTATCATTCATAACTCTCCCGATCTTGCTTTACCCGTATAAGCACCGTAGCGAGCAAAGGGAGGAGTTCTCATCCCCGTCCAGCCGTTTTTTGGCATTCCACAAGCAGTTGATTTACAACGGATTGCATCTGAGCCTCAAATACACATTGATTGGGCCTCAAACAGCGGCCATTTGAGCCTCAATCGCGCGGCGAAAGAGCCTCAAACGGAAAACGGGCGCAAACGAAAGAAAAAACAACGGGAGGATAATGGATTGCACGGAATTATTTCCTACCTTTGCGGTAGCAGACAAAGAAAATACTACTAAAATAAGCGTTCCATGAAAAAGAACTTTCTTCTGCCCGTGCTCTTCCTCGCATGCGTAGCCGGGTCACTTCGTGCCGGCAATCCACCGGGACTTCCATCCACGGCAATGCAGTCCGATCGGTCCGAAAGGCTGGAACTCTACATCAATGTGGATGAATCCGGCGTGGACGAATATCCTGCCACCATCTCCGTCTATACCAAGGACATCCGTTCGGGAAAGATTACCTATATTCTTACCTCCAACCCACGGGCTGACATTGGCTGGCAACAGATGAAAGGGACGAAAAACGCCATTGAGGTAACCAGCAACGACATCCCAGCCATAGAGAAGGCAGTGTTCCTGCCCGGCTGCGACAATCTCATCCTGATAGAAGGATGCCCCGACGCCCGTAACATCTACACCTATGTCATTGACACCGACAAGCAAAAGGTGCTCCGCTTTCCCACCACTGAAGGCCTCCTCTACTTCGAACCTGATGAGCGCCTTATCCATCTCTCCTCCTATCGCTACCGTGCTGAAGGCGGCCGCTACTCCGTTGACATGGCATACACCTACGAAGGCATCTTCGTAAACGAAGCTGAGATGGAAATGGAAGAGTAAAGAATTACAAACAGAATAACCCCACAAAACATCATCACATGAAACACCGAATCATCCTATTAGCATCATTGCTCCTGATCACCCTGGGCGTATGCGCCAAAAAAGTGAGACTTACCATCGACGGCACCACATCGCCCTCGCAGACCACCCTCTACCTTATCGTCAACGAGGACACCGCCCATGCCATACGCGTACCCATTGTGGATGCCAAGTTCTCCGTACAAGTAAAGGTCGATGCCAACGCCATCATCCGCTTGCACGACTGGAAGCAATGGCCCGAGCGCAGCGTCTTCGTGCTCATCCCCGACAGCCGCCACATCACCATCAACACCTGGAACGGCGACATCCAGGGCTCGCCCATGTCGCAGCGTATGCGCGCAGCCATCGATGCCGTGAACAAAGCAAGCCCCGAAGGATTCCATATCGATGTCTTTTCCGAAGACCCCGAAGAATGGGCACGAGCCCGAGAAATAGGACGCAGTATGCGTGAACAGATGGAACTGGAACAGCGTGAGGTCATCAGGACTATGATTATGGACAATCAGGACAACCTCATCCCGGCATGGCTGGTCTACTGCCATCCCAGGCTTGTGGAGGACTGGATTCCATTTCTCTTGAAAACCAACCCCAGATGGGCAAAGCATCCCATCATGGAGAAAGTAAAACTACCTTATTCCTTTAAATAAATAACCAACAACCCCGCGGCAATCTGCCACGGGGTTGTTGGTTGTAATCTCTTAGGGTACTAATAATATATCTCTAATTGTTTTTGATACCTTATCAAAAGTAAAATCAAATAATAGTCCATCACATGGTATTTGATATGCAGGTTTTCCCCCATATGGATAGTGGGAAGGTATGTATTTTTCATTTACTGCTTTACTGAAATCCATCAGTATATACTTTTTGTCGTCTGTAGAGAAGCCCAAGAACAAAGATGCTGAATTGCAAAGACCTTGATACTTGCCATCCCTCAAGTCGATGCAGCCATATCTGGACCAATAGGAGCCATAGTCTGTCATTATCTCCAATTTCCTTTCCACTGCCCCCTCACAACTGACAATGGTATCACTGGAAGAACTAACCCTGCTGTTGGCAAGAATGGCACGATTGCTGTCCGCTCCGGCCTTCCTTATGCGCAAGCCGTTAATGTTTAGCCCCTCACAAACATAATCCTCAAACAGCCAGGATGCGACTAAATCCTGGGCGTATTCCAAGGGTGTGCGCCTGTCGCGATGATGACTGCATGTTGTCAGGTTATAATAAACTCCCGGAAACGATGCTTTCAGTTCATCCAATTTACCCTCAAGGATTAAAATGTTCGCTTCAGAATAGTTGTGTTCCTTTGCCACGGCTACAAGTGACCTGCCAAAGAAATCCGGTAATTTAGAAAACGCGCCCATGTGTCTTCAAGATGTTCGATATTGTTGTTAAGAATCAAAACAATTCCGTCTGTATATATTCGGTTGAAGTTCCTCTCTTCCCAAGCAGTTCTTCTTGGGTTAATTCCCTGTCATATTTATCAAGATACCCTTTTACGGACTCTTTTATTGCCAACGAGAGGAATGTCGGTACGGCATTGCCTATCTGCAGGTTTCTCTCCGAACGCGACCCATAGAACACATAGTCGTCGGGAAATCCTTGCAGTCGGGCACCCTCCCGTGTGGACAGGGGGCGCGGCTGCCTTGGGTGAATGCATCTGGAAGACGACACGCATCCTAAATTCCGAGTAATTGTCGTGCTTGGCTTGTTCCACCACAACCGGCAGTAAGTATTGGCAAACCCGCTTTTAGGGCGTAGGCTCTCTTCCACATCATTTGGAGAACCACCGTCGGGCAAAGCTTCCATCAGTCTCACAAGATGTTCACCGTTCTTGGGAACATTGTGGTCGCGTAGCTCATCCCGGCAATTCCTACGCATCAGTTCCTGATATTCGTTTTGAGGCGGAACAGTATATTCCAAGGCCTCACTTCCATTTTTCAATTCAGGCAAATCACCTATTGCTTCCCCCAAGGTGACATACGGTTTCAATCCTGCAATCCTGCCGTTCTCTGGGTTGTAGTGTGTAGGAGCAGGATAACGGAATTGCCCTCCAAGGAGCGTTCCCGCAAGAATGACCCGTTCCCGAATCTGAGGCGCGCCGTAGTCGGCGGCATTTAAAATCTTGGTATTGACATCGTAGCCCAATGAACGAAAAAGGGAAACAATAGTCTTGATAAGGTCACCACCGCTCATAGACAAAAGACCTTTGACATTTTCAAAGACAAAAACCTTCGGCCGCAGTTCGGAAAGCATGCGAAAATACTCCTGGAACAGTTTCCCACGAGGGTCGTCTATCAGTCTTTTCCCCACGGTGGAATAGGCCTGGCATGGCGGACCGCCTATGACGACATCAATATCTCCTTTGCCCAGCCCCAAATCCCGTGTAATATCATTTACGGAAAAATCCTTTATATCCATATTATACATTCTTACCGACGGGTGATTCAGGGAATAGGCCGTTGCCATCGGTTTCAGGATTTCATTTGCCGCGACTACCTCAAAATCCTCATCATGGGCAAAACCAAAGGAAAGGCCACCCACTCCAGCAAATAAATCTATAACTTTATATGGCATATATTGGGAAAGAATGCAGGGACAAAGATACGAAAAACGAGCGCAATAAAAGCAAAATCAAAAGATTTTTAATCTTTATTGCCGGGTTTCAAGGATAAGCCCAAACGGGCAAACCACCTCATTCTGAAGAAGAAAGAATAGCATGACCCTGTCTTGGGGGAAACACACGGATAACAAGCAATTCGTATGCCTGACAGCTGTTTGGCATTTTTTTACGAAAGAAATCTGGAAGAATATGCAAGTGATTGATTTAAGTCAAAAATGCAGCATAAAGTTTATTCTTTTCGAAATATTTTCCAACCGTTTTCTCATAGATTTATACTTTTGTAAACGAAAAACTATCAAGCTTTAAGGGTTTACATCAATTCACTTACACTCCAGAGGATGTATTTTGTATTGATTTTTGTCTTCTTCGCGGCTTCATGGTCTTCAATAGGTAAACAACAATATTAAATAGGTATTAGTATGAAAAACTTGGTAATAAGAATTGTTGCCATGCTTGTTGCGTTCCTGCTTTCGGTAGTGGGTTATGCGCAGACAAGCATCGGCGGCACAGGGACAACCGGCAAGTTGTCGGTTACCACCCAGATGTTTCTCGACGAGCTGAGCGCTCCTGCGTCAGACAACACCACTTTGGCCAACGAGAAACGGCTCGGGCTGAAACGCACGAAGCCACAACCGACAAGACCCGGAAAGAACTTCGGTCGCATCTACGCCGCTCCCGACACCATCAATGGCGTGGCCTACATATCGGCCTTCATCCGTCTGTCCGACAACAGCGACCTGTCCGACCTGGAAGCCCTGGGCGTGAAGGTACAGTGCAAGTTCCAGAAGGGACTTGTCACCACGCTGATTCCCGTTGACAAGATCCAACAGGTGTCGCAGATTGCCAATGTACGCCGCGTGAATGTGGCTACGCTCAAGTCGGCCTATACCGACAACGCCCGTGAGAAGACCAATGTCGACGACATTCTCATCCATTCCACCGATGCCATCACCGCCGGACTTCCGAAGAAGTACGACGGCAAGGGCGTGGTGATGGGCGTTATCGACACCGGCATCGACTTCCAGCACATTGCCTTCAAGGACAAGGACGGGAACTCACGCATCAAGGGAGCCTACATCTACGATGGTTCCACAGCCACTGAATACACCTCCAGCAACATCGGAAGCGCCACCACCGACGACACCTCCGGCGACCACGGTACGCACACCTGCTCCACAGCGGGCGGCTCAAGCGTCATCATCAACGGCTCAAGTGTGACCGTTACCGACGACCATTCGGCAGCCACCTACGGCGGTATGGCACCAGGTTCCGACCTCTTTCTCTGCGGTGTTAACAGCCTTTCCGACACCTATCTGGCCAATTCCTTCCAGAAGATTATCGAATATGCCGGCGACCGTCCCGTGGTTGTCAGCAACAGTTGGGGTTCGCACTTCGGTCCGCACGACGGAACGGGCGACTATGCCGACATCTGCAACCAGTACTTCGGCGGCAGCAATACCAACCGCATCTGTCTCTTTGCCTCCTCCAACGATGCCGGCAAGCCGATTGACGGTGAGGGTGGCGGCTATCACTTAAAAGGAACGGCCACCAGCAGCAACCCTGTCGGATCCATTCTCCGCTCCCACACCTACAGCAACACCGATGCCGGCTACTTCTATCAGGGCATCATAGCCAATGCGTGGTCGCGCTCGACAAGCCTCGACGGCATGGCCGTGAAAATCTATGTGCTCGACTCCAGCACCGGAGAAGTGAAGACATCCGTCACCAAGACCTCCTATGGCACCGTGACAGGACTTTCCACCTACTACAGCGGAACGCTCTATGTCTACTTCGACCAGGTGGAAGGCACCGACAAGAAACAGGTTTTACTCTATTCGCAAAATGGTCTTACAAGCCGCAGCACCAGCACCACTACCAAAAACGGAAGCACCTACTACACCAGCAAATACACGCTGGCCGTTGAGTTCTATCCCACCAGTGGCAGCAGTGTTATTGACGCGTGGGGCGGCAGCTACGGCTATTTTACCAACTACCTGACCTCAAGCGGACACAACTGGACCAACGGTGACGACGACATGAGTGCCAGCGACGAAGCCACCATTGCCGATGCAATCTCCGTGGGAGCCTATGTTTCCAAGAACAGCATCACCGACTACACTGGAACCGAGAACGACTTCAGCGACACCTACACCATGGGCGACATTGCCTACTTCTCCAGTTATGCCACAGCCGACGGCAATCCAATCGGCCAGAAGTTGCCTTGGATTACCGCTCCGGGTGCCCGTCTCGTAGCAGGTGTGAACCACCTGCACACCAACAGCGTTGACGAGTACAACTATATTGACGGAGACTACACCGCCGACCGTGTGAACACCAACACCACCTACCCGTATGCCGCCATGGAAGGCACTTCGATGGCCACTCCGACGGCGGCAGGCATAGTGGCACTATGGCTTCAGGCTGCCTCCGAAACCGGGCAGACATTCACCACGAGCCAAATAAAGGAGCTGATGAAGAACACTGCCATCAACGATGCCTACACCACCACGGGTGCAAATGCATCGCACTTCGGGCAAGGCAAGATTGATGCGCTGGCCGGCATCGAGGAAATTCTCAGTGCCGTGAGCGGGCCTACCATCATCGCATCGCCCAGCACGCTTTCGTTCAACTGCTCACCCGGCGAGGTCAAACAGAATACCCTCAATGTCAGCGGATGGAACCTGACCGGAAACATCAGCATCAGCCTGACCGATGCCAACGGTGTGTTCAGCCTGAGCAGTGCCAGCGTGACCACCACTGAGGCTCCCGAAGGCAAGGACATCACTGTGAGCTTCTCCCCGACGGCAGAAGGAACCTACACGGCTACCCTGACGCTGGCCAGCGCCGGCGCCGAAACCGTGACCGTCACGCTCACAGCTACCGCACAGGATATCGGCGCCGCCTCCGACCCGTTCCTCAAAGTGACGAAATATTCCACCATCGACGAGGCCGGATGGAACACAACCTATGTGAACACCCTTTACAAATATACGGAATACAAGACCGACAAGGTGGCCTGGCTCACCCTGCCTCTCTACGGAGCATGGAGCAGTGTCTACTACGACAGCCACCCACAGAAGTGGATTGAGACATCGCTGGGCAACAACAACACTTACGGCGGCACCTCATGGAGCGCCAGCGACAAGTGTCTGGGCAGCAGTACCTATTTCACCAGCGCCACAGCCCGCGCCATGGGCTACAACTCGCGTACCAACACCAGCGTCCGCACCGTATCGTTCTATGTCGGCAAGACATCGGCCGTCCAGCTCTACGGCACCGGACGCTCCGGAGCAAGCAGCAGCAGCTACCCTGCCTCATTGAAAGTGTATGAGTGCACTGTGGACGACAGCGGCAATGTAACGGCCAGTTCGACGGCGACAAAGAGCGAGACCAGTTCCAGTACCTCAACCTTCACCCTCTCGGCCGACGGGCTCGACACGGAGAAAGTCTACAAGGTGGAAGCCAGCATCTATCGCGGCTACCTCTACGAGATTGGCTTCCAGATGCCGCTGGACAATCCGACCATCACGGCTTCGGCAAGTTCGCTGAGCATGAGTACCATCAAGGGCGTGAGCACCACCGCCACGGTTACAGTGGGCGGTTCCGACCTGGAAGGCGACATCACGGCCACGCTGACCGATGCAAACAATGTATTCTCCATCGACAGCAACACCGTGACCACGACTGAGGCGGCCACCGGAAAGGACATCACCGTGGCCTTCCTGCCCGCTGCCACCGGCACATTCAACGCCACGCTGACCCTGAGCAGCAGCAATGCAGCGAATGTGACCGTCAGCATCAGCGGTACAGCCACGCAGCCTGAACTGATAGCCGACCCGGAAACGCTGACTTTCAGCACGCCCTACGACACTCCGCAAGCCCTGACCTTCGATGTGCTCGGCACCGACCTCGCAGGCGAAGTGACCGCCACGCTGACCGATCCGGACAATGTCTTCACGCTCTCTGCCAACAGCATCAGTGCTGCCGACGCAGAAAACGGCGAGACGCTGACCGTGACCTTCACCCCGTCGGCCATCGGCAACTACACGGGCAGCATCACCCTGAGCAGCGACTACGCCGCAGATGTGACCGTCACGCTCAGTGCCACCGCCACGAAAGTCTATCCCGACTACTTCGATGTTACGGTTTCGAAATACGGAGTGACCACCCTCTACCTCGACTTCCCCGTGGAGATTCCCTACGACACCTACGATCCCGACCTGCTGGGCGTATACTATGCCTACGGCGTTACCGACGGTGAGGTGCGTCTGGCCCGCCTGAACAGTGCCATCCCGGCCAACTGCGGCGTAGTGGTACAGGGCAATGCCGGCACCTTCCGCTTCCCGAAGGCATCGACCACGCCTGCCGCCCTGCCGCGCACCAACCTGCTGCGAGGCACCGTCGAGCCCACCACCGTGGACCAGGCACTGGCCGAAGCAGGCGTTACCGACGGAGTAGTGCTCACCATGGGCATGGGTTCGAACGGATATATCGGCTTCTACAAATACAGCGGACAGTCGCTGGCAGCCAACAAGGCCTTCTTCGTGCACGACAACTCGCTGGGCAATGTCATCTCGTCGCTGTCGATTACCTTCGACGATGAGACCACCGGCATCGGCGGTATTGAGAAAGACGACAACGGCAAGGCCGTATGGTACACCCTGCAAGGCATCCGCCTGAACGGGAAGCCCGCACAGAAAGGCGTCTACATCGTCAACGGCAAGCGCATTGCCGTGAAATAAACGAGAAGCAGGAGGTAAGCATATGAACACGAAGAAACGCTATACTGCACCCGACACCGATGTCTGCACAGCCTTCAGCGAGGAACTGATGGTTATTTACGACCCGATGACCAGCACCAACCAGCAACTCACTCCGGCCGACAACGACACCTGTCCCACCGACGACGACTTTGAACCGTCGGACCATCTTGCCAACAACAGCGTTTGGGGCGACTGACACACATCTCCCCATATATCACCGAAAAGAGCCTGCCAGCCATCTGGACAGGCTCTTTTTTTGATGGTGCTCCGACAAGAGAACAGGCAAGGTGGAAAACCATACTTTTGCACCCGTTTTCCGAAAGCCGCCCAAACGCAGTGCAACCAGGGCCAAAACGGAATCCGTTTGGGGCCAAAACGGAATCCGTTTGAGCCTCAAACACAACGCATTGTAAATCAATTTGTTACGGATTAAAATTCAGGACCTGCCGGATTTCCCATCGCGGCAGGTCCTGAATATATGGTTTCCGGATTTCCTTCGACTGGTATCTGAAGGGTTGCAACTGCCCGTACTACTCGGGAATGAGTTCCCGTGCGGCATCGGTGAGGAAGGGCTTGACCCGGCTGTAGGGGATGATGGCCGACGGCAAGCCCATGGCATAGGGGGCAATCTCGTACTGCTGATAGATGAAGGCGAGCCCTTCGGCCGTCAGGTAGGGCGGCGACTGGGGCAGCGGAATGTGCTGCACATCGTCCACTCCCAGCAAGTGCTCCATGGATATGCCATCGACCTTCACACCGAAATAGTCTTTCAGTTCATCCACCAGCATGTCGTGGAAGGCCTGCCGGCTGTCGGGACGGATGATGTCCCAGGTGAGCATCCGGCCGTCTTCCTTGCTGAAAGTAGCCCCGAAGAACTCTGATGTGGGATGGGCGCCGCCCAGGAACTGCTCGATGGTCAGTTCGAAGGTGACCGCCTTGAGGTTCTCGTAGCTCCTTTCCATGCCGGCGTCGTAGCTTACCTCGGCAAAATCGGGAATGCCCTCCTCCAGGATGACCCGCAGCGAGTCGGTGTGGCTGGTGCCATAGTAGTCAACCAGTGCCTGAAGGTCGTCCATCTCACCTGTGTATGTACCTCCAAGATAGCCGCTGAGCCACTCCCCCACAGCCTGTCGGAGGTAGGTTTCGGGCATCAGGGCTACGATGTCGCAGGTCAGCCGCTCCTCGCTCTTCGAGTAGGTGATGGTATCGCTGGCCGCGATATCAACGGGATAGTCTACCTTTCCGCCGATGAATTCGGGTTGATTGATGAAACAGAAATAGAATGCCAGCACCGACAGGGCCAATCCCAGCAATCCGCCGAGGAAGTGCTTCCAACGCCCTGCAATTACGGCCACTACCATCTGGCACAGCTGAACCACCACCATGATGAAGAATATCACCATGGGAACTATCATGAACAGCAGGCTCTCGTTCAAGCCTGCGACTATTCCCGCAATGCAGAGGAGCACGGACACTCCGGCAAATACCGGCCAAAGCCGCGAAAAACGGGTCAGTACCGTTCGGGTTGATTCTTCCATAGCTGATACAATAGGTCTTTTAAATAACCAACAATCTTGGCACAACCGTCAGGCAACAGTTCACTCTCCGAGCCTGTGCTGATGGTACCGCCTTCGAACTCGCACCTGAAACGCCACGCAGGAGGACCGCCCAGTTGGTGAGGGAATTGCGGAAATGACGGCGGTTCGTCATAGTAGTCCATGCACTGATAAACCCGCTGCTCCTCGGCCAGGCCGCGCACCTCGGCCGCCACCGAGTCGGGCACCTCGTAGCCGTTCAGCAGCCAGCTGCCGGAGCCACCGTCGCGTTCCAGCACACAGCCGTTGGGCCTGGGAGCCGACGACCCGTACTCTTCGTAGGAAAACCGCAGTAGCTGCCCCGCTGGCATGGTCTTCTTCAGCGCATTGCGACGGCGTTCGAGCTGTTGGTCGCAGAAACGGGTCAGGATGGAATAGCGCGGCTCGGCATTCTGGACAACCATTACCGCCCAGTCGTAAATATCGCGCAATTTCGACACATCGTATTTCTGCTTCGTCAGCTTCTTTGTCATCTTCTCGTCGGGATAGACCTGATGGTCGAGAATCCACCGTGCATCGCTGATTAGTTTGTTTGCCCGTGCCGTGTCCTGGCTGTATTGCTCCTCTGGATGATAGAGCACGCTTCCGCAATAGTAACTGGCAGCCTCGTCGTGGAGCAGGAAATCGGGAACACTGGCCTTGGTGGCCTCTTCCATCTGTAACATCCGGGCAACCGCCCGCAGGAGTTCCTTCTGGTCGCTCTTATTGCCGGCATGCATTTGCGCCACCGGAACGAACAGCATGATGAAGAGAACGAAAAAGTTTCTGAAAAGTAGTTTGTCTGTATGCATATTGTTGCTGGTTTACGGCAAATGTAGGAATATTTTTCAAAACGAACGGACACGGCAACACATATTTCTTGAGCTTTTGTACCGCCGCAGCTGGATTTTTTAAACATTTTTTACACAGGCAAGCAGAAAATAAGTGCTTTTTGTGTTAATATTTATTAAATATAGGGGGGGTGGTGGGTTAAAATATTTTAATCCGCCGGACAAAATAATATCTATCTTTGTACCCGCATAACAGCCTGACGGGCAGATGTTCGCCGGGAAACAAATCAAAACCGGATAGAGAAGACACACCAAAGGTCTCTTCTCTATGTTCTATTATAAAGTTGTCAACAACAGGTATTAATTTTTATAAATATGGATAAAAAGAGAACAACCATTACCTTCATGCTGGCCCCGGCACAAAAGCAGTATATCGCCCCCTCATCAGAAACATTCAGTGTAGAATGCGGTCTGCCCATCGCCACTTCCTTTGGCGGCGGTGCCGGACAAGCCGACCCTGACGACGACCCCATCATAGATCCGGCTCCACGCAGGCCATTCAGCTATGAAGAGGAGTTCAGCCACGGATTGAACCGCAAAGACGAATCCCGTGAATGACCCGCACACCACGCTGTAAAATGGAAAAAACAGAATAACAGTAGCAATAAAGAAAAACAAAATAAATACCAGAATATGAATAGACTTGAACTGACGAAACAACATTTCAGCCTGTTTCTGTTCGCCGTAGCAGCCCTTCTCACAGGCTGTTCCAGCGACGATTTCAATGAGAGTGAATCCCCTGCAGTCCAGCCTATCCGCCTGACACGCTTCTCCACGAGCTCAGAAACGCCGCAGGAAGGCCCCCAACGCACCGCTATGAACGAGACGGGCACCTTCACATGGGTGGAAAGCGACAAGATTTGGGTGAAGAAGGGCGACCAGCTGATTCCCTCCACCGAATGCGTGATTGGCGATCCCGCCACCAGTGCCGACTTCTATGTGGAAGGCAACTTCACTGCCGACAGCTATGAGGTCATCTACAACGGAAAGGATGCCGGCAGCGGATCGACCGTGACCATCGCAGCCGAGCAGACACAGAGCCTGGGCAACAACTCCGACCACTTTGCCACCGTGGGCGACTGCGCCTCGGCAACGGCAGTGAGGGACCCGGAGACGGGCGACTACAACTTCACGCTGAACCACAAAGCGTCGTACATCATCTTTGAACCACGCACTGCCATTGCACCATCGACAAACTACTGCAAGGTGAAGCACATCGTGGTGAAGGAAAAGAACGGCAGAAACATCTGCGGAACCTATCCGCTCACATCGGAAGGACTGCAAGTAGACGCTGTGACCAACGGCGGCTCTGAAATCCGTTTGGTATGCGGTGTCGATGTAGAGAAACTTCCCGACGGAAGAATGTCAGCCGATGAATTGTTCGCCGAGAACAACGGATTTCCCATCAAGGAAACAGTCGACGGCGACCACAACCGCATGTTCATGGTAATCGCACCGAGAACCTATGACCTGGAGATAACCTACACCGTGGCATACTATATCTATCATAGCACACGCGTCATGAGATAGGATCCAGCGGCAACCTGGGACAGGACTGGGTGATGGACTATGAAGAAGAGCTGCAAGATATCAAGAAGGAAGTATCGAATGTGACTTTCCATGTGAACAAGTATAAGAAAGTGCAGCACAAACTGACACTGACAGAACCCACCTTGGCACTGCGCGAATATCAGTTCTTCGACAGTTCCACACTTGAAGGCTACTACCAATGGGGTGCCCAGAAATGGTTCTACGAAGATCAGGCCAGCTATCCGACAAAGAACGACGAGGAACAGTCGGCCTACGACCCGCCACTCGGCTCATGGCGCGGCTACGACAACATCATGGCCAGTGGCTCGGCAGTGGACTATCTGAGCGTAAACTACCAGTGGTATCAGAACAATGTCCATTGGACGACACGCAACCGCCACCGTCAGTCACAGAAGAACGACATGTGGAAATACCGTGCACTGACGGCCAACCAAATGAGCTATTATGTCGTATACGGCGACCCGCACCTTGACTTCGAGACAGAATGGATCCTGGTAGGCTACAACGGCGCCTATACTATCTGCAACGGCGGTGTATGGCTCAAGAAGAAAGAATACATCTGCTCGGACAACGGCGTGACATGGCCTGGCTATGACGACGGTTCGCAGTTCGGCAACCTCTGCGCTCCCTTCCCCAACTACGACACGCAAGTAGGATTCAGCACCGAAGACTGGCAGACCGAACGCCTGTATCAGCAGGAAGGACAGCAGTACAACCTGCGTTACTATGCACCGGCCGACAACTTCCGCGTACCTTACACAAGGGAGGGAAAGCCCGACGCATCGGTAATCGACCACTATTTCTTCGTGCCTTGCCTGGGAAGATACGAATACGACCACATCCGTCCGGGCGAGACTTCGGCATCAAATGTTCCGACATTGACGCTCGTTGGTGCACAGGGGTTCTACTGGACAAAGACTCCGCTGATGTACGATGCCAGCAACAACAAGTACTATTACGGCAACGGCAACGGCTACGACAATGCATTCTATCTGAACATACACTACAACTACCTTGCCTTGAGCTGGCAGCAGAGAAGCATCTATCTGCACACGGGTATGCGGGTAGCTACGACCGACCTGTTTGAATAGGGTTTCCCTCGTATGACTACAATAAAAGAGGTGGGCACTGCCATGGCAATGTCCACCTCTTTCCATTGTGATTGTTTCGTATCCTTATTCGAAATAGAATGTCAGTGCGATGATTTTCGAG
>CALFJA010000017.1 GCA_937877605.1 uncultured Prevotellaceae bacterium | reverse complement strand
TGGAATGAAGGAATTGGGTTTCATCCTCTTCATTCTTTCGGAAGATGCGTATTTGAATCTTGGAATCCTCTCCCTCTGTACAGAAGTCCAAAAGAAGACGCACGGCATTCTCAAACTCTTCCTTTGGCTCTAACTCGCACAAATCTGTACGAATGAAGTCAGCAGGATAGTTCTTGTCTTTATACTTGGGATTCTTGACCTGTGAAGCATATACGTATGGGTCTTTGCCGATAAGAAGAAGTAACTTAGTTCCTTCTTTTTCAAGAAAAGCCTTGATGTCATCTGTCAACAAGGCAAGTCCAGGTATATCCCAGTATCCAGTTGCAATCTTGACAGTGTTTATGTCCTGTGAAGCAAGGCACTCTTTCAATGTGTGAAGCATCGAAAGCTGTTCCGTCGAGTTGTCTATGAGAGTGTTGTTCATTATAAAAGGAGATAGGTTAGTGAACATAAGCAATGCTCATGTATTCTGCAAAGATACGAAAAATATGAGAGCTTTGCAATGAAAAGGAGCCTTTTCTTTTTTTTCGGGGAGGGAGTTTTTAGGCGGGGGGCTAGGCTTTTTCTAGGCAGGCCTAGGCAATTCTAGGAGGGCCTAGAAAAAAACAGGTGTTTTGGGGTTGTTCCGTTTGGGGCTGAAACGGGTGGCGATTGGGGCTGTTTCGCAGTGCGTTTGAGCCCCAAACGGAGCGCGTTTGGGGCTCAAACACAATGTATTGGTATTCAATTGGTTACAAAGGTACTGAGAGGGCACCGTGACGGTCAGAGCCATCGGGCTATCAGACGATGGTTAATCTGATAGAAAATGAAGACAAGAACGGTTACGGCAACGATGAAGAGGGAAAAGGAGAGGAGCGTCTTTTCGACATGAGGGAAGAGCGGGAAGTGCACCAGATAGATTTCGAGCGAGGCTATGCCTGCCAGCCGGAGGATGCGCGACCGGCACAGCGGTGCGAAAAACATGGGCAGGAGCAGCAGCGACAGGGCCATGGGCAGTTTTATGAAGAAGAGGATGTGGTTGTAGAATGCCGTTCCCTTTTGCGCGTGTACGGCCGGGATTTCCTTCAGCAGGAGGAAGGCCGTGGCCAGGAGGAAGCAGCCGATGGCTGCGCGCAGCCAATAGGCACGCTGTTTGGAGCGGAGTGTCTCTATGTGCTGGGAGATGAGTATGCCCGCAAGGAAGGAGAAGGCCTGCTCGGCTTCCACCTGGGAATGGAAGTTCAGAACAATGAGGCCCAGCACCATGAGGATTGGCACGAGCCCGGAGCTGAACCATCGCTGGACAATCCAGTAGACGAGGTACCACTGGACCAGGAAGGGGACGAACCAATAGTCGGACTTGATGAAGCAGGCATCGAGGAGGAATGTTTTCCATCCGGGGAATCCCTGTAGGAGGGTGACCACGGCAAGGAAGAGCCAATAGGGAAAGATGACACGGCGGAGCCTCTTCCGCCAGTAGTCTTTGAGTCCGCTCCGCTTGTAACTTTCGTTCAGTCCAAATCCGGAGAGGACGAGGAACATGGCGACGGCCACCGAGCCGGGCAGGTTGACCACCCGATGGCAATGCCATTGGATGAGGACATGGAACACGGCTATGACGATGGCTGCCATGCCGCGGAGCACATCGGTCTGTTGTCGGGAGAAGAGGTCGCTTTCCATTGGCGGCTGTATATTATTGAAGTTTCGCAAGCGCTCAACTTTATAGGTTATGAGGTGGGAGGTTATGAGGTTCTGAGGTGGGATTCGTTTAGGCTGCTCAAAAGCACTATTTTTATCACCTTAGACCTAAGAACGAAGCGACCTTACGACCTTAGACCTTACGAAACTGAGCTTGCAAAAGTTGTGTTTGTGATAAATAAGGTGTGGTGGGGAGAAAAAGAAAGAGGCATGCGAGATGACTCCCGGCATGCCTCCGTAGGTTTTCTGTCAGTATTCGAGAATGAGTGTCTGTCGCGGTGTGAGGGGGATATCCTTGCTGATGTCGACCTTCTTGCCGGTGATGACATCGGTGGCGGAGGTGTGGTTGCCAATGACTTCGGCAAACCGCTGGACGCTGAACGCAGCTTTCTTGCTGGTACCGTTGAGGATGGTGAGCGCGGTGCGTCCCTCTGCCTGACGGGCTATGACATAGACGCCCTTGTAGGGGATGAACTGTGTCTGCTTACCGCCGATGATGCAGGGGTTGTTCTGCCGCCAGTGGAGGAGCCGCGAGAGCCAGTTGAACATGGCATTCTGTTCGGGTGTGCGTCCCTCGGCGGTGAAGGCGTTCTGCTTGTCGCCGGGGAATCCGCCCGGGAAGTCCTGCCGCACATACCCGTCGCTGACCCGCTTGGTGCCGTTCATGAGCACTTCGGTTCCGTAGTAGAGTTGCGGCGTGCGGTTGAGCGTGAGCAGCAGTGCCAGTCCCTGCTTGAGTGTGAGCGTGTCCTGGCCTTCCTTGAGGAAGCGATCGGTGTCGTGGTTTTCGATGAAAGCCATGACGGCCGACGGATTCGGATAGAGATAGTCGTAGAGGAGCGATCCGTAGATGCGGTTGAAGCCTGTCCACCAGTTGTCGGTTTCCTCATAGCGTGCGCGGTCCAGGCGGTCGAAGAAGGAGAAATCCATCACACTCTTGAGGTAGGAGTTCTCGTTGCTCACCTTGGAATCCTTCTGCCATGCGGCGGTGTAGCCCGGCTCGGTGACCCATGTCTCGCCAACGGTGTTGAAGTTGGGGTATTCCTTGTCGAGCACTTCCATCCACTGTGCCATGGCCTTGCGGTCGGCATAGGGATAGGTGTCCATGCGGATGCCGTCGATACCGGCAGTCTCGACCCACCAGATGCTGTTCTGGATGAGGTATTTGATGACATGCGGGTTCTTTTGGTTCAGGTCTGGCATGGTGGGTACGAACCATCCTTCGACGGTTTCCTTCATGTCGATCTTCGATGCGTAGGGGTCCATGACGGGCGTGAGCTTGTAGCTGGTCTGGAGGAAGTCGGTGCCGCGGGGGTCGCTGGTGCCTTTCGACTGTTCAAGCCAGCCGGGGAGGTTGAGCCAGTCCTTTGAAGGCAGGTCGGCAATCCAGGGGTGGTCGAAGCCGCAGTGGTTGAAAATCATGTCCATGACGATTTTCAGCCCTTTGCCGTGGGCCTCGTCGATGAGTTGCTTGTACTCCTGGTTGGTGCCGAACCGCGGGTCGACGCGGTAGTAGTCGGTGGTGGCGTAGCCGTGGTAGGTGCTCTGCTCGAACTCGTCGGCACGGTTGTTTTCCAGCACCGGTGTGAACCAGAGTGCCGTTACACCCAGTTCGTTGAAATAGTCGAGGTGCTGGCGGATACCTTCGAGGTCGCCTCCGTGTCTGAGTGAGGGTTTCGACCGGTCGCAGACATACTCCCGCATACCCTTTATCTGGTCGTTTTCGGTGGATCCAGAGGCGAAGCGGTCGGGCATGAGCATGTAGAGCACATCGGCATTGGAGAACCCGATGCGTTCCTCACCGGCCTTCTCGCGCTGCTTGAGCAGGTATTTCACCTTCTCGGTTTTCTTCCCGATGGTAAATTTAAGGGTCATCTCGCCGGCCTGTGCACCCTCGAGATTGAGGTAGACAAACAGGTAGTTGGGCGAGTCCAGGCGTACCAGCGAGTCTATTCTGACATTGGCGTAGTCGGTGGTGACGGTAGCATTGGCCACCCCTTCGCCGTAGACCATCAGTTGCAGAGAGGCATCTTTCAGTCCTACATACCAGTCGGTAGGGTCGATGCGGGTGATTTTTCCTGCCGCCTGGATGTTCAGGGCCATCAGCAGGAGCATTGTGAATAGTGCAATCTTTTTCATGCGTATATTGTTTTTATTCGTTAATCATGTAGAATAACTGCCTGCTGCGGTCCTACCAGCACTTTGCCGCCTGGGCAGGAGCCGAGTCCTTCCTCGTTAATCATGCAGTATTGCGTCACGATGGTGTAGCTGCCTTCTGGAATTTCCACCTCAACCATATCGCGGTTGGCATTGAGCAGTACATAGATGTTGTTCCAGCTGTCGTTTCCGGCATGGCCTTTCAGCACGAAACCGACGAAGCACGGCTGTGTGGGGAGGAACTGGAGGTGCTGGCGAACGAGGCCTGCATCGCCCAGCCGGAATGCCGGGTGGTTCTTGCGCAGTTGGATGAGGCGGCTGTAGTATTCGAAAACCTGCGGATATTCCTGCTTGTTTGCCCAGTTGAACTGGTTGATGCTGTCGGGCGATTCGAAACTGTTGTGCACGCCTTTCTTGTCGCGGAAGAGTTCCTCACCGCTGAGCATGAAGGGCACGCCCTGCGAAGTGAACACGGCGGTCTGTGCCAGCAGGTCGAGGCAAATGAGTTCTTCGGTGGCAATGCCGGGTATGGATGCTTTCAGCCGGTCGACCAGACACATGTCGTCGTGGCAGGAAACATAGGATATCTGCTGTGTGGGCTGGTTGGTCCAGGGCTGCTTTGAATAGTTCACACGGGCCATGTCGACCTGCGGATGGGCTATGGCGCCGACGATTCCGAACTTCAGGCTTTCCTCTTCGCCGGGCAGTCCGGCCAGGAATGCTCCCTTGGTGTCGTCGGAGAAAGGTCCGCGCAGGGCGTCGCGCATGTCATCGGAGAAGGCACCGATGCCGTTCAACTGGCGAGTGTGGCCCTTCATGGCAAGTTTCTCGTAAGGATAGGCACAGCTGCCGGCACTCCACCCTTCACCATACATATAAATAGAGGGGTCTATTTTGTCCACTTCGGCACGGATGGCGTTCATCGTTTCGATGTCGTGGACGCCCATGAGGTCGAACCGGAGCCCGTCGATATGGTATTCGTTGATCCAGTGCTTCACCGACGCTATCATGAACTGGCGCATCAGGGGCTGGTCGCTGGCGGTTTCGTTGCCGCAGCCTGAGCCGTTGCTGTAGGTGCCGTCGGCGTTCTTGCGATAATAATAGTCGGGATAGGTGCGCTGGAAATTGGAATGGTCAATGTCGTAGGTGTGGTTGTAGACCACATCGAGGATGACGCGGATGCCGGCCTTGTGGAGTGCCTGTACCATCTGCTTGAACTCCCGGATGCGGCAGGTGGGGTCGTAAGGGTCGGTACTGTAGGAGCCTTCCGGCACATTGTAGTTCACGGGGTCGTATCCCCAGTTGTACTTATTGTCCTGCAGGCGGGTCTCGTCAACCGATCCGTAGTCGTAGGAGGGAAGGATATGGATGGCATTGACGCCAAGTTCCTTCAGGTGCTGAATGGCCCAGGGCTCGGTCAGTGCAAGAAATTTTCCGGGGTATCTGGCATCCTTGCGCGATACGGAGAAGTCGCGGTGGTGCATCTCGTAGATGACTAAATCGACGGGAGACTTCACCTCCGGTCGTATGTCTTCGCTCCACCCATCCGGATCTGTCTGCCTCATGTCGACAATGGCACCTCTCTTTCCGTTCACGCCGACGGCCTTGGCAAACACGCCCGGGCTTTCTCCGCGTCCCATGTCGAAGGTATAGAACTTGCCATAGAGGTTGCCCTTCACCACGGCCTGGTAGGTGTCGCTGCCGATGTATTTCATCTTCACGACCTTGAAGGGCTTGTCGGTCTGTGCATCGTCGTACAGACGCAGAAACACATCCTTGCTTTCGGGAGCGCAAACCTGGAATGTGACGCGCTTTCCCTTCACTTCCACCTGATGGAACGGGTTTGCAATGGCTTTCGAAGCAAGGAAGAACATAAGGAGAATGGCTATTGTTGATAGTTTCTTCATGACTGGTTTACTTTGCGTTTACTGTTGTTTGTCTACTTGGCAATGAGCGATATGGCAAAGCCTCCACCCGGAGCTTCGGTCAGTTTGAGGGTGTCGCCCTGCTTAACGGTCTTCTTTGTGATGACATAGGCCTTGGGGTTGTCCTTGTAGTGGGCATCCTTGGCATCGGCATAGATGGTACATTCGTATTTCTTTCCCTTGTCCAGGAAGTCAAGTTTCACTTCAGTCTTATGGCCGTTCTCGTCGCACTTGCCACCCACGAACCAGTTGTCGGTTCCCTTAGCCTTGCGAGCCACGGTGACAAAGTCGCCCGGTTCTGCCTCAAGGTAGCGGGAGTCGTCCCAGTCGCAGGCCACATCGCGGATGAACTGGAAGGCATCCATGAACTTGGCGTAGTTCTCGGGCAGGTCGGCAGCCATCTGGAGGGGACTGTAGAGGGTGACATAGAGTGCCAGCTGGCCTACAAGTGTCGTACGGACATAACTCGTATTGTTGCTCCAAGTGTTCAACTGCGTCTCGAGAATGCCCGGGGTATAGTCCATCGGTCCTCCTTGCAGACGGGTAAAGGGTAGGATGACGGTGTGATCCGGCTTGCTTCCACCGAATGCTTCGTATTCTGTTCCACGCGCACTTTCATTGCCAACGAGGTTGGGATAGGTGCGGCAGAGTCCCGTGGGACGGGTAGCCTCATGGCCGTTGACCATGATATGGTGTTTGGCTGCCTCCTTGATGCAGTAGAGGTAGTGGTTGTTCATCGACTGTGAGTAGTGGTGGTCGCCGCGTGGAATAATGTCACCGACATATCCGCTCTTGACAGCGTCGTAGCCATACTTGTTCATCAGCGAGTAGGCAGCCTCGAGATGGCGCTCGTAATTGTTGGCTGCCGAAGAGGTTTCGTGGTGCATCAGGAGCTTCACTCCCTTGCTGTGGGCATAGCGATTGAGCTCGTCAATATCGAAATCCGGATAAGGAGTGACGAAGTCGAACACATCTTGCTTCCAGCGGTTGGCCCAGTCTTCCCATCCGATGTTCCAACCCTCGACCAGCACCTGGTCCAGTCCGTTGGCGGCTGCAAAGTCTATGTACTGCTTCACCTTTCCTGTGTTGGCGGCATGGCGGCCGTTGGGCTGCGCCTTATCCCAGTCGATGAGGTCGAGCTTGACGCTGGGATACTGGTCGGTGTAGTTCCAACTGCTCTTTCCTACAATCATTTCCCACCACACGCCACAGTATTTCGTGGGATGAATCCAGGAAGTATCGTCCAGGGCGCAGGGCTCGTTGAGGTTGAGTATGAGGTTGCTGGAGAGCATGTCTCGGGCGTCGTCGCTGACGATGACGGTGCGCCAGGGTGACTGGCAGGGCGTCTGCATGTATCCTTTCATCCCGGTGGCATCGGGAGTGAGGTGCGATGTGAAGGTCAGTGTGTTGGGGTCGAGTGTCAGGTGCATGGTGGCATAGTCCACGCAGGCAGCCTCATGCAGGTTGATGTAGAGTCCGTCCTGGCTCTTCATCTGCAAAGATGTCTGCACGGTGTTTTCCACCGGCCTCATCGAAGCATTGTCCCAGACCACGGCGCTGTACATTCTTTCCTCACTGCCGTCGGGGTAGCGCATGCCTCTCTTCTGCATGTCGCGGTTGATGCGGGGACAGATTTCCGACAGTTTGGAGGTCTGTATGGGATATTCCTGGGTGTCGTAGTCGCCCGTTATCCACCAAGCGGTATGGTCGCCGGCCATGGCAAACTGCGTCTTTTCCTCCTTGATGATGAAGTAGTTGAGCGATTCCTGCTGCGGAAACTCATAGCGCAGTCCCATACCGTCGTTGTAGACTCGGAAGCGGATGATGATGTTTCTCTTTGCGCTGGGCTGGTTCAGCGTGACGGCCAGTTCGTTGTAGTGGTTGCGAATGGTCTTTGTCTCTCCCCATACGGGTTCCCATGTCTCGTCGAAAGTGGCGGTTTTCGTATCGGTTACGACGAATCCTTCGAGCAGGTCGGTTTCGTTTACGCCTTTTGAGGCATGGCGGTCGCGTGCCAGTTCAAGTCCGAGCCGGCTGGGTTTGACCACCTCCTTGCCTTTGAACTCCAGTGCATAGGTGGGTTCTCCGGCGGCCGTCAGTGCGAAGCGTAGTTTTACATTGCCGTTGGGCGATTGGATTTCTTGCGCTTGTATGCCGATGGTCAGCATCAAGGCCATGAGGGTCAGGATGGTGTGTTTCATGGAGTCTGATGTTTATAGGTTTCTGCCCGACTGTGCAACGAGTCCCTTCATGCGGTTGTTGAATTCTTCGTTGTGCATCAGGTCTTCGATATTCAGGTGCATGCGGTAGCGCCAATAGTGTTTCGGATTGGCCGGGATGTTGATTCGTTCGGCGTTGGGGTCGGCCAGGCGGACATTCTCGTCGATGGCGAGCCAGTCCTGTATGCTGAGGATGCAGAGCATGGACGGTGAGGAGAGGTGGCGTGCCACGATATCGTTGGCGAGCCATCCTGGCAGCGGGTGCGGTGCAGGTCCTTCGCGATAGAGCATCGAATTGTAGTAGGCCTGGGTGCGCTCCTGGTTTTCATCCCACCACTGGCGCAGCGTGGGCATGTCGTGCGAACTGATGGTGCATACCGAACGGTAGGGATTGCCCTCCAGGTAGCCGAAGCGTACCTTCGGGTCCTTCGGCATGCTCTGCAGTTCGAGGGAGAGGATGCGCAGTTGCTGCATCACCCATGCCACGCAGTCGGGCACCATGCCGAGGTCTTCGGCACATACAAGCATGCGGGTGGCTTCCACCAGTTTGGGCAGTTTCTTCATGGCCTCGTTATACCAGAACTGGTTGTTGCGGCGGTAGTAGTAGTCGTTGTAGATGCGATTGAAGGCATCCTTGTCGCTGTCCCAGAGTGCTTCATAGACGAAGTCGAGCTGTGCGGTGATGCGCGGATGGAACTTGTTGGGGTCCTTACGGTCACGCACGAAGAGCACATCGCTGACAAGAGCGTACAGTCCGTCGCGCAGCCAAATCATCTTGTCGAGTTCCGACTGGCGTTCGCCCACGGTGTTTTTCTTCTGCTGTTCGGCAATGAGGGGCTCGAAGTGAGCCTCAATCTTTCGCTGCGTGTCGAATTCCGGCTTGAGGTTGAAAATGTCGTCGTGGCTGTGGTCGAGGTATTTCTCCTTCACTTCCGGAGTGAGTTCGCGGAATACGCGGTTGAGCACCCACTCGGCGATGAACGGCCGGGTGTACTGTTCTTCCTGCCAGCCCAGCCCGTAGGCCTCTATTTCCTCACGGCTCATGCCGAGCGAGGGCGAGAATTGTCCGAGCAGTCCATGTACCGACTCGATGGGTATTTCCCAAATGCGGAAGAATCCGAGCACATGGTCGATGCGATAGGCGTCGAAGAACTGTGCCATGTTCTGGAAGCGGCGTACCCACCACTTGCATCCGTCGGCTATCATGGCGTCCCAGTTGTAGGTGGGGAAGCCCCAGTTCTGTCCGTTCACGGAGAAGTCGTCTGGCGGTGCACCGGCCTGTCCGTTCAGGTTGAAGTAGCCCGGCTCCATCCAAACATCGCAGCCGTTGCGGTTCACGCCGATGGGGATGTCGCCCTTGAGCACCACATTCTTGCTGCGGGCATAGTCGTGGGCATCCTGCATCTGGCTGTAGAGCACATATTGCACGAAGTAGAAGAACTCCACTTCCTTGTATTCGGGTGTGGTGGGTGTGGAAAGGGCTTCGCGGTCGGCCTCGTTCCAGATGTTGTGGTCGGGCCAGCGGGAGAACTCGGCGGTGCCGTTCTTGTCGCGAAGGGTGCAGTACTGGGCATAGGGCACGAGCCACTGGGCGTTGTTCTCGAAGAATCTCTTGAAGGCAACGGTGCGGCGCAGCCGTGGCATTTCCTGCTTGTAGACCAGTTGGAGGTAGGCTATCTTGGCATCGTTCACACGCTCGTAGTCGATTTTATCCAACGCATTGAGTTCTGCCTGCAACTTTTCGAAGTGCTGGCGCTTCTTGGCATCCTTCAGCGTGGGCAGTGCGCGGAGGTTGGCATACTGCGGGTGAAGGGCAAAGATGCTGATACAACTGTAGGGATAGGAGTCGGTCCAGGTGTGGGTGGTGGTACTGTCGTTGATGGGAAGCACCTGCAGCACACGCTGTCCGGTCTGTGCCACCCAGTCGATCATTTCCTTCAGGTCGCCGAAGTCGCCCACGCCGAAACTGCCTTTCGTGCGCAGGGAGAAGACGGGCACCAGCGTGCCTGCCAGCCGGCGGTTGCCGATGGCGAAGTGTGCCTGTGGCAGGGTGTAGACCACCGCCTGTCCGCTGCCCAGCACGGGGAAGTCAATGGTGCGGTTGTCGGTGGGTTCCCAGGCTGGGTATTGAGCCTCAGGACCTACCACGGCGACGAATTTGAACTCGAGGTGGTGTCCTTCAAACTTGGTGGCATCAAGGTCTACCACCCACTCATTGTGCTGGTGCTCGACCATGGGGATGGCCTTCTTCAGGTCCCAGTCGCCCAGTGCGGGTCCGTCACCCACGAGGACAAGTCGCTGATAGCCTGCCAACTGCGGGGCACGCACCTGCAGACGGAGGGTCTGAGCATAGAAGGTGGGAGCGGGCTGGATGAGTTGGCGACGGGCTATGCAGTCGGTGAATGCCGAACTGTAGAGATAGGAGTCCTCCGGAATGTCGTTCCATTGGTCGTAGATGGTCACATCGGTGGCCTTCTGGGCGCCAAGGCTGAACTTGTGCACCATGACGGTCCATTCACGCCGTTCGGCTATGCCTGCCCGCTCTATACTATAAAAATAGGTAAGCGAGTCGATGTGCTTGCGTCCCAGACGCAGGGTGTAGTTCCACCGATGCCCGTCGTAGGTGGACATGCGATATTGAGTGATTTTACCGGCGTTCTTGCCGCTTTCTTCTACGATATTCAACACCAGTTCCTCGCCGAAAACTGTTGAATAGTCAATGTTAAAATGTAAGTTCATGATATTTTGGTTTTTTTGAGTTGTTCCAAAAAATTGCCTGCCGATAGATTTAAGGTTGCAGATTGTTGTTGCTTTCAAAATTAAGCATTCTTATAAAGAATGTGTTCCACGATTTGCGCAATATTTGAGAAATAAAAATGCAATCGTTTACATTCTATGCAAAAGGCATGGCCGAAAAAAAAACGACTGGAGGAACTCTTGGCTGCCACGCGCTGCCTGTCGGCATCCTGCGAAAGAGGCGGGAACGGGCTGCCGGAGAAAGAGAGACGGCAAAAGCAAGGAAGAACAACGATGAAATGGAAAAAAATGAGAGATTGGAACGAAATATGTGGAAGCAGAAGGGAAACCGCAAAAATCGCCCATTTCATCGGGAAAACCACCAAAAGAAGAGAGAGACCGGCACTTCGTCGGTCTCCAAAAGGTCGGCAAGTGCTTTTCCCAGTCGTTCTCCCAGTAATCGTTCGGAGGGTGCCGCAATGGCTTCCTCAAGTGTTTCTTCCACAGAAGAGGAGCAACTTGTCATACCAACGGCATAGACAATGGAGAAGAAAAGAATCAAACATTTTTTCACAATAAACTATTTTTTGATTAAACACAAGAAATATCAACATGAAAATAGGGCTATGGAAAGGCACCTGCAAATTTTCAGATTCTCAATAAGTAACTTGTTCTACACAAATGGCGCCCGGCCGGATTCCGACAACACCTTATTGCCCCCGACCTCACACCTAAAGACCTAAAAACCTCCAACCTGTCACCCCTACCTTTTGTAAAAATTGTTTACTAAAATTGTGATTTCGCCATCGTCTCTGGCGTGTTAAAATCCGCTTGGGTGGACTCCTGCGCCACCCAAGCGGAGAAATGTCCGTATTCAAGACTCGCACTGACAGTCAACGACTTACGGGCTCTTTTCCGGCATTTCCCTGCCGGCTAAAATCCAACTACCTAGGATTCAGCGTGCAACTGCTTAGGTTTTGGCGCACAACTTCCAGGGAGTTATAGCGCGAAAACCCGCCTTAGGAAGGTCCTTTTTTAGTTAAAAAGTGTTTCAATCCTTAATTTCCGTCCTTCAAAAAATCTCAAAAACGCCCTGAAAATGCACAAAAATCTGTCGCGATTTTTTACGGTTTCGGGCAGGCTTTCGGACGGACACACGGGACAACAAAAAAGCGGATGGCTCTGTACGAGCCATCCGCAATTAGCAATGCTAAGCAATATACTGTTTATTTGCGTGTCTTGATGAAGTTGACAGCCAGGGCACCGAGTACGAGCAACACGCCGGCCACAATCATCATCGAGTACTGATGGTGTCCCACCAGTGCCAGGATGGCACCGCCTGCTACGGAAGCGACAATCTGCGGCAGGCAGATGGTACAGTTGAACAGGCCGAGATAGGCTCCCATGTGACCGTAGCCCTGCAGGGCGTTGGTGACAAAGGTGAATGGCATGGCAAGCATCGCAGCCCACGCACAGCCGATCATGACGAACGGGATGAACAGCAAATACTTGTCGGCAATGAACGGCACGATGGCAAAACCTATACCGCCGATGAGCAGACTCAGGGCATAGGCCAGCTTGGTGTTCTTGAACTGCGGCAGGACGGCGGCCCAGACAACGCTGCCCACGGCCTGAACGGCAAAGAGGATGCCCACCCAGTCGCCGGCGTCCTGGAACGCCTTGGAGGCGCTGTCGGTGCTGCCCCATACTGTTTCGGCTATGGTTCCGGTAGTGTAGGTCCACATGTAAAGGAAGGCAGCCCAGCAGAAGAACTGCACCAGACCGACTTTCCAGAAGGTGGACGGGGCATTCTTCAGCAAGACGAACCAGTTGGCCTTTTCTTCCTTCTCCTCACTGACGGGATTGTACTGGAGATATTCCTGCGGATTCCACTCCTTCACCTTCGCCACCGTGTAGATAACGCAAAGGATGAGGATGGCGGCACCCACATAGAACGACCATACTACCGACTCAGGAACGACACCCTTGGCTGCCACATTCTTCAAGCCGATGTAGGCAAAGAAGAACGGGAATACGAAGCCTACCACCGAACCGGCGTTGCAGAGGAACGACTGGATGCTGTAGGCCTTGGCCTTCTGTTCCTCGTTGACCATGTCGCCCACCATCATCTTGAACGGCTGCATGGCCATGTTGATGCTGGTGTCGAGCAGCATGAGCATGATAAGGCCGAAAATCATGGCTGCCGAGATGGTCAGTCCCAGGGAACCGGCATTGGGCAGCAGGCACATCACGGCCACGGCCACGGCTGCACCCACGAAAAGGTAAGGTATGCGACGGCCGAAGCGCGTCCAGGTCTTGTCGGACAGAGAGCCTACGATGGGCTGTACAAGCATGCCCATCAGCGGAGGAAGAATCCAGAAATAGCTCAGGCTGTGCGGGTCGGCACCCAGCGTGGCAAAAATACGCGAGATGTTCGCACTCTGCAGGGCATAGGCTATCTGAACGCCAAAAAATCCGAAGCTCAGGTTCCAGAGCTTCCAGAAACTCAAGTTGGGTTTCTTCTTCAATTCGTAATCCATAATATTTATGCTTTATGTGTTGTTGATAATTGTTGACTCGCTATCGCGACGTACCGCGCACAATCAGCTTTGTCCGCACGACACGCTTCTCGACCTTGTCCATCGGCAGGTGGCCTTCCACCTGGCTTATCAGAATGTTGGCGGCCTCCTCGCCCACCCGCTTTCCACGCTGTTCCACGGTGGTGAGCATCGGGTCGCAGGCCACGGCACGCTCACCGTTGGTGAAGCCGCAGATGCTCACTTCTTCGGGTACACGCAAGCCCAGTTTCTTCGTGGCATAGAGAATGCCTATGGCCGTATCGTCGTTCACGGCAAAGAAGGCGTCGGGGCGGTTCTCGCGGTTCAGGAACGCAGGAGTCAGCACCTCGGCCGACTGGCGGTTGTCGCACATGCACACCAACGACTCGTCCCACTCTATGCCATGACGGAAAAGGGCGTCGCGGTAGCCGTTGTAACGATTCTTGGATATCTGCATCGACATGTCGGAACCGAAGAAAGCGATGCGACGGCAGCCGGTTTCAATCAAGTGGGAAACGGCGTTGAAAGCCCCCATATAGTCGTCGACAACCACACGACTGGTGTCAATGCCCGTACAGATACGGTCGTAGAAAACGATGGGGATGCCGCTGTCGAGGAACTGCTGGAAATGGTCGTAACGGCGGGTGTCCTTCGCCTGCGAGACAATCACACCGCAAACCTTGTTACGGAAGAATTGCTGGCAGATGCGAGCCTCACGCTCGTAGGTCTCGTTGCTCTGGGCGAAGATGACCATATAGCCGTGAGTGGAAGCTTCTTCCTCAATACCGCTGAGGATGGTGGAAAAATAATAATGCGGCAACTGTGGCACAATCACGCCAATCAACTTCAGCGGGCGTTCCTTGTTCAAACGCAGTTGCGCACCGATTGCATTGGGATAGAAGTTGTGAGCTTTAGCATACGCCTGGATAGCGTTCCTGCGCTGTTTGCTGATGCGGGGATTGTCGCTCAAGGCACGGGAAACAGTGGCTACGGAAACACCAAACTCCCGCGCAATATCTTTCATCGTAATGGGCATATCGTAGGGTTATTATAAGGTTAATCTGTAATTTAGGCACCTCAAAATTACCACTTAATTATTGATAGAAATCGTTTGCACTGCCATTTTTTTTCAGAATTTCATGCAATCGTTTACATAATCAAAAAAACATTTTTTTACCTAAAAACAATTAACCTATTTTGCGGAAAATTAACTTTGCAATAAGCAAACACCCTTAGGGTGTACCGCTAACTTAAACGAGTACTCGGGCACTGGGAGAGCCACTGCCAACACAAATGACATCAGAGAAAAGCCTAAATCGACCAAACAGCACATCGCTGTCGAACAGATGCCGAGAGCCGTAAGCCCTTGGCTTTAGGTGTTTTCAGACATTCGGAACGAACTAAATCCAAAATCTTTTAGTAATCACAATTCATATTTTTTAACATTAACTTTAATTCAAACAAAATGATGAAGCAGGTAAAATTTACAATGCCTC
>CALFJA010000016.1 GCA_937877605.1 uncultured Prevotellaceae bacterium | reverse complement strand
CAAACCGCCCTCTCCTGGGAACGAATTGATTATCTCAGCCAGTGTAAATGCCAATCGCTCTGCACTGGCCATGATCTTGTCAATGGCATCTTTCGACTGTTGGCTCGTCCCTGCTTCAAAGATTTTGCCATGATTGGAACGGAATGTCCGTACCGCCATGGAGGTCATAAAAGTGTAGCGACAATTGTCCAGATATTGATAGAATTCCTTCTGGTTGATATCCAAGAAGCAACTCCCAATGTATCTTGCAGTAGCAAAAACATCTACTGCTTGAGTGAGTTGTCTATTAACAATCCGGCGTTTTCTTGACTGGCGACTGTTTTCCATCGCATCAGCCGATTCTGGCAGTTGCTGTGCTGCAGCTATACATTCTTCCATCTGGGCAACAGCCTGCTCAACATCTTCCTTCTTCAGGATACGCGGCTCCTTATTCGTGAACTTGGAGAGCAAACGGTCATAAATAGCCTTGTTCTCTTCAACCTTGGCCTTGGCAGCAAGTGCCTCTTCCGATTCTGCGTAGAAACGCTCCACAGGTGTTGATTCCAGTTCTAGTTCTTTTTGTTCCTTTAGCACTGGTGCCGGCTGCTCAAGGGAATCTTCTGCGGAAGAAATCTGTTCTGTCTCTTTGGAGTTTTCTGCCTTTATGCGATCTATGTCGTAGGAACTGAATTTTTCCTCCCAGTTGTCACCCATAGCATTTAGTTTTCCTTAACCATCAGGGCCTTGATATCAATCGTTGCCGTGGCGGTGATTCCCACAGAAGTGTTTGCGTTAATATCGTGAGTGGTTGAATATTCCTTGAGACCGTTGTCGGCCCATATCTTAATGTCCCTTGCCTTGATATCCGTTCCGCCGACCGAAGTTATGCTCGTGCTGTCACTGACACTGATGGACAGGTTCTTTTCCACGGTTTGAGTAAAGTTACCTGAAGCGTAGCAGAAGAAATCCTTGTCGGCTACAAGATGCATGTTGTTGCTTGCTGCAGCCACCAGTTCTTCACCGGCCGACAACGACATGTTGCCACTTGCGGCATGATCCATGTTACCTCCGGCAGAGGAAACCAAATCGGCTCCGGCTTCTATATTGACATTACCTCCGGCGTTATGACTGATATCACTGCTGGCACTGGCACTGATACCGCCCCCGGCACTCTGACTGATATTGCTGCCTGCTTTCTCTGTAATCTCTCCACCGGCACTGGCATTGATTCCTCCACCAGCTTTCAAGGTTATGTTGCCACCTGCATTCAGGGAAATGTCACCTGAAGACCGTAGACTTATGAGTTTCTTGTCAGTAGAGAGAAGCAGCTCATAATAATTCAACTTGCTGTCGTAAATGCGTATAAACCCCTTGTCGCCAAATTCATTAGCATTTGCAGTGTCGTGTATCTCGATGGTATGCCCGCTGGCGGTGCGAATAGCCTTGACATTATTATCACCAGGATACCATGCATCATCTACAGGAGTGGAAACTGCCGACATGTTACATCCGGCAACATAAGGGCGCTCCATATTCCCACCAACGAACTCCACAAACACCTGACTATTGATTTCAGGAATCAAATGGGTTCCGAATTTAGGGTCTTGGGAACCGGAATAGGGTTGTGCGACATGAATCCATGGTGTCCACTTCGTATCATCTTCAACACCATTGACACGTGCCTGAGGTATAAAGAACCTTATTCTGACACGCCCCCAATGCTTGGGGTCTTCTGTATCTTTGACAACGCCCTTGAGGGGATGGTCGCATATAGGATGGATGGTTGGGTCTAGGTATGGAGGATAGTCTAAAGCTGCGGTTATTCCCTTAAAACTGTTGCTGTAGTTCTGGTCAATGTCGAAACGATGCACAACCTCAGTAATGAGAATTTCGTCCTGTTGAACCTCACTTTTTTCCTGCGAAGAACCGTTACTGATGTAGTTGTCCTTGATGTTGAGCTTGGCACCTATTTTCATCTGCGAGCAGTAGGTCTTGCCTTCATACACCAGCATATTGGCACGCCGACCCTCACGGTATGCCGTGGGAGTTTCACTGAAAAGATCGTTCCCGGCATCACCATTCTTGGTCACATCATCATCTCGCTCCAGACTTATAGAATCTGACTCAAAGCCTGTCTTTTGCTTATATTTTTCGTTCGAAGCAGAGTAGGTTGCATCGTTCAACTTGTTCCCGCAATTGCTCAGTTTTTCGTCAGCCTTGGACAGGCTGAAAGCATGCGATTCATTATAGGTTAGCTGAACGAAATTACCCATCGTATGGAATGTCTGCAAGCGAGCGCTGTATTCTGTCAGGTCCTGACTAGGATATTTTAATGTAATATTGTCTTGATTGCCAAACTTTCCGAAATGGAGTTTCTTTCCATTGTTGAACATCCATTCCCCATGGCGCCTGGCCAGTCGTTGCAGAAATTCATAGTTTGTCTCGTTAAACTCTACTGTGTAGAATATTTTGTCCGTCAACTTCGGGTCAATCTCCGTGTCCACCTCGGCATAGTCGGTCACATCCTTCACGATGTCGGCCAAGGTCATCTCATTATAGATATTGAAGTTGGGCGAGTCTTTCATCACGGTGTCTTTGGTCTCTGCCACTACCTTGATGGCATATTCCGACTCCTTGCGGGTTGCCTTGGCAAAGACCACAAAGCCCTCGAATTCTATGTCGGCATTCTGCGAACCTGCGGCAAAGTTGGAAATTTCCTGCTCCATGGAGTCGGTCTGTACGCTGAGCGTTACATCTTTACCTATAATGGAGCCGCAGGTGGTGAACTGTATTTCGTTAATGTCTTCTTCCGGAGCTTTTTGCAGCACGAATTCCAGCCGACAAGGTTCCAGCAGTTTCTGAGTAATCTTGAACTTGTCAAGACTGTACTTGGCACCATCTAGTTCGATATTGAACTGGTTCGAGGTCGTGCCATTTATGCTAAGCGAAATGTTCTTTACTGATATCGACATAAGCTTACCTTTATTCTTTTGGCCTCCCAGCCTGTTTATGTCCAGTCGTTGTTGTATTCTGCCTGGTCATTGTTGCCTACGGTGATCGATTCGGCAGCTATGGTAACACGGGTATGCATCAACCGGGAGTCGTGGTCATTGAAATAATCTTCCAGTTCCGTACAATATGCATTCTTAAAGTTGACGGTCTTGTAGCTGCGCTTGTTTTTCTGGGAATAGACCACAAATTTCAAAACACCGGAATAGACCTGTGTCTTACTGAACATCCACTTGTAGAAGAACACATTGTCATCACTCAAAGAAGGCATCACAAAAGTGATGGCACCGCCACGCGGACGGGTAGAAGGTTTTCCAGTACTATCGGTAGCCTGATAGAAACGGTATTTGCATTCTACAATGCCATACTTCTTGCCAGCCACTTCTATCTTGCCATGGAAAGAATCGTTTTCACTGCCAGCGGCAGCACCGCCACCCAACAAGTCGCCGCCCATTGACCTTGCCATGTTCATCATGCCATCCATTGAGGGTGCACTTGTAATATCGCTCAAGTCACCGAGGAAGCTATCGATACCTCCTTGCAACTTGTTCGAAGCATTGCTGAGCGCTTGACTCGCCGCATCCGCAATCTTGCTGGCCGTTTCCTGAGCTTTCCCGATAGCTGCATCGGCAGCATTTGAAAGGTTGGCGACAACCGAATCTATCTTGTTTGAAACGGCATCGGCGGCTTCGGAAAGTTTGTTTGATGCCTCATCAATCATAGAGTCTACCTTGTCAACGGCAGCATTGGCGGCATCTTCAATCTTATTCTTTACCTCATCCACCTTCTCCATGGCCTTGTCAGCCATCTCTTTGGCTTCGTTGGCAATCTCGTTGGCCTTTTCCTCGACCTTATTGGCTATTTCCTTCGCTTCATTTTCTATTTTTTCGGCCGTTTCCTTTACTTTGGTCTCAACCTCGTTGACAACCTCCTTGGCTTTATCCTCAATCTGTCCGGCTATCTCCTTGGCTTCATTCTCCAGTTTTTGGAACTCTTCCTGGGCTTTCTCGCCGAGTTCCTCAGCCTTGGCCTGAATTTCCTGGGCTTTTTCCTCTATCTTGTTGACGGCCTCTTTTGCAGTGTTTTCAATCTGATTGACAGTGTCTTGCACCTTCTGTTCAACCTGTCCTGCAATCTCCTTGGCCTCGCTTTCCAACTTTTGGGCAGCCTCAGTGGCTTGCTCTTGTATATTGTTGATGCCGTTCTCTATCTTGTCAGATACGGCCTTGGCCTCTTCCTGAAGATGATTGACGGTATCCTGAACTTGCGATTCTATGTTTTGGGCAACCTCTTGGGCTTTTGCCTGTGCATCGTTGATGCCGCTTTCGATGCGGCTGCCAACCTGCTCGGCCTGCTGCTGCAACTGAGAGGTCATTTGCTCAGCCTGCTGCTGCAGTTGCGTTGCTGCCTGCGAGGCCTTTTCCTGAACCTCCTGAATACCGCTTTCTATCTGACTGCTCACCTGCTGGGCTTGCGCTTGCAACTGTGATACGGCACTCTCTGCCTGTTGCTGCACTTGTTGCACGGCACTTGCAGCCTGCGCACTTGCCTGACTGGCTGCTTGGGAGGCTTGTTGCTGGATGTTGGCAACGCTGTCTTGTATCTGGCTGCTCATCTCCTGAGCCTTGCCCTGCAACTGGCTGACACCTTGCTGGGCTTTTTCCTGAATGGAAGAAACAGCACTTGAAGCCTGCTGTTGCAAATTGTTGACCCCATCCTGTACCTTACTGCCAATGTCTTGGGCCGAACTCTGTATTTTCGAAACAGCATCCGAAGCTTGCGACTGCACCTGTTGAACGGTCTGTTGCGCCATGTTTTGAGCGGAGTTCATGGCCTGTTGCATTTGTCCTGCGGCATTCTGCGCTGCATTCTGTACGGAGTTGGCGGCATTTTGGGCTGCACTCTGAACGGAATTTACGGCATTCTGTGCTG
>CALFJA010000015.1 GCA_937877605.1 uncultured Prevotellaceae bacterium | reverse complement strand
ATACGGCGGCAGGAACCGCCGTATGGCCTCAGAGACACCGCGCTCCATCACTCCTCCACTTTGTAGATGATGTCCATCGGGCCGGTCTTCACGTCCGGGCGGTCGGTGACGGCCACGTTCAGGTACACGGCGGTGGTCTCCAGACGCTTGTGCCCCATCCACAGCTGCACGGTGCGGATGTCGGTGCCCGCCTCCAGCAGGTGCGTGGCGAAGCTGTGGCGCAGGATATCCAAACGTTTGGATATGCTGCGTTATCCAAACTTTTCCAATATCCAAACCTTTTTCGTTCCTTTCTGTAAATCAGCGTCATAATCGTCAAAAGGTTTGGATATTATTTGCTACCTTTGCTATTGATAACATTAGTTTCTATTCCAAATCAATTAATTTATGGTAAAGGTAACAAGTAAAGAAAAATTCGAGAAGCTCATTGCCTATTTGCAAGAGCATGGCTACTCTACGGAGTACCTCAAGTCAATGAGGACAGAGATGAGGGCAGTGGTATGTTTGCAGGAGCGCGGTGAATGGCACGGCTACCGCAACCACTATCTCCAGTATGCTGCGACAATCACGTCATCCGGGTATCTGAGAAGGAAGAAGAGCATCGTGGGACTGCTGGAGCAGTTTGACGTCCGTGGTATATACCCTTCCGGCCCGGGCAACCTGTCCCATTTCATGAAGAGCAGCCACTATGACTGTCTGTGTGAAGAGTTCAGGAACGTCATTGACACTTATCGCAAGGTGGAGGAGAAGCGTGGGGTGAAGGAGCCGACCATATCCATATCATCCTTGAACACAGCCGTATTCTTCCACTCGCTTCAAGACCATGGCATTCAGTCTCTTGCCCAGATCAGCGAGCAGGAAGTCATCGGCTTCTTTTTCTCTGACGGTGTACAGAGGTATGGACACTCATTCAAGAAGAACATACGTGCCGTTTTCAAGGCCGTCAGGACTCGGTTTGCCGACTGTGATGCCATCATGAATTTCCTGCCGCCAATACGCGAGCAGCGGAAGAACATACAATACATAACGCCTGAGGAGGCAGGCAGACTGAAGTCTGTATTGGATAACCCGGACTCTGGTCTGTGTCTTCGCGAGAAGGCAATGGTGAGACTGCTGATGTACACGGGGCTGCGCGCATGCGATGTCGCCGCCCTGCGCCTGGAGGATATCGACTGGGGCATGGATGTCATCCGCATCGTGCAGCAAAAGACGGGAGTGCCTTTGACACTGCCGCTAAGAGCCGTGGTTGGCAACGCCCTTTATGACTACATCGTAAGGGAAAGGCCCCGCTGTGACACGCGGGAGGTCTTTGTCTCGAAGTTCCCGCATCACAGACGTCTTGGCGCAGGATCCATAGGAGGCGCAATCAACGCCGTCTATGACGCTGCCGGGATAAGAATGGGCAAGGGCGAACGGCGCGGTTCTCATATCTTCCGTCACCTGCTGGCCGTCACCCTTCTCGGCAATGACATTCCGCAGCCGGTCATCTCAAGTACCCTTGGACACACGTCTCCAGAATCAGTGGAGGCATATCTCAGCGCCGATTTCATGCATCTGCGGAAATGCGGCCTCAGTATTGAGAACTTCCCAGTCAGGAAGGAGGTGTTCGGATGAGCAACTACATATCAGCAGCCGCATCGCTGTTCATGCAGTTTGAAGCCTACATGCAGGCATCGGGCAAATGGAATCCATACGCCTACGGAGAGAACCTCGCGGCATTTGACAAGTACTGCAGGGACAGTCACCCCCAGGCTACGACCTTGACACAGGAAATGATAGACGGCTGGTGCCGGAAGCGCGACACGGAGAAGGTCTGCTCCTGCCGCACGCGCATACAGGTCGTCGTAAGCTGCATCAAGTATCTGAACAGCCACAGGCTGTGCCTGCTGAATCCACCCGTGCTTCCAAAGGAAAGGAACAGGCGGCAGTATGTACCTCATCACTTTACGGACAGGGAGCTTGACGACCTGTTCCGTAGGTGTGATGCCCATAAAGCCAGGCGGAGTCTTTCCTCGCGACTGAAGAAGATCACCCTTCCCGTTTTCTACCGCCTGCTCTTCAGCACAGGCATGAGACCAACGGAAGCCAGGCTTCTTAGGACAGAGAATGTAGATCTTCAGCATGGCATAATTGACATCAAGCAGAGTAAAGGGCATAATCAGCATTTTGTTGTCCTCCATGCCTCCATGCTTGAACTGATGCGAAAGTATGATGACCGTGTAAGCCGTAAGGATATGTGCCCGGACAGGGAGTATTTCTTTCCTGCCGCAGACGGCGGACACCACGGCAGGAACTGGGTGTCGGGCAACTTTAAGGACATGTGGGACTCTGACAGGTATGGCAGCGCCGTCCCGTACGACCTGCGCCACGAATATGCGACGAGGAACCTCAACCAGTGGGTGGGACTCGGAATCGGGTTCAATGCACGCTTCGTATCCCTGAGCAAGAGCATGGGGCACGCCAGACTGGAATGCACGAAGTACTACTACACCCTCGTGCCATGCCTGGCCGATGTCATGCTCAGCCTGACCAAGGACTCATTCAACGATATAGTACCCGATGTAGACTATGGAGAAGAAGCCAAGTAGGGAGGCATGCCTTATCGCCTCATATATAAACGGCTGGCTGACAGAGTACGTCCCTGTGATATGCAATGCCAGCCCCAAGACGCTACAGGCCTACAGGACTGCAATCACCCTGTACCTTGTATTCTTGAAAACAGAGAAAGGCGTGACCCCCTCAACGCTACGTTTCAAGCACCTGGACCACGACTATGTTGAGGAATGGCTGAAATGGCTGAGGGACGGACGCAACTGCTGCCCCTACACTTGCAACTGCAGGCTTGCCGCGCTAAGGGCATTTATAAGATATGTCGGAACACGCGACGTCGCCTATCTCTATCTGTCCCAGAACACTTCGCTGGTTCCGAGGCAAAAAGTGTCCAGGCGGAAGATTGACGGACTCAGCAAGGACGTGGTCAGTGCCATCATGAGAGAGCCGGATACCCGAACCCGGACAGGGAGGAGGGACATGGCACTCCTTGTGCTCCTGTACGGAACGGCTGCCAGACTGGACGAGATACTGTCCATGAAAGTGGGACAGCTGCACTTAGATGAGCCGAAGCCATTTGCGACTGTAATGGGAAAGGGATCCAAACCGCGGACCCTCTATCTTCTCCCGAAAGCCGTGGCACACCTGAAGGCATACTTAAAGGAATACCATCCGGAAAGAAGGGCTGACCGATATCTGTTCTATTCAAGGAATTATAATGCCTATGGCAAGATGACGCAGCCCGCCATAGACAAGAGGCTCAAGCTATATGCCCAAAGAGCGCATGAGAGATGTCCCGATGTACCGCTGAATCTCCATGCACATCAGTTTAGGCATGCAAAATCAAGCCACTGGCTCGAAGACGGGATGAACATCGTACAGATATCGCTCCTGATGGGGCATGCCCACATACAAACAACCATGGGGTATATAGACATTACCACAGAGCAGGAGTCAAAGGCACTTGCAACTCTTGAGGACGAGAATGAGGCAAAACTGTCAAAGAAATGGAAGGGGCATGAAAACGACCTTTTGACTCTATGTGGTCTGCAATAACTCTCTAAAACTCTGTAATAATATCCAAACCTTTTGACGATTATGACGCTGATTTACAGAAAGGAACGAAA
>CALFJA010000014.1 GCA_937877605.1 uncultured Prevotellaceae bacterium | reverse complement strand
TCACCTCGACAAAGAAGATGCGCTCGTGGGAGTTGGCCGTGTCGCGGATGCGGTCCACACACTCCATGATGATGTTCATCGTGGTGTCGTAGCCGATGGTAGAATCTGTCCCGTAGAGGTCGTTGTCGATGGTGCCAGGCAGCCCTATGCAGGGAAAGTCGTACTCCATGCCGAAGTTACGAGCCCCCGTCAGCGAACCGTTTCCGCCGATGACAACCAGTGCGTCTATGCCTTCACGCTGGCAAGTCTCATAGGCCTTCCGCATGCCTTCCGGGGTCATGAACTCCTTCGAGCGTGCAGTCTTCAGGATGGTGCCGCCTCGCGTGATGATGCCAGAGACATCCTCGGTGGTAAACGGCTTCACCTCGCCCTTTATCAGCCCGTCGAACCCGCGATAGATACCCTTGATGGCGAAACCGTTATAGATGCCGGCGCGGGTCACGGCACGGATAGCGGCATTCATACCAGGGGCATCTCCCCCCGATGTCAAGATGCCGATTGTCTTTATCTTGCTCATATCTTCTACCTGTTTTTATTCCTGTTTTCACCACTTAGTAACCGAACACCTCTTCAAGCGTCAGGCGCTTCACGGGTGCAATCTTCCCAAGCGACTCCATGTCGAGCTGGTTCTCGTCGCCGAGAATGAGGTAGCGGAGGGTCTTGTCGGCCATGTTCCGCTTCTCAAAGTCGACAATGTCCTGCAGTTGTACGGCCGGAAGCTGTTCGAAAACCTTGCGGTTCAGGTCGTAGTCGATGCCCAGTCGCTTGGCGGCCAGGTAGGCATTGATGACGGAGAACTTGGTAGTGCGCCTGCTGGCAATGGACTTCATCATCGCATCCTTGGCCACTTGGAAGGCCATCTGGCTGGCAGGCATGCCGTTAAGGATTTCGTGGAATACATTGACACAGTCCATCATCTTGTCGTTCTGGGCGATTATGTTGGTGTAGAAACTTTCCGTCTCGCCGGCACGATAGGGGCGCTGGTAGAGTGCCGAGGCACTGTAGGCCAGTCCGCGGGCCTCGCGCAGTTCCTGAAAGACGATGCCGTTCATACCGCCACCGAAGTATTCGTTGAACACCGACATGACGCCTGCCTCATTGGCGTCCCACGCCTTATTCTCATTATGGTACATACGCATGTAGATGTTCTTGGCATCGTAGGGCGCAATGAGTATCTCGCTCTGCGGGGTTGCCTGCTTTTCGTAGGGCTTGTTGGCCAGTGCGGGCAGGAGTTTCTTGCCGGTCTGGTGATACTTTGTCACCACCTTGTCCAGCTCGTCCATGCTCATCGGGCCGTAGTAGAGCACCGTATGCGCATGGTTCTTCAGGTTCTTGATCAACTGCACCAGTTCTTCAGGGTTGGCGGTGCGCATCTCCTGTTCCGAAAGATGGTTGCGGACGCTGTTGTACTCGCCGTAGATGCCGTAGTTGCTCAGTGCCGAGAAGCAGGCGTTCTGGTTTTTCTTTTGGTCGGCGCGACCCTTGAGTTCAAGCTCTACGCATTCGTTGTAGACCTTCGGATCGCTCTTCACATTACCGATAATGTGCTCAACGAGCTGCAATGCCTCGGGCAGACTCTCGTTGAGTCCGCTGAGGGAAATCTGCACCTGCTCGTCGCTGACACGCAGCCGGTAGGTACAAGCCAGTTGGTAGAACATCTCCTGCAGTTGCGGTGCGGTGTACTTGTCGGTTCCGAGGTAGTCGGTGTAGTCGGCAGCGAGTTCCATCCGCTTGTCGGCCTGCTTGCCGAAGTCGAAGAGGAACACCAGGTTGAAGAGGTCGTTCTCGGTGTTCTGCTTGTAGATAACGGGGAGACGGCGTTTAGTCAGCCCCTGGGTCAGGTCCTTGCTGAAGTCGAGGAATACTGGCTGTATGGGCTCCACTTTGGCATTCTGTATGTCTTTGACAAACTGACTCACCTGGTCACGGTTGGCAGGTATGGCGGTAATCTGCGGCTTGTCAATTTTTTTCTGGGTGGTGTCGACGCCCTGCCGCTTGTAGATGGCAATGTATCCGTCGGTGAAGAAGCGGTTGGCGAAGTCCACCACATCGGCTTTCGTAATCTTTGCGAGCCGGTCTATCTTGCCGACGACACTCTCCCATTCCTCACCATTGATGAAGGCGTCGACAAACTCGCTCACGCGGCTTCGGTTGTTGTCGAGCGAACGGAGATAGTTCAGTTTCTTGTTCTTGATGATGGATGTGAGAAGTTCCTCGCTGAACTCACCTTTTTTCAGCAGGTCCAGTTGCTCCAGGAGGAGCTGTTTCACCTCGTCGAGGGTCTGTCCTTCCTTCGGTTGTCCTGCGAGGATGAAGCCTCCGTGGTCGGCCAGGAGTTCATCGCCGGCGAAAGCGCCCTGCACCTTCATCTGCTGATTGAGGTTCAGGTCGAGTAGTCCGGCCTTGCCGTTGTTCAGGATGGAACTCACCAGTGCCAGCGTGTCTGCCTGTTGCGAGGTGGCCTTGTCTGCACGCCACCCCAGCCAGATTTGTTCGGCTTCCTGTCCGAGCACCGTGCTGTCCTGCGGAGCGGTCAGTTCGGGCAGCGGTGCGAACTTGGGCTGGCTCACATCGGCGCCTGGCTGCCATGCGGAGAAATAGCGGTCGATGATGGCGATGGTCTGGTCGAAGTCGAAGTCGCCTGCCATACAGATGGCCACATTGTTGGGAACATACCACTTCTTGAAGTAGTTCTTGATGTTGACGATGGACGGATTCTTCAGGTGTTCCTGGGTACCGATGGTCGACTGTGTGCCGTAGGGGTGCGTGGGCCACAGTTTTGCGGCAAAGGCCTGAAACAGTTTACGCTGGTCGGAGGTCAGTCCGATGTTGTATTCCTCGTAGACGGCTTCCAGTTCGGTGTGGAAACCGCGGATGACCATGTTCTGGAAGCGGTCGGACTGTATCTTAGCCCAGCTCTCAATCTCGTTCGACGGGATGTCTTCCGTGTAGCAGGTGACATCGTTGCTGGTGTAGGCGTTGGTTCCCTGTGCGCCGATGGCTGCCATGAGTTTGTCGTATTCGTTGGGGATGAAGTACTGCGCGGCAATCTGGCTGACGGAGTCTATCTCGTGATATTTCTGCTTGCGCAGTTCGGGATCGGTAATAAGCCGATATTCCTCATAGCGTTTCTCTATCTCGTCGAGCAGGGGTGACTCTGCATCGGGGTTGTTGGTGCCGAACTGCTTAGTGCCTTTGAACATCAGGTGCTCAAGATAGTGGGCCAGGCCGGTGGTTTCTGCGGGGTCGTTCTTTGAGCCGGTGCGCACTGCTATGTGGGCAGTGATGCGCGGCATCTCCCTGTTGACCGAGAGATAGACCTTCAGTCCGTTGTCGAGTGTGTAGATGCGGGCTTGCATGGGGTCGCCCTTCACGGTTTGATACTTGTAGTCTTTTGCCGGGGCCGGCATCAGGGCGATGACCAGCAGCAGGCCGATGAGCGAAAGTTTGTTTCTCATATTGATAATGTTATGTATTGTTCTATCTTGCAAAGATAATAAATCCAGGGCATGTTTCCGCTGTTTTGCCCGAATATTTTTCAGGCCGGGCGAAAGTCGGCGGTGTGCGGCAGAAAAACAGCTTCGCCCAGCAGGTCGTGTGTCTGCTGGGCGAAGTCATATTGCTTGCGGTCAACCGGTCAGGCTTTCCACTCCTCGAAGTCGATTTCCTTGTCCAGTTGCGAGATGAAGTTCTGGAGCACTTCGGGTTCAACATCGCCCAGTTCGAATTCTTTCTCGGCATCTTTTCTTATCTCGGCAATCCACGCCCGGCGTGCCGTGATATAGTCCTTTTTAATGCGCTCGGCGGCTTCGGGGGTGATTTCGTCAATCCCATAGTAGTCCTGAATCATCTTGTAGCCCCATGCCCAACGGTATTCGGCATAGTTTTCATGCAGTTGACGGAAGCGTTCCAGCACCTGGTTGATGTCCGTGACGGTGCCGCCGACAATATCGTCGACCAAGCGTTGCTCCTCTCTCTCGGGCAGCAGCAGTCCTGACAGGTCGTTCCACTTGCCCAGTCCCACCTCGCTGGCGGGGCGTTCCAGTTTGTGGCGCTTCATGACTGCCCCCATGAAAATGCGCAGGGCAATGTCGTAATACTTGATGCCTTTACGGAGTGAGGATGCCTTGATGACATATTCGTGGTAGTTGTAGGTCGAGACATTGTCGCCGCTGGCATTGCGCAGTTGCTCCAGGATGCGCTTTCCCTCGAGTATTTCCCCTACGGAGAAAGGCGATAGCCAGTCGAAATTGACGATGCTTTTCTGGCCGTTGAGCGGCCGGGCATCGCGTTTCGGCCACTTGCGGATATCTCGATAGAGTCCCACGGTGGTGAGGTTGCGCCCGGGCACGAGGTACATCGTGTCGTTGTAGGCGATGAGATAGGCAAAGGGCAGTTTGCGGGTGTCGGGATGATACATCAGTTTGCCGAAGCAGACGGAGAATGTTCCTATCTTGGCCGGCATGAGGATGTAGGCGCCCGAGGCTGTCTTGGTGCCGCGCTCCAGGGTTCCGTAGTGCATGGGACCCATCTTGTAGGCATGGTTGGAGAAGTTTGTGTTGGAGCCTGCATTGTAGAAGGAGAACTCGCCCCCGATAAGCAGCGAGCTTTTGTGGTGGCTTGCGGAGAAAGGTCCGCAGAAGGCGGCACATGCCTCGCCGTTGGCCATGAAGGAGTTGGCGAAGAACACGCTCGACTCTGCGGTGAAGCCGTTGGTTATCTGGCAGGTTTCTCCAACGAAGCAATTCTCTATCTTGGCACTGTTCAGTATGCTGGTGCCGTCGAAGATGATGGAGTTCTCGCAGATGACGCCGCTGCCTATTTTCACCGCAGCCCCCGGGATGCTTTTTATGCTGCAGTCGGAGAGCCTCGTTGCCCCCACGATTTCGCAGTCGTCGTTGATGTGGGTGTTGATAATCATCGAGGTATTCACAATGCGCACATTGTCGCCAATGACGCCGTATTTGGGGATGGTGCGGTCTATTTCCTCGCGGATGAGGCGGTGGAGGCGCTCCATGAGGGGTGCGTTAGCAAAGTGCTTGGCCATGAAGGCAGCCAGTTGGCTGGTCAGTCCGTCGAAGAGCATGACATTGCCGTCGCCCACCTCGTTGAGCACGGAGATGACTTTTCCCTGTCCGAAGTGTGCCTTCTGGTTGGTTTCCAGCGTGTTCACATTAGTGATGACGCACCTGTTGCCGATGGTGTAGTTGTTGATACGGTTTCCAATCCGCTCGATGAGGCAGTTGTCGCCGATGGTAACATTGCGCAGGGTGGCGTTCTTCAGTGCGCTGTGCTTGTAGAAGTCGTCGCTAATCTGCACATCCTCGGTGAGTTCGCCGAGGCGCACATGGCCGTAGAATTCCACTTGGTGGACAAAGTCTGCGTTGAACCGTTCGGCCACCTGAATGTATTCCCAGCGTTCGGCCTGGCAGCCTTGCCGCTGCAGTTGGGCAATCTCTGCCGATGTAAGTTGTCTGTATGCCATAGTGTTATTGGGGTTTGGTTTATTCTTCGGGCGATTCTATGTTGTAAAGGAAGTCGTTGTAGGGGTATTTCTGGACATGCATCTCGCGCACTTTCTGGTAGAGTATGGTGCGGAACTCGTCGATGTTCTGCTTCTGCAGGGCGGAGATGAAGATGCAGTTGTCGTTGAGTTTTGCCATCCAAGTGCGCTTGAGCCGTTCGAGGTTGATGTTTTCGCGGGTTTCGGGGGTCAGGTCGTCGGGGGCCTTTTCCACCCACTTGTAGTTGTCTGTCTTGTTGAAGACAATCATGGAGGGCTTTTCTGCACATCCGAGGTCGGCCAGGGTTTTCTCCACCACGCTTATCTGCTCCTCGAAGTCGGGGTGTGAGATGTCTACGACATGGAGCAGGAGGTCGGCCTCGCGCACCTCATCGAGGGTCGACTTGAACGAGTCGACGAGGTCGGTGGGCAGTTTGCGGATGAATCCGACGGTGTCGGCCAGCAGGAACGGGAGGTTCTCCACCACTACCTTGCGTACGGTGGTGTCGAGCGTGGCAAAGAGTTTGTTCTCGGCAAAGACCTCGCTCTTTGACAGGAGGTTCATGATGGTCGATTTTCCTACATTAGTATAGCCCACGAGTGCCACGCGGATGAGCCGTCCGCGGTTCTTGCGCTGGGTGGTTTTCTGCTGGTCTATCTCTGCGAGCCGCTGCTTCAGGAGGGTGATGCGGTGGAGAATGATCCGGCGGTCCATTTCCAGCTGTGTCTCTCCCGGGCCGCGCAATCCCACCGAGCCCTTGCCGCCGCCGGAGCCGGAGCCGCCGCCCTGACGTTCCAGGTGGGTCCACAAACGCTGCAGACGGGGCAGCATGTAGCGGTACTGAGCCAGTTCCACCTGTGTCTTGGCGGCCGCTGTCTGTGCACGCATGGCGAAGATGTCGAGGATGAGCGAGGTGCGGTCGAGTATCTTCACCCCGAGGGCCTTCTCTATGTTGCGGATTTGCTTTGCCGATAGTTCGTCGTCGAAGATGACCATGCCCACGGGACGCTCGTTCTCCTCCTCGTCGCGGATGTAGGAGGCAATCTCATCAAGCTTTCCCGAGCCCACATAGGTGATGCTGCTGGAGCCGCCGGCACGCTGGGTGAACCTTCGCACGACCTTCGCTCCTGCCGTGTCGGCAAGAAACTCCAGCTCGTCGAGGTATTCCTTGGTCTTGGCCTCGTCCTGACGGGGGGTGATGAGACCTACCAGCACGGCGGTCTCGACCTTGGCTTCGGATATGACAAATTCTTTCATGTACGGCTTGTTTCGGTGCAAATGTATGGAAAAAAAACGAGACCGTTGTATGCAGACAGTCAAAATGTAGTGCAAAGGCAACGCAAAGCATTACGCAAGAGAGGGTTGCGATGTAAAGATATTTTACGAAAAGAGGTCCGTTTTACTGCTTCTGTAGTGCATTATTTTCGAAAAAAAATTGTCCGGTGCGAAAAAACGCCGGATTTTTAAAGTTTTCATAAAATACTGTTGTTCAGTGTGTTGCGCATTTTTTACTTCCGCTGCCGGACTGACAGATTCCAACTGTATGGGAGTTGCAGTCCAACTGGGGCTCGGTTGGAGTCCAACACCCGGGGTTGCGACGGACAAGAGGAGGGATTTTGGACAGGGAAAATTGTCATTTGGGGATGAAAACGAGGACTTTTCTTGCACAAAACGGACTTTTTGTGCAACACGAAAACATAAAAATGAAGGGATGGCTCGTCTAGATTGACGAAATTTCCGTACAGCTTTTGTGTAGCGATTTTTTACTAATTTCCCGATGAAATGGGCAAAAATTCGCTCTCGGCTCAGTCTGGTTCCTTCCGGAGCGACAGCCACTTGCCATAGGTGAGCATTCGCCACACCCACTCCAACGGGCCGAAACGGAAACTGCTCAGCCAGCAGGTGCTCAGCACAACCTGCACGATGAAGATGCCGACGGCGGTGAGTTCAACGAAAAGCAGGGAGAAACGATTGCCAAGTCCCAGGCCGATGCCATAGAAAAGCAGGATTCCGACAATGGATTGACCCATGTAATTGGACAGTGCCATACGCCCCGGAGCCGCCAGCCAGCGCAGGACGGGCGACGAAGGACAACGCTGCTGCAGACGGCAAAACAACACAATGTAGATTCCACTCATGGATAGGGCACTCAAGAGATAGAATACGCCATGTACGGCACGCCCCAGCGGATGGCCGTTGAGCGCACTCCAGGCATAGAGCCATGAGAATGACAGGGAGACAAACAGCCAGACAGCCTGCCAGAAGCGGGACGGGCACTGCCATTCAGCCACACGGGCGTACCACCGGCGGCGGCCGGCAACATAGCCCAGGAGGAAGAACGCCAGCACCTTAGGCACACGGTGGCCCTCGACAAACTCCCACATGCGCTCCACAAAGCCCTGTATGAGGAACTGGAACACGGCTGCATAGGAGTCGGCATCGCGCAAATAGGTGGAAAAGTTCTGCTCGTCAATGCCGTGGGCATGGGCCGTCTGCCACCAAAGAGCCTCCAACGGCTTGCCCCAGTCTATGCCGGACACATCGCCGACGGCATCGAGCACGATGGGAAGCAGCAGCAAAAAAGCCGCCCACTGCAGCAGCCGACGGTCGGAACATCCGGCAAACAAGGGCAGCAACAGGCCCATGCAGGCATAGAGCAGCAGGATGTCGCCGCTCCACAGCAACCAGATGTGAAGCAATCCGATGAGCACCAGGAGCAACATCCGGCGGTAGAAAAGCCGCACACCGGCCACTCCCTTGGCCAGGGCACGCTCCAGAATGAGCGAGAACCCTATTCCGAAAAGCAGGGAGAAAATGGTATAGAACTTGGCATCAATGAAGAAAAACTGCAGAAACCGTACCAACGGGTCGGCTCCTGCATGAGGAATGGCCTGCTGGTCGGCAGCCGACATGAAGATCCAGAGGGCAAATTCCGGCAGGTTGGCCATGCAGATGCCCAGCAGGGCAAAGCCTCTCAAGGCATCGAGGATGAGGTATCGCTGTCGCTCTTGGGTGGGAGCAAGCGCAGGCTGGGATGTCATCGGCCGGCTATTTATTCCTTGTTGGCGCGCTTCCGCTCCAGATGGTCAAGGATAATCTTACGCATACGCATCGACTTCGGGGTCACCTCCACCAGCTCGTCGCCCTTGATGTACTCGAGACATTCCTCCAGGCTCATGATGACCTTCGGGATGATGCGGGCCTTCTCGTCGCTGCCGCTGGCACGGACATTGGTCAGCTGCTTGGCCTTTGTCACATTAATGACGAGGTCGTTGTCGTGAACATGTTCGCCGACAACCTGCCCGTAATAGACTTCTTCGCCCGGGTCGATGAAGAACTTTCCGCGGTCCTGGAGCTTGTCTATGCTGTAGGCGTAGGCCGTTCCTGTCTCAAGCGCCACCATGGAGCCGTTCACCCGTCGCTGAATTTCGCCCTTGTAGGGCTGGTAGTCCTTGAAGCGGTGGGCCATGATGGCTTCGCCCTGGCTGGCGGTGAGCACATTGGTGCGCAAGCCTATTATGCCGCGGGAGGGTATCTCGAACTCAATGTTGACGCGGTCGACCTGCGACTCCATGGAAACCAGTTCGCCCTTGCGGCGCGTCACGAGGTCGATCATCTTCGAGGCAAATTCCTCCGGCACATTGATGGTGAGCTGTTCGATGGGCTCGCAGCGCTGGTCTCCAATCTCCTTGTAGATGACCTGCGGCTGCCCCACCTGCAACTCGTAGCCCTCGCGGCGCATGGTCTCGATGAGCACGGAGAGGTGCAGCACGCCACGGCCGCTCACAATCCACTTGTCGGTAGAGCCTTCGAAGTCCTCCACCCGCAGGGCAAGGTTCTTTTCCAGTTCGCGTTGCAGGCGTTCATAGATGTGGCGGGAGGTCACATACTTGCCTTCCTTGCCGAAGAAGGGGGAATCGTTGATGGTGAAGAGCATGGACATGGTGGGCTCGTCGATGGCGATGGTAGGCAGCGACTCGGGGTTCTCGAAGTCGGCTATGGTATCGCCGATTTCGAAACGGTCCAAGCCAATCACTGCGCAGATGTCGCCCGAAGATACGGTGTCGGTCTTCTGGTGCCCCATTCCCTCGAAGGTGTGCAGTTCCTTTATCTTGGTGCGCTCCTGTGTGCCGTCGCGGTGGCAGATGGTCACATTCATGCCATCGGCGAGCGTGCCGCGGTGGACACGCCCTACGGCTATACGGCCGGTGTAGTTGCTGAAATCCAGGCTGGTGATGAGCATCTGCAGCGTTCCCTCTAGACGCTCGGGGGCGGGGATTACCTCGACAATCTTGTCGAGAAGGTAGTCGATGTTGTCGGTCGGACGGGCCCAGTTCTCACCCATCCAGCCGTTCTTGGCAGAGCCGTAGACCACCGGAAAGTCCAGTTGATCCTCGGTGGCGTTGAGCGAAAACATCAGGTCGAACACCATCTCGTAGACTTCCTCGGGACGGCAGTTGGGCTTATCCACCTTGTTTACCACCACGATGGGCTTCAATCCAATCTGAAGGGCCTTCTGAAGCACGAAGCGTGTCTGCGGCATCGGACCTTCAAAGGCATCGACAAGGAGCAGACAGCCGTCGGCCATGTTGAGCACACGCTCCACCTCTCCGCCGAAGTCAGCGTGCCCCGGAGTGTCGATGATGTTGATTTTCGTCCCCTTCCAGTTGATACTGACATTCTTCGAAAGGATGGTGATGCCACGCTCGCGCTCCAAGTCGTTGTTGTCGAGCATGAGGTCGCCGCCGTTCTGGCCGTCGCGAAAGAGCTTTCCGGCCATCATCATCTTGTCGACAAGGGTGGTCTTGCCGTGGTCCACATGGGCGATGATGGCTATATTTCTGATGTCTTGCATAGCGTTTGGTTCTTCAACTTTACTTTCACGGCAAGGGAGTGTGCCGTTTTTTCGGGCGCAAAATTACGAAGAATTTATGGTATTCGCCCTAACGCCAGGGAGTTTTCTTCGCTTTCAGGGCGGTTTTTGCACTGTGTTGCATGCGAGGAAAGCCCACCAGCACGGAAAAACAAGAAAAAGGGCTCGCTGTCCGGCGGACAGAAAGCCCTCTGAATGGTATGTCATGCACCGCGGCAGAGTGCGTCGATGCCTACATCTTGCCCACTACACCGAGCGTTGTGGTACGGATGAACTGGACAATCTTCCGGATTTCGTCGCTCATGGGCACCTGCTCTTCCACCTGACGGGCGGCATCGAGCACACTACCCTGCCCGTTGAACACCAGGCGATAGGCATTGGCAATGTGGCGTTGTACCTTTTCGTCAATGCCGTAGGCAGTCAGCATGGTGTGGTTTGCACCCAGGTACTCCACAGGCTTGCCGCCCACGACAATATAGGGGGGCACATCCTTGGAGAAAGTGGAGCCTGCCTGTATCATGGAACCAACGCCAACGCGGGTGTTGGCGTTGGCAATCACGCTGGTGGAGAAGATAACTCCGTTACCAATCTCGCAGTTGCCGGCTATCTTCGTGCCGTAACCGAACACGCAGTTGTCGCCCACTTTCACATCGTGACTCAAGTGGGCACCCTCCATCAGGAAGTTTCCGTTGCCGATGACAGTCTGTCCGCCACGATGGGTGGCACGATTGATGACCACATTCTCACGGATGATGTTGTTGTCGCCGATGAAAATCTCGGTCTTTTCGCCCACGAAATCGAAGTCCTGTGGCAGGGCGCCGATGACCGAACCCTGGTGTATCTTGTTGTGACTGCCCATCCGTGTGCCGTCCAAGATGCTCACGAAGGGGAAGATTATACAATTGTCGCCTATCACCACATCGTCTTCTATGTAGACAAAGGGGAATATCTTGCAGTTGTCGCCTATATTTGCGCGGGGCGAAATCTCTGCTCTGGGACTAATATCACTTGCCATATTAATAATGTATGCTATGAACTGTTAATTCTGAACGCTAATACTCAAACTATTTCCCGCCTCCGCCGAGGGCATTGTAAAGATCGACAACAGCCTGCATCTTGGCAAACTGGTCGGCAATCTGGTTCAATTCGGCATTCAGCAGGCTGGATTGTGCCGTGATAACCTCCAGGTATGAGGAGCCGGCACTGGCCATGAGGAGCTTCGTATCCTCGACATTCTGCCGCAGGACAGCAATGCGATGGGCTTCCAATAAGGCCTTCTCGTTACTCGAATTGTACTGAACCAGGGCATTGCTGACCTCACTTCCTGCCACGAGAATGCTGTTCTGCCAGGTGTTGAAGGCCTGCTCGTACTGTGCCTTGGCCACCTTCAGGCCGGCGATGAGTGCCCCATGCTGGAAGATTGGCTGGACCAGAGAGCCCACGGCAGATGCTAATATCTTACCAGGATTGACTATTCCTGCACCGGAATTGTTGGTGTAGGATCCTGTCCCGCTGATGGTGATGGAAGGATAGAAGCGCGAACGAGCCGTCTGCACATTGTGGAAGCACTGCGCCAGAGCCATTTCGTTGGCATGGACATCGGCACGGTTGGCCAGCAATTCAAGGCCCACGCCCGCCGAGAAATTCTCAGGCAGATGCTGTTCGGAGAGTTTTCCGCGGGCAATATGCTGGGCCTGCTGCCCTATCAGTACCGATAACGAGTTCTCAACCTCGCGTATCTGGCGTTGGAGATCCGTATGCTGGGTCTTCACGGAGAAGTAGTTTGCCTCGGCACTTTGCACTGCCGTGGAGCGGATTCCCACGGTGGTGTTCTTCCGGAGCTGCATGATTTCCCAGGTATCCTTGGTCAGCTGTTCCATGCCTACGACCACCTCTTCCTGTGCATCAAGCATCAACAAGGTGTAATACATGTTCGCCACATTGGCGACGATGGCTGTCTGGACGGCCGTCTGGTAGTCCTTCATCTGCAGCAACTGCATCTGTACGGCTCTCTTCTGGGACAAGAGATTGCCGAAGAGGTCGATACTCCAGCTGGCAGTGACAGGCAGTGAGTAAACCTTTGACGGTTTGTTGCCGTCCCAGGAGGCGATGGTTCCCTGCGGAGTGAAGGTGAATCCCGGCACGAATGCCAGTTTGGCGGCCTGCAATTGCGCCTCAATCATCTTCACATTCAGTGCCGCATTGAGCAAATCGGCATTGCGTTCGAGCCCCTGTTCAATCAAAGACTGCAACTGAGGGTCGGTAAACACTTCCCTCCACGGGAGCAGTCCAAACGACGGCTGCCCGTCGGAAACAAGCGTGTCGGACGCCGAAACGGCATCGCGCACCAGGCCGTCGGTCTGCACCTCAGGGCGTTCGTACTTGCCATATAGGCTCTTGCAACCTGTCAGTGCGACAAGTGCGAGCGATAGAAATAATATTGTCGTCTTTTTCATAGGTCACTTACTTCTCGATTGTGTATTCTTTTTGCACCACGCCATGGGCATACTGCTGCAACTCGGCAGCGGCATCGGCGTTCATTTCTTCCTCAAACTGTATCGGAGTGAAGCGCTCCTGGATGGACTGGAAGATGACAAACAGCACCGGAACGACGAACAGCTGGCATATGGTACCAATCAACATGCCGCCCACTGCGGCTGCACCGAGGGTTTGGTTGCCGTTCTTTCCCACACCAGAGGCAAACATCATTGGCAGAAGACCTATCACCATGGCCAGCGAAGTCATGAGAATCGGGCGCAGACGGGCTGCTGCTCCGAGCACTGCGGACCACGAAATGCCCATACCTGTCTGGCGGCGTTCCAACGCGAACTGCACAATCAGGATGGCATTCTTGGCCAGCAGGCCGATGAGCATAATCAAGGAGATTTGCATATAGATGTCGTTGGCGTGCCCGAAGATTTGTGTAAAGAGGAAGGCGCCTGCCAGTCCGAACGGCACTGACAGCACAACGGCCAGCGGAAGGATGTAGCTCTCGTACTGTGCAGACAGAATCAGGTAGATGAACATGAAGCACAGGATGAAGATGAGGGCTGTGGAGTTGCTTGCCGAGGCCTCCTCGCGGGTCAGTCCGGAGAACTCATAGGTGTAGCCTTGGGGGAGAATATCCTGCGCCACCTGCTCAACGGCCTTGATAGCCTCACCTGTTGAGTAGCCGTCGTTGACCGTTGCCGTCACATTTATGGAGGTAAAGAGGTTAAAGCGGTTGATGTTCGCAGGTCCGTAGACGCGCTGCAGCGAGCAGAATTCGTTCACCGGTGCCATGCCCGAGGGGGTTCTGAGGTAGATGGAGTTGAGTCCGTCGGGGCGCATGCGGCTTTCTACATCGCCTTGTATCATCACTCGGTAGAGCTTTCCGTAGGCGTTGAAGTTCGAGGCGTACAGTCCGCCATAGTATCCCTGCAGCGTTGAAAGTACGAGTGAGGGGGAGATGCCGGCCTGCTTGCACTTAGCCACATCAACATCTATCATGTATTGCGGATAGTTAGGGTTGTAGGAGGTCATTGCCATCTGGATTTCCGGACGCTTGTTGAGTTCCGCCAGGTAGCTCTGCGTGATTTCGTAGAACTTCGAGAGGCTTCCACCTGTCTTGTCCTCCATGACAATGGAGAGGCCGTTAGACAGTGAATATCCCTGCACCATAGGAGGTGCGAATGCCAATATCTGGGCATCTTTGATCTGTGCGGTCTGCTTATAGATCATGCCCAGCACCATATTGGCGTCCATGGGGTTCATCATCCACGACATGAGCCAGTCCTTGAAGTTGGTTATTTTGGGTTTACGCTCGCTGAAGGGCTTGAGTTTTATGATAAAGGTGGCCTGATCCGAGCCAGCACCTGCAATGAAGTTGTAGCCTTGCAGCTGTTCCCTCGACTGGATGGCGGGGTTGGCCGCGAGCATGGCGTCCACCTGGTCGATGACCTGCTGTGTCCTTGCGGCACTGGTTGACGGGGGCATTGATATCATGCAGAAGAGGGTTCCGGTGTCCTCGTCGGGCACAAGTCCGGTCTTGGTGGTCTTCATCATAACAGCGAGCCCCACGATGCCGATGACGACGGCGAGCCCAATCAAAATGGGCTTGCGCACCAGTCGCTCTATGTAGCCCTTGTACTTGCCCATCACCTTGTCGTAGGCGGTGTTGAAAGCGGTATGGAACCGGTCGATGCGTGACATCTTCCGGTCCTCTCCGTGCTCGTCATGCGGCTTCAGGAAGATGGCGCAGAGGGCGGGCGAGAGGGTCAGGGCGTTGAGTGCCGAGATGAAGATGGAAACCGCCATGGTCACGCCGAACTCCCGGTAGAAGGTTCCGCTGGTGCCACCGATGAACGATACGGGTATGAACACCGATGCCATGACGAGCGTTATGGATATGATGGCACCCGAGATTTCGTTCATTGCGTCGATGGAAGCCTTGAGCGGGCTCTTGTATCCCTGGTCGAGCTTGGCGTGTACGGCCTCAACCACCACGATGGCGTCGTCAACCACGATGGCGATGGCCAGCAGCAGTGCCGAGAGCGTGAGCAGGTTGATGGAGAAGCCGAACACTTTCAGGAAGAAGAAGGTACCTATGAGCGACACGGGGACGGCTATCATCGGGATGAGTGTGGAGCGGAAGTCCTGCAGGAAGATGTAAACCACGAGGAACACGAGCAAGAGCGTGATGAAGAGGGTCTTCACCACTTCCTCGATGGAGGCGAAGAGGAACTCCGTCACATCGTAGTTGACCTGGTAGATGAGTCCTGGCGGGAAGTTCTTTGCCTGGTTCTCGAGTTCCGCCTTGCAGTCTTCTGCTATCTGTGTGGCGTTGGAGCCGGCTATCTGGTTGACCATACCCATAACCGACGGGCGGTTGTTGTCGCGCATGGACACGGAGTATTGGAGTCCGCCGAGTTCTATCTTGGCCACATCCTTGAGTTTGAGCGTCTGTCCGGTGGTGCCGCTGGAGATGATGATGTTGCCGAACTCCTCGGCCGTCTTGAGTCGTCCCTTGTAGCGCATGGTGTACTCGTAGGCCACATTCGACTGCTCGCCGAAGGCTCCCGGGGCGGCTTCGATGTTCTGCTCGGCCAGTGCGCCACTGATGTCGGACGGCATGAGTCCGTATTGCTTCATCACTTCGGGCTTGAGCCAGATGCGCATGGAGTAGGTTTTCATACCGGGCGACTGCACATCGCCGACTCCCTGAATACGCTTCAGTGCCGGCACGATGTTGATGTTGGCGTAGTTGGTGAGGAACTCGTCGTCGTAGCGTCCGTCTTCGGAGGTGAGTGCGTACATGATCACATTGGAAGTCTGCCGCTTCATGACGGTGACTCCGACGCGTGTGACCTCTGCCGGCAGGAGTGCCTGAGCCTGGCTGACGCGGTTCTGGACATTGACGGCGCACATGTCGGCGTTGGTGCCCTGGCGGAAGTAGACGGTTATCTGTGCATTACCGCTGTTGGAGGCCTGCGAGGTCATGTAGGTCATGTTCTCAACGCCGTTGATGCTTTCCTCAAGCGGTGCGAGCACGGAGTTCTTCACGGTCTCGGCGTCGGCACCGGTGTAGTTGGTCCATACCACGACGGTAGGCGGTGCGATGTCGGGATACTGCTCGATGGGGAGCGTGGAGAGCCCTATGAAGCCCAGGATGACTATGAGCACGGAGATTACCGTGGACAGTACCGGGCGCTTTATGAAGGTGGTAAATGTCATTGTCGTAGGGTATTTGTATTATTTCATGGCTCCGGCGAATCCCGAGGGGGAGTCCTGGTTCTTGCCAAGTTGCTCTGCTTCCTTTATCTTTTTCTGGTATTGTGCCTCGGTGATGGGCTTGATTTCCATTCCGTCGGTCAGTTTGGTGATGCCGTGGCTGACATACCTGTCGCCCACTTTCATGCCTTCCGTCACCACGAAGGTGTCGCCGTCGTTCTGCGGGTCTACCTTTATCTCGGTGTATTTCACCTTGTTGTCCTTGCCCACAAGGTAGACGAAACGCTTGTCCTGCACCTCGGAGACAACCGACTGCGGGATGATGATGGCGTTGCTGCTGGTGTAGGGCAGCACGATGGAGCCTGAACCGCCGCTCTTGAGCAGCCGCTCCGGATTGGGGAAGCGGGCTATCATCTGCACGGAACCGGTGTTGGCGTCGATCACGCCGCTGACTTTGGTCACCTCTCCCGGGTGGTTGTAGATAGTACCGTCGGCCAACTGGAGCTTCACGGTGGGTATGGATTTAACGGCAGCGTCCAGCGTTCCCTGTGTTTTTGTCATCTCCAGGACATCTTTCTCGGTCATGGAGAAGTACACTTCCATGGTGCTGATGTTGGAGACGGTGGTGAGGGGCTCCTGGCTGGAGGCGCTCACGAGTGCTCCCTGCTTGAAGGGGAGGTTGCCCACGACGCCCGCAGCGGGGCTCTTCACATAGCAGAAGCCGAGCGTTTCCTGGGCAGAGGCAAGGGCTGCCTGGGCCTGAGCCACCTGAGCCTGGGCAGTCTGGTAGTTGTTCTGGGCCGAGGTGAGCTCGAACTGGCCTATCACATTCTTCTCGAAGAGCGAGAGATTGTTCTCGTAGGTGAGCTTGGCGGTGTTGAGCTGGGCCTTCGCCGTATTCACGGCTGCCTGGGCCTGACGCACTGCGGCCTGGTAAGTGGCATTGTCGATGACGAAAAGCAGCTGGCCGGCACCCACGGTCTGGCCTTCCTTAACGCACACGCGAGTGATGAAACCGGATATCTTCGGACGGATTTCAACATCCTGCACACCCTTGATGATGGCAGGATAGGTGGTCTGCATGGAGGCATCCTTCGAGGCAACTGTCTCTACGGGGAACTCGTTGTCGCCGAAGTTCATACCGCCTTTCTTGCCGCAGGATACTGTGAGGGCTGTCAATACAGCCACGATGAGCATTTGTCTGATTTTCATATTGATGGTGTTTTTATTGATTTTCTTCTTTTGTGCGAGCGCGTTCTTTTGTGCGAGCGCGCACGGACAATTTTTACGAGGTGCAAAAGTAAGCATTATGACGCAAAACGGACGGAACGGGAATAAAGATTTAACATTTATTATTGATTATTTGGGAGTGACAAGCATTTTCGGTAGGCGGAGTTGCAAAAAGGCATAAATTGCTGTCGGAAAGGAGTTTGTGCGCGGTAGCCGATAATTTGCTCCAGCGAAACGACGCAGGCACCCCGAAAAACGACCCGGATTTTTCGGTAATCTAAATGTTAAAATGGAGTTGTTGGCACTTTTTCCTCTCTTAAGATAAGAGGGAGTAGGGGTATTATGACGGTGTCTATCCGTCTAATTGTTTCCAAAACCTACTGTTTCGTACGGCAAGAGCCGCCCTTTCGCAGTGCAACTGGGGCCCAAACGCATTCCGTTTAGGCCCCAGACGGAAAACGACCGCAGGGAAGTCAGACCGTAAATCTGCGCAAAATGCTGATTGTCAACAACTTGTGCAAACTTTCAAAATTTGGCGTTATTTGCGGCCGAGAGGCGCTTCGATGGTAAAAAATCGATTCTACGGAAGGTAAATTTCTCAGTTATGGAGCAAGCGACGGCTCCGAATCGTGCTTTTCTTTCCACTCCAAGGCGTCGGAAAAGGAAGCAAGCGGACTATTCGTTCCCAGGTTCCGATGGCACGGGCGGCTGCTCCTCAAGGCCCAATTCACGGGCTTTCTGGCGGAGCAACTCCAGCAGCGGCTCGCGCTCGTTGGGCACCTTGTTGTCCAGCACAGCCTCTTTCATGCAGTTCTTCAGTTCGCCGACGACCGCGCTTTGCGGGAGGTCGAACATCCTCATTATCTCCGTTCCGTCGATGACGGGCTGCAGCAGTCGCCTCCAATCCTTCTCCTTGATGTCCTTCAGTTTCTCGCGCACCAGGCGGAAATTGTCCAGGAAACGCTGTTTGCGCTGCTGGTTCTTGCTGGTTATGTCGGCCTCGCAGAGCAGCATGAGGTCCTCTATGTCGTCGCCGGCATCGTTCATCAATCGCCGCACGGCACTGTCGGTCACCTCCTCGTCGGCAATGACGATGGGACGCATGTGCAAATCGACCAGTTTCTGCACATACTTCATCTTCTGGTCCATGGGTTGCTTCATGCGGCGGAACACCTGCGGCACCATCTGCGCACCGATGTAGTTGTGGTTGTGGAAGGTCCATCCCTGCAGAGGGTCCCACCGTTTGCTGCGCGGCTTGCCGATGTCGTGCATCAGTGCAGCCCAGCGCAGCCAGAGGTTGTCCGACTTGCGGCATACGTTTTCCAGCACCTCGAGTGTGTGGTAGAAGTTGTTCTTGTGGGCTTTGCCGTTGCGTGTCTCGACGATATCCAGCGCCGTGAGTTCCGGCAGGATGAGTGCCAGCAGGCCGGAGCGGTGCAGATAGTCGAAGCCCACGCTGGGATGGGGAGCCGACATAATCTTGTTCATCTCGTCGGCAATCCGCTCTCCGCTGACTATTTTCAGGCGCTCGGCATTGCGTCCGAGGGCATCGAAGGTCTCATCGTCAATGTAGAAGTTCAGCTGCGTGGCGAAGCGGACGCACCGAAGCATGCGCAACGGGTCGTCGCTGAAGGTGATGTCGGGGTCGAGCGGCGTGCGGATAATACCGTCCTCCAGGTCGCCCAGCCCGTCGAAGGGATCCACCAGCTCGCCGTAGCGGCCGCTGTTCAGGCAGACGGCCATGGCGTTGATGGTGAAGTCGCGGCGGTTCTGGTCGTCCTCCAGCGTGCCGTCCTCCACAATGGGCTTCCTGCTCTCGCGGTGATAGCTCTCCTTACGGGCGCCGACAAACTCCATCTCATACTTCCCGTAGTGCACCTGCGCAGTGCCGAAATTACGGAATACCGACAGATGCGCACGCTTTCCAAGACGCTCCTTCAGTGCCTCGGCCATGCGGATGCCGCTGCCCACCACGACCACATCAATGTCGTCCGAAGGCCGCTCCAGGAAAATGTCACGCACATAGCCGCCCACCACATAGCATTCCATGCCCAGTTCGTCGGCCACCTGGCCAATAAGCGGGAAGGGAGCAACGCCCAGCATCTGGGCAAGTTCGGCATCGGTGAATAGCTTCATAGCGGTAAATGTGCACTGCAAAAGTATAAAAAATTCTCCGAAACACGATGTTTTCGGCCGAAAGCAATGTGAATTTGTGGAAATATTAAGGACTATTTGTAAAATATAGCCATTTTGCTGTTCCCCTGTGGGGCATCTGTCCACCTATTGAATGGGCGCTGCACTATATGGAACTGGGCACGGCCGGCAAACTGGTCTAGCACAGACAAGGCGAAAATAAAGAATAATGCCGATGAAATGGTCAAAAAATGACGATTCGTCGGGATTCATCCCGTAATGCAGCCTTTGTAAAGTTTTTGGAGGAAAAAAGGGCTGTTTTTTAACATTTCCAGCCCATTTTTCCCGAACGGGACGCCCATCGGGCACAAATAAGCGATTCTCGCATAAAAAGCATAACTTACTATTGGGCAGTAAGTTAGCGCCAAGCGCAACAATTTTGCCATCTTCCCGCAATCCAACTGAGGCTCTTTTATCCTGCGTCTGGGCTCCAGACGCAGGACGACTACCACCCTCCCATACGGCAAAAACGCCCCTCTGACGGGCAAAAACATGGAAAACCGGCGTCAAAACCGCACAAAACACCACATTTGTGCAACCAAGCAAGCCGTCAAAAGCGACATTTCCGCGCTGGAAACATCGAAAAAACGGACAGGATTATTGTAACATATTTTTACCGTTTCAAGCGTACCGACAGGAGCGGTCCCATTGTTTCGCCGCTTCGGTCTGCCGCCTGAAATCTTAAGAAAAATCAAATTTCCAATTTGAACGGCCGAAAAAGTTGGGCGTTTCGGGGGGAATCGTTACTTTTGCAAATTGAAAAAAGAAAGCAACTACAAGCATAGAAAGGACAACCCAATGGCCGACTTTCCAAAAACCGAGAAACAATTTGCCGATGTGATGCATGAATGCCGGACGCTGTTCAGCCAGAAACTGCACGACTACGGTGCCTCCTGGCGCATGCTCCGCCCCTCGTCGCTCACCGACCAGCTGTTCATCAAGGCCAAGCGCATACGCTCGCTGGAAATAAAGAAGACCTCGCTCGTGGGCGAAGGCATCCGCCCCGAGTTCATCGCGCTCATCAACTACGGCATCGTCGGGCTCATCCAGATTGAGAAAGGCTTTGCAGATACCGTTGACACAACGCCCGACGAGGCGCTGCGACTCTACGACGAACAGGCTCAGAACGCCCTGCAGCTCATGATAAAGAAGAACCATGACTATGACGAAGCCTGGCGCGGGATGCGCGTGAGCAGCTATACCGACTTCATACTGACCAAGCTCCAGCGCATAAAAGAGATTGAAGACCTCGAGGGCGGCACCCTCGTCTCGGAAGGAATCGACGCCAACTACATGGACATTATCAACTACGCAGTGTTCGGAGCCATCAAACTCAAGGAATAAGACCAGCCCATGGCCAGCATAAGAACCATCGCACTCTATGCCTGCCGCATTGTCCTGGCACTGACATTCATCTTCAGCGGATTTGTCAAGGCCGTCGACCCGCTCGGCACGCAGTACAAGATAACCGACTACGCCCACGCAGCCGGCATCTATGCGCTGCCCGACTGGCTCGCACTGACACTCGCCGTGGCCATAGCCGCCACGGAGTTCATCCTCGGTGTGATGCTGCTCTTCGCCATTCAGCGCCGGCAGACGGCACGCTTCACACTCGCTTTCCTGACCGTAATGACCCTCATCACGCTCTGGCTCGCCGTTTTCAATCCCATCAGCGACTGCGGATGCTTCGGCGACGCCATCAGGCTGACCAACTGGCAGACACTGCTGAAAAACCTGGTACTGCTCGCCATGGCCGTCTATCTGGCCCTGAACGCCACCAAACAGGAAAGGCTCATCTCACAGGCAAGCCAGTGGATTGTGACGAACTACACCCTCCTCTTCATCCTCATCATTGCAGGCTGGAGCCTCTACGCCCTGCCCATGTTCGACTTCCGCCCCTACCGCATCGGGAACAACCTGCCGCAGCTCATGCAAATGCCCGAAGGGAAGCAGCCACCGCAGTACGAAACCACCTTCATCATGGAGAAGGACGGCATCCAAAAGGAGTTCACGCTCGAGGAATACCCCGACTCCACCTGGCAGTATGTCGACCGCAAGACCCGCCAGACAAGCAAGGGCTATGTGCCACCCATACACGATTTCACCATCGTTGACCAGCAAAGCGGCGAGGACCTGACCGACAGCATACTCAACGACCCGTCCTACACCTTCCTGCTGGTGTCCCCACACCTGGAGAATGCCAGCCGCGAGCACTTCGGAGAGATTGACGACATCTGCCAATACGCCCGCCAACGGAACTACAACTTCCTCTGCCTGACCGCCAGCAGCCCCGAGGCTGTAGCCCAGTGGCAGGAAGACACAGGTGCGGAATACCCCTTCGCCACCACCGACGAGACCACACTGAAGACCATCATACGCTCCAATCCGGGCCTACTCCTACTCAAGAGCGGCACCGTACTGAACAAGTGGAGCCACAACCGGCTGCCCGTCGTCAGGACAGCGGACCGAAACCAAGCCCCCGATGCCGTGCTCCAGCCGGCAACAATCGGCAACACAAGGAAAATCATCCAACTGCTGCTCTGGTTCCTCCTGCCCCTGACACTCCTCACCATAGCCGACCACCTATGGCAGTGGACTCGGTTCTTCCACAGGAAAAACACTGACAACAACCATAAACAACAAAACAACACAGAAAAAACTATGAGAAAGAAAATCGTAGCAGGCAACTGGAAAATGAACCTCAACCTGCAAGAAGGCGTACAACTGGCCAAAGACATCAACGAAGCACTCAACGCAGACAAGCCCAACTGCGATGTTGTCATCTGCACCCCCTTCATCCACCTCGCATCGGTGGCTCAGGTCATCGACAAGCAACTGGTAGGACTGGGAACAGAGAACTGCGCCGACAAGGAGAAAGGAGCCTACACGGGCGAAGTTAGTGCCGAAATGGTGAAGTCGACAGGTGCCGACTATGTCATCCTCGGACACTCCGAGCGCCGCGGATACTACGCAGAAACACCCGAAATCCTCAAGGAGAAGGTGCTCCTCGCACTGAAAAACGGCCTCAAGGTCATCTTCTGCATCGGCGAAAGCCTTGAAGAACGCGAAGCCGACAAACAAAACGAAGTGGTGAAGGCAGAACTCGAAGGCAGCGTCTTTAACCTCGACGAAACCGACTTCCGCAACATCGTCATCGCCTACGAGCCCATCTGGGCCATCGGAACAGGCAAGACCGCAACCGCAGAGCAGGCCGAAGAAATCCACGCTTACATCCGCAGCATCATCGCACAGCGCTATGGCGAGGCCGTGGCAGACGACACCACCATCCTCTACGGCGGCAGCTGCAAGGCAAGCAACGCCCCCGAACTCTTCGCCAAGCCCGATATCGACGGCGGACTCATCGGCGGAGCATCGCTCAAAGTGGCCGACTTCAAGGGCATCATCGACGCCTGGAAATAACCACCGCATAAGGACTGCGTGGCGGCAACCTGCCAGAAAAGCAACCGCCGCCATGCAAGTATTCCATAACTTCACAACAAACAAACCATCATGAAGAAGATACTTGCTTCCCTTTTCATGCTTGCCGCCTTCCATGCAGGAGCCACAGCCCAGACTTTCCTGGAGCATGTGCAGGAGAAAAACACCCAGAACGCATCGGTAACGGTCAAGCAAAGCAGCGAAATCGACGACCTCGTCAACAGCAAGGTGCCCCTTCAGGAAACCAAGACGGGCAAACCGGCACCGGAAAAGACCGGCACAACGGTGGCACAAAAGCCGCAGCAGGACAACAATACCGTGAAGAAACCGACCGGAAACAACACCGACAACGATGTGAACGAGACCGAGCCGGCAACAAAGCAGGTCAAGGTCAGCACCCGCCTGCAGGGCTACAAGGTACAGGCTTACGCCGGCGGCAATTCACGCGCCGCCAAGCAGCAGGCCTACGCCATCCAGGAGAAAATCCGGAAGAGCCTGCCAAATGTGCCCACCTCCGTACACTTCCAGTCGCCGCGCTGGGTATGCCAGGCAGGAAACTGCCGCACCATCGAGGAAGCCAACCAGCTCATGCAACAGATAAAGAGCATAGGCATCCCCTCAGCCATCGTCATCAAACACTCGGCACGCGTCCGGAAATAACACCGCCGAATCCATGAAGCAGACGGAATACAACCCTCTTGACGAACAGCTGTCGAACCACTGCCGCGAAATCCTGCGCCTCCTGGGCGAAGACCCGACCCGTGAAGGACTGCGACAGACACCACTCCGCGTGGCAAAGGCCATGCAGGCGCTGACCAGAGGATACGACCAAGACCCAGAACAAGTGCTGCGCGATGCACTCTTCAAGGAGAATTACAACCAGATGGTCATCGTAAAGGACATCGACTTCTTCTCACTCTGCGAACATCACCTGCTCCCCTTCTACGGGAAAGTCCATGTGGCGTACATCCCCAAGGGCCAGATTACAGGGCTAAGCAAGGTCGCTCGCGTCGTGGATATATTCAGCCACCGCCTCCAGGTGCAGGAACGCATGACGCAACAGATAGTGGACTGCATCCAGCGCACCCTAGAGCCGATGGGCGTCATGGTCGTAATCGAGGCGGAGCACATGTGCATGCAGATGCGGGGTGTCGAGAAGCAGCACTCCGTGACCACCACAAGCGCATTCAGCGGAGCCTTCAACCAGGCAAAGACCAGGGAGGAGTTCATGAACCTGATCCGCAAGAATACATAAGGAACAACGGCAAGTATCACCCAAAACAAACAAAAACAAAAGAACCAATGAAAAGATTTTTCAACCTATTTGTCATGGCCCTGCTGGCCGTGAGCAGTACATCGGTGCTCGTTTCATGCGGCGGCGATGACGACAATACACCCACTTATGAGGATGTCCTCAAGGCAATCAACAACATGAAGGGGACCTACACAGGAACATGCAAGGCCTTCTTCATCGTCGACGGCAAGGCTTCCGATGAGGTGAGCATTGAAAATGTACAGTGGACGGCCGAGAGCCAGACCATCCTTCTGCGCAACTTCCCCGTCGAGCAGCTGGGACGCGGCGTAAAAGAGAACGACGCACTGAAAGAGGCTTTGTCCAATACGACCGTGAAGAAAGACCTCATCATGAAATACAACATCTGCTATTCGGCCAAGGGTGAGTATGCCTTCTCCCTTCTGAGCGACGGTATCTCCTTCAGCCTTGAAGGCGGTGACGACTCCTATGCCGTCATGGCAGAGGTCTATCAGGAGCCAGCGTTCTGCTATGTGCAGGGCAACGACGAGGCGCAGCGCATCCAGTTGGTAGTCACCTCGCTCTATGTGAATGGCTCACCGGTTTCGTTCAACGCCATAGGCTTTACCTTCACATCGTCGAAGAAGTCGGCAGGCAGCATTGATTTGTTCTGATGAAATTCGTTTCCTGGAATGTAAACGGGCTGCGAGCCTGTGTCGGCAAGGGCTTTGAAGAGAGTTTCAAGCAACTCGACGCCGACTTTTTCTGCCTGCAGGAGACGAAGATGCAGGAAGGCCAGCTGGCTCTTTCGTTCGACGGCTACCAGTCGTTCTGGAACTATGCCGACAAGAAAGGCTATTCCGGCACAGCCGTCTTCACGCGCAAGCAGCCTCTTTCCGTCACCTACGGCATGGGCATTGATCTCCACGATCACGAGGGGCGGCTCATCACTTTGGAGCTGGACGATTTCTTCCTGGTGACCTGCTACACCCCGAATTCGCAGGACGGTTTGCGCCGGTTGGACTACCGCATGCAGTGGGAGGATGATTTCCGCGCCTATCTGCAACGCCTTGAACAGACGAAACCCGTGGTGGTGTGCGGCGACCTCAATGTGGCGCACCAGGAGATTGACCTGAAGAATCCGTCGACCAACCACAAGAATGCCGGCTTTACCGATGAAGAGCGTGCGAAGATGAGCACCTTGCTCGATGCGGGTTTCATCGACACATTCCGCAGTTGCCACCCAACCGAGCAAACCTACAGTTGGTGGAGCTACCGTTTTCAGGCCCGCCAGAAGAACGCCGGGTGGCGCATTGACTATTTCCTGGTTTCTGCGGCACTGAAAGAGCGCATTGCCGAGGCAAAGATTCACACGCAGGTCATGGGCAGCGACCACTGTCCCGTGGAACTGATACTGAGGTGACGCACCTTACCAGCAGCCTGACGGCCACCCATGCAGGCTGCGCATAAAAAACAAGAAGAGTCTCTTCCGTTGTCGGGAGAGACTCTTCTTTTATGTGTTTGTCAGGGTTACTTGTCTTCCTTGAGAGGTTCTATCGAGCCGTTAAAGCCGATGGCTTCCTTGTCGCGGCTGGTAACGGAGAGTTGTACATTGCCGTCGTCATAGACCAGGAAGGTGTAGATGTAGAGTGTGTTGGGCGAGGCGGCCAGGAGTTGCACGGTGTATGCGTCTTTCATTGAGCGTTCGATGCGGTACTCGGTGATGGTTCCCACGAAGTTAAGGCCCTCGTCGTTGCCATAGGCTAGGTTGTGTGCGCGGCCCATGTAGGGCAGGTAGGAAATGATGGTGTCGCCCTTGACGGTCACGCCATAGCCGAAGTCGATGGTTTTGCTGCCCACCATGTTGGAGTGCATGACGCGCATCGGTGTCACAAAGTGCCGACTGTTGATGAGTTGGAGCATCTCTTCCTGCTTGGCTTTGCGCTGTGCTGCCTTTTCTTCGGGGGTGAGCTTGGTGGTTGCACAGGCGGCAAACAGCAGTGCCGTCACGGCAAAAAATAGAATCTTTTTCATGTGTTTATGCTTTGTTTGTGATAATTTCTCAGGCTTCATCTTCCTTAACTTCTTCAAATTCAATGTATTCTCCCTCATCGTCGGGCACTATCCGGGTGTGTTGTTGTGGCTGAGGTTGCTGCCTGGTGCCTTGCTGCCGTTCCGTTTCCCGGGCTTGGCGCATTGCCGACTTCATTTCCCTGTAGGCTTGATAGAGGGGATGCCGGCGCACGCTGCGTACATAATCCACCATATACCTTATTATATAATATAGTGCGACAGCCAGTGCTGCAATGGCAATGGCCTTCATCAGGAGGCTGTAGTTGCCGTTCCCCGTGAATATCTGCAGGAGGATGGCCTGTGCCGGGAGAGTTGCCATGGTCGGGATATGGTGCCGTCTGACAGGCGTTTACATTTTACGGATATAATCCATCATGGAGAATGCCACATAGAATAGTATGATGAGCGACCATGCTATGAGCGGACCCTGCCATACGATGATGGCCAGTGAGAGCAGGATGAATAAGTATCGCTGTTTGTTTTCGGCCCATGACTTCGACTTGAACTTAAGTGCGAACATGGGTATTTCGCTCACCAGCAGCGCGCAACTCACACACATGAGGAACAGCAGTACCCATCCGGTATATCCGCTGAACAGGTTTTCCCGTTGGAGTAGTATGAGCAGCGAGGCCCAGAAGAGGGCGTTGGCCGGTGTGGGGAGTCCCAGGAACGATGTGGCCTGTCTTTCGTCGAGGTTGAACTTGGCCAGCCGGAGGGCCGAGAAGGCGGCCATGAGGAATGCCACAAAGGGCACGGCATCGCCTTGCTGCCATCCTGCACCGGTGTCGGTGGGGAGGTTTTGCAGTGCGAAGAAGAGCATGGCTGAGGGTGCCACGCCGAAAGTCACCACATCGGCCAGCGAATCCAGTTCCTTGCCTATGGGGGAGGAGACTTTCAGCAGGCGTGCGGCAAAACCGTCGAAGAAATCGAACACGGCGCCGCCCACGATGAAGAGCAACGCCGTCTCGGCGCTTCCCTTCAGGGCAAACACCGTTGCCGCGCAGCCGCAGATAAGGTTGCAGCAGGTCAGTGAGTTAGGTATGTGCTTCTTGATCATTGGCAGGCAGTTTGAGTTTGGCAATGACTGTCTGGTCACCCACGGTCGACTGTCCCATCTTCACCAGCACTTCCGTGCCCAGTGGAAGGTAGACATCGACACGGGAACCGAACTTTATGAACCCGAGATGCTCGTCGATGTAGCATTCCTCGTCGGGTTTTGCATAGGTGACGATGCGGCGTGCCACCGCACCAGCTATCTGGCGGCAGAGGATGTCCACGCCTTCGGGAGTGGTAATCATGATGTCCGCATGTTCGTTTTCCTCGCTGGCCTTGGGCAGCCAGGCCTTGTGGAAGTTGCCGTCCTGATGGTGTACGAACTTGACTTTCCCTTCCACGGGGAACCAGTTGGCGTGTACATTGAACAGGCTCATGAAGATACTGACCATGAGTCGGCGGTCGTGGAAGTATTCGTGCTCCTCAACCTCCTCGATGACCACCACCTTTCCGTCGGCAGGAGCCACCACAAGGCCTTCCACGTCGTCGGTTCCGAACTCACGGCGGGGGCAACGGAAGAAGTTGACCACCACGGCATAGACCGAGCCGAACGCCACAAGGAAGCACCAGAAAGGTATCTTCGAGTCAAAGCCCCTGTATAATAGCAGTGAAATTGTTGCCAGCACGATGCCGCCCCAGGTCAGGGTGTTGACGCCTTCGTGATGGAAGCGGATTTTTTTCAGTTTCTTGATTCTCTTTCCCATAATTGCAGCTGCAATGCATATATCCCTGCAAAATTATATAAATTTTGCCGGACGGGCAAATTTTCGACTGCTTTTTGCGCTCCAGTTGTCCTGGGGTGACAATTCAAGATGTTCCAGGTGCGGAAAACTATACTTTCCACCCGTTTTCCAACTGAGCCCCAAACGGATTGCATTTGGAGCCCAAACAGCGCGCGTTTGGAGCCTAAACGGAAGGCGTTTGAGCCCCAAACGGAAAACGCACACAGGACATATGGTGCGCATATACACGCAAAGCACTGTGAATAAGCGTATTAGCAAGTTTTCACCATTACTGTTTCACACTGTCGGAACCGCTTTTTTATCCCCAAATCCAACAGCGGGCAACTTTCATAAACGAGACCGCAGACAGGCAGGCAAAACCCATCCGAAAAACCATTCCGCCGAAAGAACAAGCGGAAAAGCAAAAAATTGCATGATTTTTCGGAAAAATCAGTTGTCCAAGTCGACGGAAAATTGTACTTTTGAAGCACTGAAAACTGCAGAATCTTCGCAACCCTCTTTGTCCAAAAGGATTGCGGAGATTTTCTTACTCACTTTACATTTCATCCACTATGGAAGACTTCATACACCTCCATGTCCACACCTACTACTCCATCCTGGACGGTCAGGCATCCATCAAGCGGCTCGTCGACAAAGCCGTTGCCGACGGCATGCGCGGCATGGCCATCACAGACCACGGCGCCATGTACGGCATCAAGGAGTTTTTCGACTACACCAACAAGATAAACAAGGAGCGGAAGAAGGCCGGACAGGAGCCCTTCAAGCCCATCTTCGGCTGCGAGATGTATGTGGCACACCGCAGGAAGGAAGACAAACAGAAGGACAAGGGCGACATGAGCGGCTACCACCTCATCGTGCTGGCCAAGAACCAGGAGGGCTACAAGAACCTCCTCAAGCTCGTATCCCGCGCATGGGTCGACGGATTCTACAGCCGTCCCCGTACCGACAGGGCCGACCTGGAGCGCTTCCACGAGGGGCTCATCGTCTGCTCGGCATGCATCGCCGGCGAGGTTCCCCACAAGATTATCAACGACGACATTGCCGGCGCACGCGAAACCATAGAATTCTACCAGCGCGTGTTCGGCGACGACTACTACCTTGAACTCCAGCGGCACGAAGTGACCGACCCGTCCATAAGGGCAAACCGCGAGACCTACCCCCTGCAACAGAAGGCCAACAAGGTCATTCTCCAACTGGCCGAGGAATATGGCATCAAGACCGTCTGCACGAACGACTCCCACTTCGTCGACCAGGAAGACGCAGAGGCACACGACCACCTGCTCTGCGTGTCTACCGCAACCAAGATAGACGAGCCCAACCGCCTGCTCTATACCAAGCAGGAGTGGTTCAAGACCCGTCAGGAAATGAACACCCTCTTCGCCGATGTGCCACAGGCACTGGGCAACACCCTCGAAATACTCGACAAGGTGGAGTTCTACAGCATCAACCACGACCCCATCATGCCCTTCTTCCCCATCCCCGAGGACTTCGCCACGGAAGAAGACATACGCCGCCAATACACCCCCGAGCAGCTCGTCAAGGAGTTCACCTCCGACGAAAACGGCGAGAACACGCTGCCGGAGGACGAGGGACGGAAGAAGATTGAGCACCTCGGAGGCATCGACCGCCTCTACCGCATCAAGCTCGAGGCCGACTATCTCAAGAAACTTTCCTACGAGGGAGCACACCGGCTCTACGGAGAGACACTCTCCGAGGAGGTCGACGAGCGCATACGCTTCGAACTCCACATCATGAAGACCATGGGATTCCCCGGCTACTTCCTCATTGTGCAGGACTTCATCAACGCCGCACGCAACGATCTTGGCGTCATGGTGGGACCCGGACGAGGCTCGGCAGCCGGTTCGGTGGTGGCCTATTGCCTCGGCATCACACAGATAGACCCGCTCAAGTACGACCTGCTGTTCGAGCGGTTCCTCAATCCCGACCGCATCTCCCTGCCCGATATCGACACCGACTTCGACGACGACGGACGCGGAAAGGTGCTCAAATGGGTGGAGGGCAAGTACGGCTACGACCGCTGCGCCCACATCATCACCTATTCAACCATGGCCACCAAGAACTCCATCAAGGATGTCGCGCGGGTTGAAGACCTTTCGCTCGACCGGGCCAACGAACTCTGCAAGAGCATCCCCGACCGGCTTCCGAACGAAATGAAGATGACGCTGGCCAACGCCATCCCCTTCTCCACCGTGCTGCGCGACGCCGAGACGTCGCCCAACCCGAAGGAACGCAACACCATAAAGTACGCCAAGATGCTGGAAGGAACGGTGCGCGGAACAGGCATCCACGCCTGCGGGTTCATCATCTGCCGCGACCCCATCAGCGATTGGGTGCCCCTTTCCACTGCCGACGACCCCGACTTCAAGGGCGAAAAGACCAACTGCACGCAATTTGACGGCCATGTCATCGAGGACACCGGGCTCATCAAGATGGACTTCCTCGGCCTGAAGACTCTCTCGGAGTTGAAGGACGCCACCGACATTATCTACCAGACAAAGGGCGTCCGCATCGACCTGGAGAACATTCCGATAGACGATGAACTCACCTACAAGCTCTACCAGGAGGGCCGCACCACGGGAACCTTCCAGTTTGAGTCGGCCGGCATGCAGAAGAACCTGCGGGAACTGAAACCCACCGTCTTTGAAGACCTCATCGCAATGAACGCCCTCTACCGTCCGGGACCCATGCAGTACATCCCGCAATTCATCAAGCGGAAGCACGACCCCTCGCTGGTCAGCTACGACATTCCATGCATGGAGAAATACCTGAAGGACACCTACGGCATCACCGTCTATCAGGAGCAGGTCATGTTGCTCTCACGTCAACTGGCAGGGTTCACCCGCGGGCAGAGCGATACCCTCCGCAAGGCCATGGGAAAAAAGCAAAAGGAGAAGATGGCGGAACTGGAACAACTCTTCTACAGAGGCGGAAAAGAACACGGGCACGATCAGAAAGTGCTGCAGAAGATATGGAGCGACTGGACCGAATTTGCCAAGTATGCCTTCAACAAGAGCCACGCCACCTGCTATTCCTGGCTGGCCTACCAGACGGCGTACCTCAAGGCCCACTACCCTGCCGAGTTCATGGCCGCCATCATGAGCCGGCGCAAGGACGACATCAAGGAAACCACCAAGCTGATGGACGAGTGCCGCGCCATGAAGATTGCCACGCTGGGACCCGATGTGAACGAAAGCTACCAGAAGTTCGGCGTGAATGCCAAGGGACAGATACGCTTCGGCCTCGCCGCCATCAAGGGCATGGGCAACAACGCGGCGGAAGCCATCATACGCGAACGGAAGGAACACGGCCCCTACAAGGACATCTACGACTTCGTGGAGCGGGTGGACCTGGGCAATGTGAACCGCAGTGCCTTGGAAACGCTGGTCTTCAGCGGTGCCTTCGACAGCTTCGGTATTCCGCGCTATCAGTACATGGGCGTAACCAAGAAGGGGCTTTCGTTCCTCGACACCCTCATCCGCTACGGACAACTCTACCAGACTGAGCAGGCACAGGCGCAGAACTCGCTCTTCGGCGGCGCCGATTCCGTCGAGATAGCCAAGCCAGCCATTCCCGAAACGGAGCCCTGGAGCAACATCGAACTGCTGAACAGGGAGCGCGAGCTGGTTGGAATCTACCTCTCGGCACACCCCCTCGATGAATTCATTGCCGTATTCAAGGCTCTGTGCAACACCAATTGCAGTGAACTGGAGGACCTTGAAAAACTTGCCACCAAGAAGGAATTCTCCCTGGGAGGCATCGTCACCAATGTGAAGAGTGCCACCGACAAGAAAGGCGTGCCCTGCGGCTTCGTCACGCTGGAGGACTTCGAAGGCACCGGCGAGCTGCGCCTCTTCGGCGAAGAGTGGGGACACTGGCGCGGCATGTTCGTCCAAGGAAGCACCATCTTTGTCAAGGGCAACACCTTCAAGCGCTTCAAGAACAGCAATTACTGGAACCTTCACCTGAACGATGTGCAGTACATGCAGAATGTGGAGGGCACGCAAATCAAGCAAATCACGCTGAGAATCGACGCCAACAAACTTGTCAAGGACATTTTCGAGAGCCTTCGGTCGCTGGCACACGACAACAAAGGCACCGTCGACCTCTACTTCCAGTTGGACGATCCCGCCACACAGAAAAGCGTCATGCTGCACTCTTCTTCAGGAAGAATCGCCCTGACAAGGAAAGTCATCGACTTCCTTGACAGCATCGAGGACATCAGCTACGCCATCGACTGACCTGACCGGATGGCATACGCTCCCTACTGGCACACTATTTGCCTATCACTCAACAACTAACAATAAAAAGAAAGGAAAACAATGGAAGTAAACATCACAAGCGAGAACTTTGAATCGCTGCGCACCGGCAGTCTGCCCCTGGTGGTAGACTTCTGGGCTACCTGGTGCGGTCCCTGCCGCATGCTCGGTCCCATCGTCTCACAACTGGCATCGGAATACGACGGCAAGATTGTCGTCGGCAAGTGCGATGTGGAGGAAAACGAGGAACTCGCAGCAGAGTTCGGCATCCGCAACATCCCCACCATACTGTTCTTCAAGGACGGCCAGATGGTGGACAAGTTCGTGGGAGCCGCCCCGAAACCAGTGCTCGAGGAGAAATTCAAGGCGCTGCTCTAGGCAGTCGCCCGTAAACCGACAAGAGCGGGCTGGGAGAATCTGACTCCCAGCCCGCTCGCTTTTGTAAAGATTTCCGAGGAAAAACGCTATTCCGTTAACATTTCTGACGGACTTTCTTCCACCCACCGGGAAATTGTTCCACCACACAAGCGTTCGACGCTCCTTGCGCTTCTCCCCTGAAGGCCAGTCGGTTAGCAGGCTGATTTTTCGCCACTGCCCTAATTCTTCAAACCATTTGGGGCGCTCTTGCCATGCAACTGGGCTCCAAACACAAATCGGACGAGCCCCAGCCGCAATCCCGTTTAAGCCCTAGTCGGCACCGGAAGCCACACCTTTCCAAGGCTAAAGGCACAAAAAAACTTCCAAGTGAGGTCCACTTGGAAGTCGGTATCTGTAAAGTTTGCTTACGATTTTAACATTTCCGCCTGCCTACCACCGAACAATCCGTTCGCCGGAACCGTCGGCAGCCTCCTCGATGGTCACTCTGACGGCATCGTCTGGCAGGAGTTCCTCTATCAGTTCAGGCCATTCAATGAAGCAAAGGGCACCGCTGTAGAAGTAGTCTTCGTAGCCCATGTCGTACACCTCGCCGACGGTCTTGATGCGGTAGAAGTCGAAATGATAGATGAGTTCGCCCGTCTCGTCGGAGCGGTACTCGTTGACGATGGCAAAGGTGGGCGAGGTGATGACATCGGTAACGCCCAGTGCCTCGCACACTGCCTTGATGAAGGTGGTCTTCCCAGCCCCCATCTTGCCGTAGAAGGCAAACACCGCGGCTTCGCCCATGCCCTGGACAAACTGCCGGGCAGCGGTCGCCAACTGGTCTATACTGTTTATTTTAAGTTCCATACTCATTATCATATATTACGGGCAGCACATCCTACCGGCGCCGCGGGGTGAGTGTCACGAGGGGGATGAGCATCTCCTCCATAGAGACACCGCCGTGCTGGAAGGTGTTCTTGTAGTAAGACACATAGTAATTGTAGTTGTTCGGATAGGCAAAGAAATCGCTGCCCGAGGCAAATACATAGGCAGTGCTGAGGTTAGGGGCAGGCAACTGTGCACGCCGCGGGTCACGGATTTCGAACACCTCCTTCTCGTTGTAGGCCAGGTTCTTGCCCAGTTTGTAGCGCAGATTGGTGTTGGTGTTGCGGTCGCCGACTATTTTCAAGGGGTTGGAGGTGCGTATCGAGCCGTGGTCGGTGGTGATGATCACCTTGAATTCCGACTGCGCCAGTTGCTTGAGCAACTCGGAAATGATGGAATGGCGGAACCACGACAGTGTGATGGAGCGATAGGCCGATTCCGAGTTGGCCAGTTCGCGCACCATCTTCGACTCCGTACGGGCATGGGAAAGCATGTCGATGAAGTTCACCACCACCACATTCAAGTCGTTGTTCTTCAGCGCATCCAGATGGTCCAGGAAGCGTTCTGCCCCCGCCGAGTCGTTAATCTTGTTGTAGGAGAAAGTGTCGTGCCGGCGATAGCGCTCTATCTGTGTCTTTATCAGCGGCCCCTCGTTCAGGTTCTTGCCCTCTTCCTCATCCTCGTCAACCCACAGTTCGGGGAACATCTTGGCTATCTGCGTGGGCATCAGCCCGCTAAAGATGGCATTGCGGGCATACTGCGTCGCCGTGGGGAGAATGCTCATGTAGAGTTCCTCGCCCACATCGAACATGTCGCCGATTTCCTCCGAAAGCACACGCCACTGGTCGTAGCGGAAGTTGTCGATGACAACCAGAAAGACTTTCTCGCCCTTGTTCAGCATGGGGAAGATGCGCTCGCGGAACAGGTCGGGGCTCATCAGCGGCCGGTCGGACAGGTCGGATGTCTCGCGAGAAGGGTCCACCCACGACAGGTAGTTCCGCTTGATATACTTGGCAAAGCCGTTATTAGCCTCCTGCTTCTGCATTTGGAGCATCTCCGACATGCTGCTGTCGGTCGAGGAGAGTTCCAGTTCCCAATGAACCAGCCGTTTGTAGACCGCCATCCAGTCCTGCCAGTTGTTCGAGTCGGCAATCTGCATGGAGATGTTCATGAAGTTCTGCTGGTAGCCCGACTGGGTCACTTCCGTCAGGAGTTCCCTGCGGTGGATGTTCTTCTTGAGCGTCAGCAGTATCTGATTAGGGTTGACGGGCTTTATCAGGTAGTCGGCAATCTTGCTTCCGATGGCCTGGTTCATGATGTCTTCCTCCTCGCTCTTAGTCACCATGACCACAGGCGTGGCCGGCGCAATCTCCTTTATCTGCTGAAGAGTCTCCAGACCGGTCAGGCCCGGCATCATTTCGTCGAGCATAATCAGGTCGAAAGTGCGCTGCCGGCATTCCTCTATGGCATCAGCACCATTGGTGACGGTGGTCACCTCATATCCTTTTTTCTCCAAAAAGAGCACATGGGCCTTGAGCAGTTCCATCTCATCGTCGGCCCACAACAGTTGTCCATTACTCATTGCGGAATTATTACGATTTATATCAGAAGCCGTCCAGGTCGTAGTATTCGTCTTCCAGGTCAAACTTCTGAGGCTTTTTCTTTTCTGCGTTGCTATTGTTCTGCTTGGTGTTCGTACGGCGCACATCCTCCGGAGCTCCGAAACCGTCGTCGAAATAGATGCCCGTATCCTCCTTCGGCGAAACGCTCTGCTGCACCGGCCGGGTGGGTTCGAGCACGGGTTTCTCCAGTTTCGGCAGTTCGGCAGGCTGCGTCTTGATGACCGCCGGCTGGGCTTTGACGGCAGGTTCTTCCTCCACCACGATGGCATCTTCAGGCTCTTCCATCGCCGTTGTTTCTTCTTCCACCACAAATTCGTTGGTCACCATGGACTGCGGTTCATCCTCTTCAATTACCCATTCGTTGGTGCTTGCAGGCTGCTCGGGCTCTTCTTCCACCACAAGGGTGGCATCTTCGCTGACCGCGTCCTCGGCAGGTTCCTCTATAATAGTGGCATCCTGTTCCTCCACAACGGTGGTTCCCTGTTCAGGTTCCTCGGCAACATCCAGCCCGTTGTCCACAAAGTCCGGGTCGTCCAACTGCTCGTCAATCTGCTCAACGGTGGGTTCTTCCTCGGGTTCCTCACCCAGTTCAACCGGTTGCTGGAGCAACTTGTAGGTCGATATCTTGAGAGGTGCGAAATGTTTATTGTAATAATCGTTGTAATCGTCGTAGCTGTAGGCGGTCCCGAGCAGGGGGAAGTTCTTCTCACTAACGATAATCGGGCGGGCTTTCTGGGCGATTTCGGCAATGCGGCGCTGCTGATACAGTTGGCGGGCATACTGCAATGCCTCATCATAGCTCTTGAATCCCGCCACCTTCATGCGGTGCAGGCCGGCATCGTCGTCTATTTCTATGTCGAAGCTCCTTACCAGGTAGCTGGTGAAGTTGTAGCGGGCAAGCTCAAAGAGCAGTTGGTTCTCGTTGAGCGAGTCGGGAACATAGGCATACATAAAGAGGAAGGGCGTGTTCCGGTCGTTGACAAATGTCTTCACTTCGGTGGAGTCTCCCTCCGTCATTACCTCGGTTCTGCGCTGCCACACATCGCCAATGTCGAAGCGTCCGCCACGCAGTTTCCTGCCGGCATTCACACCCTTGACAATCATTCCTGCCATCTCAGCAAGTTCACTTTTGGGATATTGCTCCACAACCGTCTTCATCCTTTCGAGACACCCATCGGCTTTTCCTTCATTGAGGAGCGTCATTCCCTCCACGAAAATGAACTTGTCGCGGTGTGCCCCCTCAGGGAACCGGTTCTCTGAAAGCTCCACATTTTCCATCACCTCGGTGAAGCGGTCGGCCTTGAAGGCATCATAGGTGGCTGCATAGAGCGAGTCTTCTATATGCACTCCAAAGCGGGCGTTCTCCTCGTAGTAGGGATCCTTGAGCAGAACTGTCCATTTCGATTCCGGGTATCCGTTGAAGAGAGAGTCCAATGCCACTTCTGCCGTGAGATGTTCCTGCTTCCGCGAATGAAGCAGATAGAGGTGGTACCACACATCATCCCGCTGAGGATAGTCGGGAAAGTCTGCCACCAGGCGGTCGAAATATTTCTGGCTGAGAGGCAGGTTGTTCATCTTGTCCTTGAGAATGACTGCCGATTGGTAGATTTCCGACATCAAGATACCGTTCGATGCAGCCATCTGCTCCTCGGTCAAAGGTATCTGTTTGAGGTAGTATTCCCTCTTCAGCGGATCTTTCTGCAGCGAGTCGGCAGCCTGCTGGAGTGAGTCTTCCGCCACGATTGCCTGCTGGAGGGAATCCAACTGTTCGGGAGTGTACTCCTCCTCGGCCGTGAGTTGCTCCACAACGGTCTTGTTGCTGCGACGCCAGTCATCCTCGTTCTCACGCTTTCCCCAAAGTTGCTCGAATGAGAGTTTGCCCTGCTGGACGGCCGTCGGGTTGTAGAAATACCAGACGGCAGACTGCTGTGGGTTAACCTGCGTGGGAGATGTGGTGTTCGACGACTTGGTAGGAATGTCTTCCAATCCATTGTTATTACCTGCGTTTGCCAGCTCGGCCTGAGCCCGGCGTTCCTCCTTCAGTTTCTTCTTATACGCCTCAATGAGTTTGTCTATGGCCTTGTTGCGCTCTTCCTCTGGCATTCTGGCAAGTTCCTGAAGAGAGTCCTGCATATGGACTGCCTCTGTATGGGGCACCAACTGGTCGAGGACAATGGTGCGTTGCGACAGTTCCTTGTAGTCGTCACGGTCTTTGTCAATCATTCCAAGTGCCTCAGTATAGCAACGATGGGCATCAGAAAATTTCTCCTTTTCCCAGTAGAGATTGCCCAGTTTCAACAAGAGCACACCTTTCTCCACTCCGGAACGGGTTGACTTCGTGCGCCCTTTCTCGTAAGCCTCAATGGCTTTCAGGGTATCACCGTTAGAGAGATGGATATTGCCTATGGCATAGTAGACTTGGTCGAGGTACTGAGCGTTGTTGTCGTTGACAGCCATCCGGCGCAGACGGGCAATCATTTTCTTGCTCTGTCCCTGGGTCATCACTTCCGTCATGGCTATTCTTGCGTTGAATTGCAGTTCATACGGCGGGTTCTGTCGGAGTACACTGCGGTACGCCTTGAAGGCATTCTCCCTGTGTCCGAGTGCCGCTTCGAGCTGTCCGAGCAGGAACCATTGCCTGGCCCGCTGCTTGCTGCGCATCTCGTGGCGGATAACTTTCCGCAGGTAGGGTATTGCCTTTTCGTATTCACCTGTGTGAATGTAGTAGTCGGCATAGGTGTAGTCCCACTCCTTCTTTGCTTTCCAGTGGATGGAGTCGCGCTGCATGTTTCTGATTACATCCTCGGCATCGTATAGCCAGTCCTGTTCGGTGTAGCATTTGGCCAGCCATGCACGTGCCTTTCCGTAGATGGCAGGCTGTGTCTGGTACAGACGGCTCATATAGGAGAAGGTCGATGCCGCCTCGTCGAAGTTGCCCTGATGGAACTGCGACCGCCCCATGAGCATCCATGCTTTCCACAGGAAGGGGTTGTACTCGCGGCGATTGAGCCACTCGATGTCCTTTTCCGTCTTTCGGCGGCGCTTGTCCCAGACGGGACGACGGCGGATGCTGTGCTGGTGTATGGCTTTCTGGCTCTTCTCTATGGCGCGGTCGTAGTTGCCTTTGCCCAGGTCGCGGCTCTTCTTATTGCCCACCGGATAGAGCGGAATGATTTCGGTGAAGTTGTCGACATTGCCCTTTTCTTTCTCGAGCGAGGCGTCCACATAGGCCATTGCGCCATTATAGTAGGTGTTATACTTGGCGTTGAACGAATGCCAAAAGCGTGTTCTCGGCGTGTTTTTCTGCGTCGAGCAGGCAGTAAGTATCACAATTGTGATGGCAACTACTGCCAGGGGATGGATATGTGCGTGTCTGTCGTTCAATGCTTACTATTCATTAACGCACTATGCGCCTGATTATTGCACTGACAGTCTAAAAGACTGGATATTTATTATTGCACCTTTCGCTGTTCGTTCACGATGCTGTAGGTTTCGTCCTTGAGTTGGTCCGGCAAGTGTATGTTGCGCAACTGCAGGCTCCTGCACCACGCTTTCACCTCTTCAGGACGCATGGTGTAGAGCACCTCGGCAAATTCCTCCACCTCGCTGTCCGTGTATGTATCGCCGGATCTGCCCGCATAGCGGTCGAGTTCCTCGTCGTCGAAGTACTCTATGGGCTTGGTTGCGTCCTCCATCATACAAATCCGGGCACATTTCTCATTCTCTCCCGTACAGGTTGAGCAGTCGCCTTCAGGCTTTACCACGGCATTGCCTTCACCTCGGAGGTGCGACACCAGACCGAACAGTGCCGATACGATTGCCAGGACGATGAGAGATAGGATGAGATAGTGCATTTAACTATTAGTTTCTATGGTGCATCCAATTTCACGGAAGTGTTCCCAGAATGTGGGGTATGACTTGTTCACGACTTCAGGATTGTTCAGGCGAAGATGCGGGAACCTTATTGCCAGCGGAGCAAAGGCCATCGCCATACGGTGATCGTCGTAGGTTTCTATGGGCTGGTATGTGGGTTCACAATGCTGTCCCTTCCATTGCAGTTGCCCGTGCGCTGGGCTTTCAAGCACAAAGCCGAGTTTCCTTGCCTCGCTGACAAGTGCCATCACACGGTCGGTTTCTTTCAGATGGAGCGTCTGCAGCCCTGTGAACAAGAAAGGTATACCAAGTCCCATGCATGTGCAGGCCAAGGTCTGAGCCAGGTCGGGGTGGGCGTTCAGGTCGAGGCTGACAGTCAGATGGGGTGCCGATGTGGCACGGATTTGCAGCAGGGGTGCCGAACCAGCGGAGAATATAAATTCCGATTGCACGCCAAACTGATTGTAGATGCGCTGCAAGGCTGCATCGCCTTGTATTGAATTGGGGAAAAGGCCGGTGCAACGGATATCTGCTTTCCCTGCTCCAGCCAATGCCACGCTCTCGAACCAGTAGGATGCCGCCGTCCAGTCGCTCTCCACCTGATATTCGCGTGGCTGGTAGCCTGTGGGGCGCACCCTGATCGCCGCTCCTCCGCCCTGCCATTCTGCATCTGCACCAAAGTTCCTCATCACTTCCATTGTGAGGTCGATGTAGGGACGGGAAACTACCTCTCCCTCCAGATGCAACAGCAGTCCGCCGGCCATCATGGGTGCAATGAGCAAGAGGGCGGAAATGAACTGCGAACTGACTGCTCCACTCATCTTCAGCATTCCGCCATCTAACGGACGACCTTCTATGCGCAGCGGTGGGAAGCCTTCCTCTCCGAGATAGTGAATGTCGGCACCTAACTGCCGCAGCGCATCTACCAGCGGACCGACGGGTCGCTGCCGCATACGGGCCGTTCCGTCCAGAATATGCGTGCCAGGCTGGGTCGAATAGTATGCCGTGAGGAAGCGCATGCATGTTCCCGAAGCGCCTACATCTACTTGGCTGCCGCCTGACTGCAACGCATTGAGCATCGCATATATGTCGTCAGAGTCGGGATGGACGTCCGAAAGCGGCTCCATACCTACCAACTTGCAGATGATAAGGGCACGGTTGGCTATGCTTTTCGATGCAGGCAGACTGATTTGGCCCGACAACTGTGCCGGAGCCGTAAGCGTGTATTGTGTCACCTGCGTCTTTCCTTTCATACTTTGAATTTACAAAAATACAATTCTGCCATGAAAATTCAAAACTTTTTGAGGGTATTCTCCACCCGTCCTGCCAAACGATACTGCCATGACACATTGCCGAAGCCAGTAGCAGAGGAAGCCAGCAGACTGATTTGATGGGCAGTACAGGAGCGGACTCCCCGCAAAAAAACGACAAATTATTTGCACGATAGGAAAAAACTGCCTATTTTTGCAGTGGCAAAAGCCACATGGCATTTGCTTGTTCGGGATTTAGCGCAGTTGGTAGCGCACACGTCTGGGGGGCGCGAGGTCGCT
>CALFJA010000013.1 GCA_937877605.1 uncultured Prevotellaceae bacterium | reverse complement strand
GTGTAGAGTGCGATAAACATGCTCTTGTTGGGAAGTTCGTTGCCAAAGCCTGCCTGATAGCCCATATAGGCACATCCAATCATTGCCGCACCTGCAACGAGGTGGCAAAGGCCAAGCAAACGCTGAGGCTGGATGAATTTGTCGGCAACAACACCCATAATGGCCGGCATGAAAATGGAGACGATGCCCTGGATTGCGTAGAACCAGGCAATCTTATCACCCAGACCGGCAGGTCCGAGGAAGTTGCCCATACAGGTAAGATAAGCACCCCACACTGCGAACTCCAGGAAGTTCATCAGTGCCAAACGAGTTTTAATGTTCATAATGATATTATTTGGTTAATGATATTGCTCATACAAAATTATGCAAAAGTTCAGAAAGAGGCAATTTATTTTCAAAAAATCTACTCCCACGCCAATCTGCAAGACTGTAGAATTGACTTCAGGCGATCCCCCTCAACCTTGTTAGTCTGCGGCATCGAAAGCGTTGCCGTCATGTCTGTGTTGTCGGTCGACAGTTCCAACTGGATAAGGAATGGGTCGAGCAAGGCCTTGAGTTCGGAAAACTCCGTATCCTCCATATCTTCCGGCCGTTGGGTCAGCAGGTTTATGTCGAAGTGTGCCATGTGGCCGGGAATGTTGAGGCGTTCCCACCGCGTGCTGTAATAGTGCACCTCACTCTCTGCGGCTGGCCCGTAGTAAGTCGACACCACGCAGACCAGTTTTCTTCCTTCTGCATCAGGGAGGAGTTTCACTTGCAGCCGATGCGCCTCGTTGAGTTGAATGGAAAGGAAATCGTCGGTCATAACATCGATGGAAAGCGTATCACCAAAAATGTTTGTTTGTTTCGCTCTGTCGGCATCTGCATATTGTCTTACCAGTTGCAGTCGGTCAACATCATGCAATGAAGGGATCAATGCATCGGGCATGGACTGGAACAACTCTGCCACCGTTTGTGCAGAAACCTGGAGTGCAACCATCCAACTGAAGATAATGAATAAGTATTTTTTCATTTAGACCACTTCTCTATCTCCTCTTAATCTTTCAAGAGGATCCATATGCTGTGCAAAAGTAATGAATTTCAAAGTTGTAGCAAACACTTCTGCTGTTTTTTCAATCTAAAACCGACGGAGCAGCGAGGGCAGTGCCAATCTTGTTTGAGCTTTGCCGAGTCGCGACTGAGGAAAAGGCGGAGCCTTAGCCACGGAGCAGCGAGGGCAGTGCCAATCTTGTTTGAGCTTTGCCGAGTCGCGACGGAGGAAAAGGCGGAGCCTTAGCCACGGAGCAGCGAGAGCAGTGCCAATCTTGTTTGAGCTTTGCCGAGTCGCGACTGAAGGGCTAGTCGTTTGGTCGTTTTATAACAAAAAGCCGGGACACACCCAATGGCATGTCCCGACAATGGAAGGTGGAGTGTGGAATGTGATTACCGTGTGGAATGTGTGTCCCCCCCGTCCCCTCCCAAAGGGAGGTGTGGAGGGTGGGTGGTGGAGTGTGGAATGTGGAATGAGAATTCCAAAAGCGTGGTGCTGCATTTGGGTCTTCCTCGCCCTCATCCTTACCTACATTGGGAGGGGTACTCCCGTCGACGACCATGAGTGTTTCATAGACAATGCAGGCATCAATCTCAGGTGGTATATATGTCTTTTTCATTTCTTGATGCGTTTTTGACCGTTAACAATATAGAGCCCTGTAGGAAGCTTGTCCCAATCCGTCCCCACGCATATGCCTTGCAGCGTATAGATTTTATTATCGGCGGGACGCTCATCAAGGATGTTGATGATGTCTGTGAGGTCGCCGTTGAGACTTATGCGCAGCATTCTACCAGTAGGGATAACGAAGTAACCCCGCATTCCCTTGAGGGTTGCCGTTGTGGCCTTGGCTGGATAAAGTGAGTTAGATGAGACTCCGAAGTAGTACTCGGTTCCGATATTCTCCCATGGTCGTGGAGAATAGATACCCACGAATGAAATGTCATTGAAATTACTTGCAATGGGAGTTTCCTCGACTACGATGTTTCCATTGTAGGTGAATTCGGGAACGAGGACCTTGCGCTCGGGCTTGACGAGATAGACGCGTCCGGCCTTGATATTATAGACATAGGTGAAGTTGAGCACATCGTCGGTAATGGATGTCAGCTCAAGAATCATGGTGTAGTATCCCCACTGTTTGTTAATCTGCTGTTCGGAGATATCCATGGGCACACAGAAAGTATTCCATTGCTCAGGTTTGAGAACCCGATTCATCTTGACAGTAAGCGCCTTGGTATAGTCGGTCTGGACCTTTCCCTCATTGTCGGCGTCCTCGTCAAGCAAGATGGATTCGAGGTCGAGCGGAAGGAAGCGTGCCTCATATTGGGAAGTGCCTTTGACCACGAGTGTGTATTTGGCATCTTCCGAAACAAGCTTGCCTTCCCTATACCAGCCTGCAAAATAGTAACCAGTGTTAGCTCTTGCCGTGAGTTTCAACTCTTGATTGTATTCCAGAAGACCTGTACCACCACCTGCAACAACACCTGCTTCAACATCGTACTGGATGACGACATTGTAAAACTTGGGTTGGAATACGGCTGTGACCGTCTTGGCTCCAGACATTGCATAGTTGTAGGTAGATTCTGTGCTGAGGTTTTCCTCATCTTGCTCCCAATGGTTGAAGGTATAGCCTCCAGCTGGAGTGGCTACGAGTTGAACATCGCCGAAGTAATCGTGCATAGATGTACCTGGCGTTACGGTTCCGGCTCCTTCAGGAAATACTTTCATGGTGAGTGTAGCCATGCCGTCGGCCACCTGTATCCATGCTGCCTGCTTGCCTGTTTCGCCATTGAAACCTTCGTTATCGGTGATATCGTTGCACTGTATGGTAAGTGTATAGTAGCCATCAAAAGTGGTAAGTGCACTAACCTGCAGATTGAAAGTCGTTTCGTTAACCTTTTCGATGATTATTTGACTTGCATTGATGAGTTCACCCTGCCGGCGGAAAGTTATATCATCAGCGGTAAATGTCGATTCATCGATAGGCTTGTTGAAGGTTACGACAACGGTTTCTATGTTATCACGCGTATAGGTGTTCTTCTCTGGTATGCCCGAGAAGGATTTCACTTCAAGGAGTACCTTCGGACGCTCTGTGAATGTCAAGGTGTATTTTTCACCTTCAATACGCATGCTATCTGCATAGTGTAAGAGGTTTTCATAAACAGGTTCCTGAGCATCAACGAGCGTACGATCGCTCTGCCAGAAGTTATCGACATAAATTTGGGTTCCGTCGCTCTGACGGAGAATGCTCAACAATTTTCGTGTACCTCCTGTGGGGTCGGGCAAATTGCCATAATTCCAGCCTTGTGCCGAAGGTCCAACCTCCAATTCATAGACGGTATCGCTCTGCTTTGTTATTTTGGCATATTCAGAACGGACGATAGGTTGTGTGGTTCCGTCGCTCAGATAGAGCATGTCGGGATAGTCGAAATCGTCTTCCTGATCATTGGCCATGAAACCAATCAGAGGAGGTGTTGCATCGTCGTGGAGAGGTATCCTTACCTGATGTATGAGTTCGTGGATATGAATAGTATCGAGCAAAGTCAAGTCTGGGTTGTCGTAGGAAGTCACATGGGTTGCCTGCACATCATAGTCGACAAAGTGGCCTGTCAGGGTAGAGGTCATCCACCACTGTGCATAGGCCTGCGACTGCGCCTTGATAGTTCCAAAGTCGGTCGTAACGCTACTGCCCATAGCGAGTGTCTTATCGCCGCCGTTCAACTGCGAACTGATGATTTCAAATGTAATGAATAGTCCGCGCTCGTTCTCAATAATCTTCGGCTGTTGGGTCAGCATCTTCACATTGGTGGCATCGCCATAACCTTTATTGTTGATAAGTAAAGAGAACTGGGAAGGAACTATTGGCTCTACTACATCCTTGGTAAGCGGGTCGTCGCCGAGGATATCACGTTGCATGAAATAGATGAGTTCCAAGTTCGGACTAGGATTTACCGTCAACCGCTCTGTTTCCAGTTCGCGGGTCATGGTCAAACCAGTGAATGGATCGGTAAAAGTAATACTACCAGCAAATGTATACTGAAGCGGTTCGGTGGGGGCAGCATACTTCGTCGGAATAAAAATGATGTGGGCCACACCTGTCTGTCCAGCCGCCAAACTCCATCCACTTTCAAAATCAAGGTCTCCCGTGAATCCAGTCAAGTCTTCTGTGTGGATTTCCATAATATGAGCGTCTGCGACATTGCCATACGGGTCGGTAACTACTAAATTGAGCGTAATGTCTGTCATGTCCTGCAGTTCACTGCCATTTACGACAGTGAGTGTACCGCGAACGGCCTGACGGGTCATGGTCAGTTTCTGCTCTATTTGCAGTTTTACCGTCGAGCATACGGACTTCCTACCCTTGGTAAGATATTCATCAAGGATGGCGGTTTGTTTCGTAAGCAAATCTTCGCAACCGGAATAGCCCATACGCTGCGCTTGCATCTCTGCTGCGAGGCACCGATTTTGGCAAGACTTCAGGAAGTCGAAGTCAATATAGTCGCCTGTCTTGATATATCCGTTTCCGATTCGCATAACTATATTAGCAAACTGCTCGTCTGTCAGGTTATCAGGACGATATTCATCCAACGACTCTGCAGTAATTTCCGTGCCGTTCTTATATGCCAGGTCGGCAGCATCAATGAGTGTCTGCAGGGTTTGGATAGTGGTGGGCGATATGTTCCAGTCGCCCAGTACATGATACTGATAGAGCAAGTCATGATAGTTCTGATAGTAGGCCACATATGCCTTATCGTTGAAGGCAGCCATCCACGATGGTAATTCTTCTGGCACGCGCTGCGCTACCACCTCGCCAATATTGGTTCCTGGAAGAACGAGAGGTTCGTCAAAATATTGCAAATCGCTGTTGGAGGTAAGAATCTGTTCATAGTTGAAATGGAGTGAATCTTGAACCTCCTGCATCTTGGACTGATACTCGGAACTATAGGCTCTTTGAATAAATCTACGCACTCGCATGGGACTTCCAGCCGGAGTGTCGCATGGTTCCAATAGACATTTTGAACTCTCGACCTTCTCTTTTTTACTTCCTTTCATACCTTGCAAACAGTCTATGTATTTGGGCCCATTCTTCGTAAGACATGGGTCGCAGGAAACCGATCCATTCCCAGAGAAGGACTGTCCGCCGCCGCTACCACCCCCAATTGGATTGGTTCCGAAGGAAGGACCGCCTACACTACCGGTGAAGCCAAGTTGTGCCAAGATGTCGGCAAGAGCGCCCAGTTCTCCCAATCCACATGAGTTGCGCAGTTTGATTTGGTCGCTAATTGATTGTTCGCTCGAAGGATTGAACGATCCGTTCAGTATTGCCTCGCAATTACTAAAGAATCCTGCAACAATGCCCCATGCACACAAGTCGGTTGGTCCTATACGCATCGGTCCATCATAGTCTTTTACGCCCGACGGATTTTCCGATTCTATCTTTGTGATTTGTATAGGCACCGTCATTGTTTGTTGAGGAAGTATTGTCCACGGCCCTTCAATGAGTGGTGTGAATCTGTAGCCATTGACTTCACCTTGATATTTCAATCGCGTCTGAATGGCTGCAATGAGTCCTACATTGGTCAGATGCACATAGAAGAGGTATGGTGTCTGTATCTCATCGAGCAGGATCTCGTCGGGGCAGTCCATCTTAATGACAGCCTTGGGTACATTGGTTTCATAGGTTACAGTGGTAACGATTTCATATTCGTCTTCTACTTCCGTAGGTTCATAGGCCATGGTTACTGTTACGGCACTGTACTCTATAAAAGCGCGTTGTTTAGTGACACGAGCAGGGCTGACAATGACTTCTCCGGAATAAGAACTGTGTTTCGGATGAGTTACCTTCAAGATGTATTTACCCTCATTGAGGTTGTCGAAGGTCACAATGCCATCGTCGCCTGTCACATCCTGCCGCAGCAATTTTTGGGTGACTGGGTGTAACACCGTTACTGTAGCACCACTCACATGGGGAGCCTCTTCGGTATTAAGGGTAAACTCATCCCAGACATCCACCTGAAGCGTACCGACCTGATCGGAAACCGTTTCCAGACGATAGTTGATGGAAACTCCTGTATTGTTGGTACCACTTACATAGATGTTACCTGTTTGAACACTGTTCAGTTCCATTGAGGGGGGCGGTGTAAGTTGGAGCACGAGCGTTGTACTCTCATTTGCTGCCAGCGAAGCCATCTTGACGGGTGTAGCCGTCGACAGCCATTCTACCCCACCGAGGTCAACAGTGATTTCACCTGTTTCCTTTCGCCCCTCGTTAGTCAGGGTTATCTCATAGTCACGGGTTGAGCCCATGACCATTGTTGTGTTTATCTGTGTCTGCGAAGCAACTAATTTTGCCACATTGGGATGAACAAAGTAGTAGATAGTTTGTGTCAAAGTCGCACCTTGGTCGGAAGACAAATGGAGAACAAAGGTTTCCCACTCCTTGCCCGACGACTCAGAAAGCCCTTCGAAGGTCATTAGTATACGGGCGTTCTCCCCTGCATCCAGTTGAGGAATCGTTGTGAACGATGCCGTAATATTCGAGGGTAGATTGTCTACTACTGGTGTAATGTTGGTCAGTGGCAACGATCCATGGTTGTAGAGGTCGATATAGCCTTGTTTTGTCTCTCCTACCTCAAACTCATTCGTAAGGAATGTGTTTGTGTAGCGACGCAGGCCATAGACATCAATACTGCACATTTCCGTCTTGAGTTCTTCACCTACTGAACATGCACCGATGGAGAAATGGCCGGCAAGGTTTCCTGTCGGGCTCCATTCGGTGGTATAATTACCATTATCGTCCGTCTTTGCCTGAACGGTAAATCGCGAGCCTCCTGAGATAATGTACACCTCAATGTCGGCGTTGCGGAATTCCATTCCCGACGCCTTACCGGAAATCTGAACCACCTCATCATTATTATACACGCTTTTATCTGTTGTAGCCGTAGCGGTAAAGCGTGGCTGATAGTTAAGTGTCAGTTTTTGCGAACTATTATTGGCATGATTCAATTCGGTAAACTCTGCTGTTTTGTTCACAGTTGCCATCAAAGGGAATGTTCCAGCAAGGTCAGTAAGAATCACTGCTTTTGAAACTTCCTCCGATGCTCCTGGTTCAATTACATTCTGGGTGAAGAGTGCAACATCTGCCTCCTTGCCGTTGAATATAAGCGAGATGCGGGTCTGTGCAGGCAAGGTGGAATACCCTCCGTTCTGCACTACGGCTGTGACAGTCACTTCATTTCCGGCAAATGGCTGTGTTGTATTCACGCGCAAATCTGAGATGGACGCATCAGGAAGTGTCTGGTCAGTACTCTGAACCCAGCAAGTTCCCTTCGCATAGTTATCGGCCATGGCTGTAAAGACGATGGTCTTGCTGTCACCTTGCACATCGTTGCGTTTCAATTCCACATTGAAGGTTGTACTCTTACTCCCTGC
>CALFJA010000012.1 GCA_937877605.1 uncultured Prevotellaceae bacterium | reverse complement strand
TTATTATATTGTATCCATAATCATCATATCATCATCATAATGGATACAGTTAATTACCCGGTTAAGATTCAAGCATTGCTTGACTATCTGGCAGATCAAAATTACTCTGCCACCTATGTGAGTGTTTTCAAGAATGAGTGCGTAAGGGTCATAGACTACCTGTCCGGGCATGACACCCTTGAGGATTATCTCCCGTCCTATGCCAATCGGCATGGTGCGGAGCCGCTTCCTTATAGGGTAAGAGTGTTCAGGCACATCCGAAGCTACCTTGAGCATGGCCGTCTGCCCTCACGCCGTCACCCCCTTCCCCAGAGGGACTCCTGCTACGGGATGCTGCCTGCCGCCGGCCGCATTCTTGTTGATTCCTACATTGCCTGCTGCGGCTCTGGATGGTCTTTCTCCACGGCAAAGAAGACAGGGCAGGCAGTATCGGCGTTCCTGCTCCATCTACAGCGTCTGTGTAAGGATCCGTCTGCCGTCACGGAGGAGGATGTGTGGGCCTTTTTCTACGACTCAGGAAAGGACAAGGTATTGCGTGGGCGTTTCTTCTCCTGCTGCATCCGGCGTTTCCTGCGCTGGGCCGGTTCGGAACCAGGCGGGGACTGCTACCGGCGCATCCTGCCCATGATACCGCAGATGAAGCATACGCACAAGGTGTCTGACAGCCTCTCGGCAGACGAGGACAGCCGTCTGCAGTCATACATCCTCGGCGAGGACTGCCGGTTGTCGCTCAGGGACAGGGCCATCGTCACTGTTGCGCGGTTCTGCGGCCTGCGGGCCTGTGACATCGCCGCACTGCGCATGTCGGACATAGACCTTGGGCGCAGCCGTCTCTGCGTAAGGCAGCGCAAGACGGGCGTACTGCTGGAACAGGCGCTCCGTCCCGTGGTGGGGAATGCCGTCTGCCGCTACGTCATGGAGGAGCGTCCCGTGTCAGACCTGCCGGAGCTGTTCCTCGTCGATGAGCGCGAAGTGCGCCCCCTTGCCTGCAGCAGCGTCGGCGAGGTGTGTGACCGTGCATACCGTCTTGCAGGCATCAGGCAGGACGGCAGACGCCGTGGCAGCCACCTGCTCCGACACCGCTTCGCACAGGCGCTGGTGGAGAGCGGCGCCTGCGACGCGGCTGCCATGAGACTGCTCGGACACTCATCGCCATCGTCCCTTAATGTCTATCTGGAGACCGACCTGGCGAGGCTGCGCGACTGTGCGCTCAGCATATCCAGCTTCTCCATCGGGAAGGAGGTGCTGAGATGAGCACGCGGCAGAGCACACCCGCACTGGAGGAGATCGTAGCCTCCTACGTGCAGTACAGGAAGGTGTCCGGGCTGAAGCCCCTTGACAGGAGCCACAAGGTATACCAGCTGCTGAGCCATGCCGGGCGCATGTCGCAGGGGCTTCTCACGCAGGGCCTGCTGGACTGGTGGTGGACAAAGAGGGATACGGAACAGCCACAGTCGCATTTCGCCCGCGTCCTCGGAGTGGTGCCGCTACTGAGATACGCCGCAGGGAGGTGGAGCGTACCCCCGATGCCCGCCATGCCGGAGAGGGGCCGCTT
>CALFJA010000011.1 GCA_937877605.1 uncultured Prevotellaceae bacterium | reverse complement strand
CACATTTTCTCGGACAGCCGATACTGGGTCAGCTGTTAAATTACCTGAACAAGGCGAAAATTCTTCAGATCAGCCGTGATGGCGGCGGTGAGAGGTACGTGAAGAAGTTCAATGCGTGGTGTCACCTGACTGTGATGCTCTACGCAGTCATCTCCCGCTTCGACTCCCTACGTGAAATCACCTCTGCCACAATGATGGAGTGCCGCAAGCTGCAGCACCTGGGCATCATGGACCTTCCGCGACGCTCCACGCTCTCGGACGCGAACTCACGCCGTGACGAGGGGATTTTCGGGAAGATATACATGGACTTGTACCAGACCCACAAGGACCGGCTTTCATCGGACAGCCCCTCCCACAGGGTGCCGAAGTGGATGAAGCGGCTGCTGATCATCGACTCCACGACCGTCAGCCTGTTCTCGAACCTCATTTTCAAGGGCGTGGGGCGCAATCCGAAGACTGGGAGGAAGAAAGGAGGAATCAAGGTACACTCTGTCATCCATGCCAACGAGGGCGTGCCGTGCGACATCCAGTTCACCTCCGCAGCCAGGCACGACCATTTCTTGCTGTCCCCGGACAAACTGACGGCAGGCGACATACTGGCCATGGACAGGGCTTACATAGACTACGAGAAATTCGAGCAGATGACCCAGAGGGGAGTCATCTACGTAACCAAGATGAAGCAGAACCTGACCTACGAGACGCTCTCCAGCACCTACTACATGAACCAGAAAGGGCAGATGCAGTGGCGAGAGGAGTACGTGGTGTTCCGCAAGGAGGTGAAAGTGAAGGAAAAGGACGAGAACGGCGAGGAAAAGGAAGTCAGACGGACTATCGAGCACAAGGCCCGCATCGTGACCTACGTGGACGAGAAGAAGCACAGGCTCATCCGCCTGCTCACCAACGACCTTGAGATGCCGTATGAGGACATCGTGGCCATCTACAAGAAGCGCTGGGCCATAGAGTCACTCTTTTATGACAAGTATATCATTATGCAAAGTAGACATACTTATGCTAATACTAAATTGCTGATTGCCTGATATTTTTTCGACTTACTTGACATAATTACTTCTCATAACATTATATTATAGGTAAGGCATAAGCCCCAACTTTTAATTTTAATCGTTATGGAAGAAGTAAAGATCTTAGAGCTGACGGAGCGATGCATCAAGTACTTCAAGGAGCACTGCTACACGGAGAGCAGGATCTCCAGGTACAAGAGCCTATGGCGCAATGGCATCGTCCGTTACATGTCCCAAAGGGACATTGAGAGTTATTCACCAGCAGTAGGTGCCGATTTTGTCCAAACCTGCCATTTCAATGGTACAATACGCCCCCAGGAGCGCGAAAAGATCAGGAGTGTCCAGGTCCTTGATGACCTGATGACGCTCGGATGCGTCCGCAAGCGCTGCTTCACTCCGGTGTTCCATGCGCTTGACGGTGAGATTGGGGCAGACATGGAGAAGTTTGTCTCCCACATGGCAAAGCTGCGCCGTGCCAAATCCACCATTGGAAGCTACCGCCTGTACCTGAGCGACTTTCTTGCCCACCTCGGCAACCGAGGGGTCGTCCATACTGCAGACATTAGCGAGAGCGACATACTGACTTTTGTGTCATCACATCCGAGCGACAAGGTGAACATTGTTTCCGCACTGCGCGTCCTTTTCCGCTTCTGGAAGGAAGAGCGTATAACGGACTCCCGCTTTGACGAGCTATTTGACACTTACAAGACACACCGCAAGGAGCGCATCCCTTCATTCTTCACCTCCGGGGAAATCATGAGGATCGAGAATTCCATATCCCGGAGCAGCGGTGTTGGCAAGCGCAACTATGCGATGGTGCTTCTGGCATCACGGCTTGGTCTTCGGGCCTCGGACATTGCAGGCCTCCGGTTCTCCGACATCGACTGGGACAGGAACACCATAACAATCATCATGCAGAAGACTGGGAAGATGATTGAGCTGCCGCTGCTTGCGGATGTCGGCAATGCCATTATAGACTACCTCCGGCACGGACGGCGCAACTCACCGCTACAGAACGTGTTCATATCCGAGAGGGCGCCGTATGTCGCGGCGACGCCGGAGATGGTATCCAATGCAATAAGGGCGATTGTCATTCAGTCTGGTGTCGACACATCATCAAGGCACCACGGTCCGCACTCCCTGCGGCACTCCCTCGCCAGCGCAATGCTTGACGGCGGCACGATGATACCTGTCATATCAGAGTCTTTGGGGCACCGCAGCACACAGACCACGCTGACATACCTGAAGATAGACATCCGCTCCTTGCTGAAGTGCTCCCTGCCCGTGCCGGCGGTGTCCGACAGTTTCTATATGCAGAGAGGAGGTGCGTTCTATGGCTGAGCAGTTTAACTACAGCAGCGTGCTGGCACCATATATGAAGCACCTGCTTGACACCAAGGTGTCCGCAGGCATCAGCGCACACAGGACGAAGTGGATCCTGAAGGAGTTTGATGACTTCGCCAACCGCGAGAACCTGGAGGATGCCCGCATCACGGAGGACCTCATCAAGAGATGGCGGGCCACCAGGGTGGCTGACTGCGGAAAGACGCTGTACACGAAATACTCTGTGTGGTCACAACTGGCCAGGGTCATGTGCCGTCTGGGATGCGAGTGCTTCATTCCCAGACTTCCCAAGGAACCAAAGTCTGGCTTCACGCCCTACATATTCACCCACGGGCAGATGTCCGACATCTTCAACGCAGCTGACGGATGCCGCTTGTACGACATCCGCATGGGTACTGCGCTGATGTGCATACCTGCCATCCTGCGTCTGCTCTACGGCACAGGCATGAGGGTGTCCGAGGCCCTGTCCGTCAGGAACAGGGACATGCACCTGGATGAACACTACATACATCTGCGCAAGACGAAGAACGGCAGTGAGCGCATCGTGCCGGTAAGCGAGTCGCTGGCCGCCGTACTCAGGCAGTATACCGGCTACCGTAACCGCATGCCTGTCAGGAATGTTTCCGCAGAAGACGGTCTCCTGTTTGTCAAGCCCGACGGAACGGGAGTCAGTCAGGGAGCCGTGTACACCAACTTCAAGAAGATACTCAGGATGTGCGGGATACCTCATTACGGTAATCATCATGGGCCACGGGTGCACGACCTGAGACACACCTATGCCGTACACTCCCTCGTGCAGATGGGACGCTCCGGCATGGACCTCTATACGTGCCTGCCCATACTCTCGACGGCACTGGGCCACCACTCGCTGGCTGCCACGGAACAATACGTGCGACTGACATGCAGCATGTATCCCGAGCTGGAGGAGCAGTGCTCTGAGATAAACGCGTTTGTATATCCGAAAGTGTGCCCGGCCTATGACTACAACGACTGACTTTGCAAAGCACCTGAGCCGCTTCCTGTCCGAGTATCTGCCGTATGAGAGAAACGTAAGCCACAATACCATCGCATCCTACAGGGATGCCTTCCTCCATTTCATTGACTATATGAAGGACGAGAAGGGCATATCACTCGACCGTCTTGAACTGAAGCATCTTACACGTAGCTGTGTGCTTGGATACCTGATGTGGATTCTCGAAGTAAGGAAGTGCTCTCCCGCCACCCGTAACTACAGACTGGCGGCCATACATTCCTTTTGCCGGTATCTGCAGTATGCTGTCATAGACATGATGGAGCAATGGCAGAAGATACTCACCATCAAGGCCATGAGGACAGAAGGCACAACGCTCAACTATCTGTCCGCAGAGGGGGTAAAGCTCCTGCTTGCACAACCCGACACCACGACAAGAAACGGCAGGAGGCACCTTGCCATCCTCTCGCTGATGTATGAGA
>CALFJA010000010.1 GCA_937877605.1 uncultured Prevotellaceae bacterium | reverse complement strand
ACCCTCTGCTTGTAAGGCAGATGCTCTAAACCAGCTGAGCTAAACGCCCTTGCTCTTGAAAAGCGTTGCAAAGATAATGCCTTTCCGAAGAACTGCCAAAACTTTCGCTCCTTTTTTTAGGCCTTTTCCTTCATTTTTCCCGTTTGAATGCCGTTTATTCGAGATTTTACCGGCCGGCAGCAAGGGTTTTGCATTCTTTTTAGTACTTTTGCGGTCGGTTCTAACGAAATTAAACAGAGACGACTATGGAAAAGGTAGTTAGTGGAATTCGCCCGACGGGCCATCTGCACCTGGGCAACTATTTCGGTGCGGTGAAGAGTTTTGTGGAGATGCAGGACAATTACGACTGTATGTTCTTCATTGCCGACTGGCACTCGCTGACCACGCATCCGAAGCCCGAGGCAATCCAGGACAGCGTGCGGAACATCCTTGCGGAATACCTGGCCTGCGGCATAGACCCGAAGAAAGCGCCCATATATGTGCAGAGCGATGTGCGCGAGACCATCGAACTCTATCTCTACCTGAACATGAACATGTACCTGGGCGAACTGGAGCGCGTCACCACCTTCAAGGAGAAGGCACGCAAGCAGCCGGACAATGTCAATGCCGGACTGCTGACCTACCCCACCCTCATGGCTGCCGACATCCTGCAGCACCGTGCCATGAAAGTGCCCGTCGGCAAGGATCAGGAGCAGAACATGGAAATGGCACGGAAGTGCGCACGCCGTTTCAACAACATCTACGGCGTCGAGTTCTTCCCCGAACCGCAAAACTTCTACTTCAACCGGCAGGCGCTGAAAGTGCCCGGGCTGGACGGCAGCGGCAAGATGGGCAAGAGCGAGGGCAACTGCATCTACCTGCTCGACGACGACAAGACCATCACCAAGAAAGTTATGCGCGCCGTGACGGACAACGGCCCCCAGGTTCCCAACAGCGAAAAGCCGGAAGTCATCGAGAACCTCTTCACCTTCCTGCGTATCTGTTCCACGCCGGACACCTACCAGTTCTTCGACGGGAAATGGAACGATTGCACCCTGCGCTACGGCGACCTCAAGAAACAAATAGCACAGGACCTCTGCGCCGTGGTGGCACCCATCCGCGAAAGGATACTCGAATACCAGTCAAACCGCGAACTGCTTGATGCCATCGCACGCGAAGGTGCCGAGATTGCACGCCAGAGTGCCAGCGAAACCATCAAGGAGGTAAGGCGAATCATCGGTTTCAGAAATTAGAACGCACGACGCAAAAACACGAACAGTCAGGGTTGTTCCCAAACAAAAAAGTGGATGGAATCCCTCCCATCACTTTTTTCATCCCCCTCCACAGGAAAAGCAGTTCCCGACACCCGCTTTGCAAAAGAGCCCCAAACGCATTGCGTTTGGGGCTCTTTCAGCGCATGTTTGGGCTCCAGTTGGAATGCGTTTGGAACCCAAACGGAACGGCACACAGCAACACTACTGTGCAACCTGCCCCAAAATGCTGACCAGCAAACATTTATACAGGTCTCAGCTTCGCAACGGGAACGGTCTGCATAGCTGGTAACGCAAAGTATGTAGACAAAAAAAAGCATCTCCGCAATGGAGATGCTTTTTATTTGTTCGGGAAATTTTCCCGGAAGGTTCGTTATTATTCAACAACCTGTACAGTAGCACGACGGTTGAACTGGATCGGAGACATATCGTCTACACCACCGCAACCTTCGGTAGAGATCTTCTCTGCAGGAACACCCATTTCAACGAGGTGACCCTTAACGGTCTCGGCGCGGCCTTCAGAGAGTTTCTGGTTGCGCTCAGGAGTACCAGTAGCGGAGTCAGCATAACCCTTAACCAAGAGGTTGGAGTTGTTGTTGACAGCATACTTGGCAACAGCCTTAACATTTACGAGGTCGTACTGAGAAGCAACATTGGTCTTGTTGATGTCGAAGAATACGGAAACCGGAGTGGTGATGAATTCCTTAACAGGAGCCGGAGTCTCAACAACGGGAGCGGGCTTCTGGTTGGCAAGGAGGTTCTTCAGACGATCGTTGTCGGACAGAGCGTCACGCAGACGAGCGTTCAGAGCGTCGAGCTCACTCTGGTGCAGAGCGTTGATGGCGTCAACATCGGGAACTGCATTCCAACCTACACGGCCGAGGTTAACGGTCAGACCGAGTTCTGCATAGATGTAGTTGTCGTGAGAATCCCAACCACGCTGGTCGTTGTTTACCATACCCAGACTTACGAAGTCGTTCTCGAAGCGATTCCAACCAAGTTCAACATTAACAGCAAGGCGCTTGCTTACCTGGAATTCGTTCAACAAACCGAGGCTAACACCCATTGCATAGTAATTTGTGCTCATGTTGCGTGCCAAGCCAACACCACCGAACAAGATTGGATTCCAAACGCGGTTTGGATTGTAGCCTGCAAAGAGGTGACCGAGGTTGAACAGGACCTGCTCCTGAGCATTCCAGTATTTGAAACTGGTGTCGAGAGCCTTACCCCAGATACCGGAAACCTTTGTACGGAGACCGATTTCAGGAGAGAACCACTTACCGATAGCTACGGAAGCCTGCGGGTTGGTACGCCAAGATTTGAATGGGCTTTCAGTGTTTCCGAGGTGAAGACCTGCAGAGGGATAGAATGCTGTCCACTGTGCACCACCCTGAATGAACCAGTTGCTCCAGAACGGATTGGTGGCCACACTGTGCTTCAATGTAGGAGTCTGAGCCATAGCGGCTACAGAAACGATGGCAAATGCCAGAGTAAATAAAACTTTTTTCATAATTGATGATTGATATTAAAAAAAAATTATCCTTCCTATTGCTTTGTTCTCTAGAAGAGAATTTGACGGCACAAAGTTAAGAATTGTTTTGATTTAATTGTATTTTTTCCAAGTATTTTCTCCGAAAACGGCTATTTTAATGATTTTACAACATTTTTTTACATTTTTTAAGGGATCTATTTGAACATTTGGTCAATCTTTCCCTGCTCGATAATGGAAAGGATGCGCTTCCCGTCGGGAGCGTAGTTCAGGTTCCGGCACTGGAACAACTGGTTGATGATGCTGTCCATCTCATTGTTGGTGAGCAATTGCCCGTAGGCAACGGCACCATGCCGTGCCATGCGCAGGGCTACATCGTGGTGCAGGTCGGCCTTGTCTATTTTCTTGTCGGCCGAAACGGTCAGCAGTTCCTGTAGGAGCGATGCGATGGAGGTTTCCTCCAAGCCTGCCGGAACGGCATTGACGGAAAAGTTGTTGGCTCCGAGATCGGACAAATCGAATCCCAGTTCGTAGAGGTCTGTCATGATTTCCTGCAATTGCACCGCCTCTGACGCCGACAATTGGAGCATTTCAGGATAGAGCAACTGCTGAGAAAGGATGCCTTTCTCGCCCATCCGCTGCATGAACTGGTCGAACAGGATACGGAAATGAGCCCTATGCTGGTCGACAATCATCAGCCCCGACTTGACCGAAGTGATGATGTACTGCCCCTTATACTGGAAATGCTGTGGAGTGCTCGGGCTGTCCAGTGCAGTTTCCGCCGGCGACTGGAAGAGTTCCTCGTCGGATTGCACCTGCTGTTTGGGAGCATACAAGTCCTGCCATTGGCTGGGAACCTGTTGCTTCCGCGGCTGACTGGGGCCATTGAAGGGATTGTAGCGCGGATTGATTTGCACCTTGGGCAGTTCCTGCTGCATGCCGTCAGGATTGAAAAGGGGTATTTCCGGCGTATTGCCCGACTCAAAATCCAGGGCAGTAATATTGCTAAACAACCCCACTGCATCCTTCACGGCAGCCTGGAGCACCTGCCAGATGGCCTGTTCGTTCTCGAACTTTATCTCCGTCTTGGTGGGATGGATGTTCACGTCGAGCTCACCCGGATCTACATTAAAATAAATAAAGAAAGGGATTTGTTCACTTACAGGCACCAAACGCTCCATGGCTGTCTGCACAGCCTTGGCAAAATAGGGGTGTCTCATGTAGCGCCCGTTGACAAAGAAATACTGTAAGGCCCCTTTTTTCTTGGCCGATTCCGGTTTCCCCACAAAGCCGCTGATGCGGCACATGGTAGTGTTCACCTCAAGGGGAATAAGGTCTTGGTTGATACGGCGGCCGAAGATGTCGACGATGCGCTGCCGTACCGTAGTGGCACGCAGGTGCTGCAGTTCTGTGTTGTTGCCGTATAGGATGAAGTTTATCTCGGGATAGACCAGTGCAATGCGTTCAAACGCTGTGATGATGTTGTTCATCTCCGTTGCGTTCGACTTGAGGAACTTGCGCCGGGCAGGTACATTATAGAAAAGGTTCTTGACCAGGAAGTTGCTGCCCTGGGGACAGGAACAGGGCTCTTGTGAAACAAACCGCGAGCCGGCAATGATGAGCTGCGTGCCAAGTTCGGCACCTTCGAGACGGGTTTTCAGTTCCACCTCAGCCACAGCGGCAATGGAAGCAAGTGCCTCTCCGCGGAAGCCCATCGTCTGAAGGCCGAAGAGGTCTGACGCCTGCTTTATTTTCGAGGTGGCATGCCGTTCGAAAGAGAGACGGGCGTCGGTTTCAGACATGCCCTTTCCGTTGTCGATGACCTGGATACTGGTGCGACCGGCATCGACCACGGAG
>CALFJA010000009.1 GCA_937877605.1 uncultured Prevotellaceae bacterium | reverse complement strand
TCCTGTTCTCTCCGCAGGTTGAACAGGTTCAAAGCAAAGCGAGGCAAGAGGGCCTCGCTTTTTGCTTTCTGTTCTCTCCGCAGGAGTAAGGATTCAAAGCTCCGAGGCAAGACCTCGGAGCTTTTTTAGCATCCTGTTCTCTCCGCAGGGATAAAAAACAGCAAAGGCTCCGAACACTCGGAGCCTTTGTCGTATCTGTATCAAGAGGAATCAGCGTCGGTATACCACGAAATCGAATGCCACTTCATGCCGTTCGTCGGCAGGATGATGCTCTCGGCTGACTTCTTTCCATTCCTTAAACTCAGGGAAGAAGGTGTCGGCTTGTGCCGGTTCGTCGTCTATTTCCGTGACAAAGAGTCGCTTTGCCAGCGGCAGAGCCTCCTTGTAGACGCTCGCTCCACCGATGACAAAGACTTGCTCTTCATCGGGACAGGCTGCCAGCGCTTGTCGGAGCGAAGGAAACACCTCGGTGTCGGACCAATGGTGTCTTCCGCGCGTCAGCACAATGTTGCGCCGTTTGGGCAGTGCGCCCTTCGGAAGCGACTCGAATGTGCGGCGTCCCATGACCACGGTATGCCCCGTTGTCAGTTGCCGGAAGTGGCGCAGGTCGTCGGGAAGGCTGTAGAGCAACTTGTTCTCAAATCCGATGGCACGGTTGCGTGCGATGGCTACGATGATGTTCAGCATGTTTTTTTGTGCTTATGGTGGGCGTCAGACGCTCACGGTGGCTTTGATATGGTCCCACGGGTTGTACTCCTCCAGATGGAAGTCCTCGTATTGGAAACTGAAGAGGTTCTTCACTTCCGGGTTCAGGCGCATGGTGGGCAGTGGTCGCGGTTCGCGGGTGAGTTGCAGCCGTGCCTGTTCCAAGTGGTTCAGGTAGAGGTGTGTGTCGCCGGTGGTATGGATGAACTCACCCGGTTTCAGTCCCGTCACCTGAGCCATCATGAGCAGCAGCAGGGCATACGAGGCAATGTTGAAGGGAACGCCGAGGAAGGTATCGGCCGAACGCTGGTAGAGCTGCAGCGAAAGTTCACCGTTGGCAACATAGAACTGGAACATGGTATGGCAGGGCGGAAGCGCCATCTTGTTCATTTCAGCCACATTCCAGGCGCTCACAATCATGCGACGGGAGTCGGGTGTCTCCCTGATTTGGTGCAACACCTGCTGTATCTGGTCGATGGTGCCTCCCTGATAGTCGGGCCATGAGCGCCACTGGTGGCCGTAGACGGGTCCCAGCTCGCCGTTCTCGTCGGCCCACTCGTTCCAGATGCGTACGCCGTGCTCCTGCAGATAGCGTATGTTGGTGTCGCCCTGCAGGAACCAGAGGAGCTCGTAGATGATGGACTTCAGGTGCAGTTTCTTGGTGGTTAGCAGGGGGAAGCCGTCCGACAGGCGGAAACGCATCTGATGGCCGAACACCGACAGCGTGCCCGTTCCCGTGCGGTCTTCCTTCTTCACACCCTCGGTGAGGATGCGGTCAAGTAGGTTGAGGTATTGTTTCATATACTTTTTTGTTTGCTTTTTCTCTTCTGTTATTTTATCACTGCGGGTGGTACGGGTGGCAAATGGGTCGAGCGTATGCGCCATTCGGTGGGGTAGAGGTTATTCGAACGGTTGCCCAGGTGCTTCACAAATCCGAGGGGGAGTCCCTGATAGGAGACCAGACAGATACCTTTCGGAGTGTCGGCGGGCAGCGTGACGGCCTCGCGCCGGAGGTAGTTGACGGCCGTTTCCCATGGGAGTTCTACACAGGGGAAGGCTTTTGGTGAGCATTCCGTCGACAGTGCTAGTGCCTGCTGCGGGACGAAGTCGCGCCCCTTGGCCGTGCATAGCGGTATGCCTGCATGCAGGAGGCGGAACTGCCGTTGCGCGTGTGCGTATATATTAATAAGGTGTTCGGGCACAGCCGTGATGCTATCGCCCTGCCGGAGGAACAGAAATTCGTCGGGGTTGCACAGCATCTGCCTCACTTCCGGTGCGCACCGCTGTGTTTTCAGAGGCTGTTGGCGTGGATTCCGACTGCCGGACGCTGCCGACATCTTGCGCATCACCGCCATGAACAATCCCTCGCCCTGCGGCAGCGAACCGCAGGTAACACCCGGAATGAACCGGAATACAGGACCGTCGAACCCCGGCAGCAACGAACCGCCGATGTGCCAGTCGGGCGGTATGGGCACATCTACGGTCTCTGCACCCAGTTGCTGGCATATCCAGCGGACATTTTCCTCGTTCTCTGCCGTATTGAAAGTGCAGGTGCTGTAGATGAGCAACCCTCCTTCTTTCAGACAGTTCCAAGCCTGTTCGGCTATCTGTCGCTGCAACTGCTGGCACTGTTGTACCTTTTGCAGACTCCATTCACCGATGTTTTCCGGGTCTTTTCTGAACATACCCTCGCCCGAGCAGGGCACGTCGAGCAGCAGGATATCGGCCAGTATCGGTGAATGCTGGTAGTCGGCAGGCAGGTTGTTGGTGACAATCACATCGGGATGCCCCCATTTCGCAATGTTTTCTGCCAGCACCTGTGCCCTGTTCCGCACCGGTTCGTTGGCCAACAGGATGCTTCCCTCCGGCAGGACGGCACGCGCCAAGGTGCTTTTTCCGCCCGGAGCGGCACACAGGTCGAGCATCAGTACGGGCTCGCTCACCAACTGTCGTAACACATGGGCCAGGAACATGGACGACTGCTCCTGCACATAGTAGGCACCGGCATGGAGCAGTGGGTCGAAAGTGAAGTCCGGTCGTTCCGGCAGCGCATAGCCGTCGCGGCACCAGGGTATCTCTTCTCCAATGGGAACAGCGTCGGTCTTCCGTCCGTTCAAGCGGATGAAAGCCTGCGCCGGTCGCTCCATCTCAGCACAGAAATCGGCGTATTGCCCTGTGGGGAGCAGGCGCTGCATGGCCGACAGGAAGTCGGAAGGAAGACGGACAGTGCTCATTGTTTCCGTGTTTGAGAAAGACAAAAGTAAGAAAAAAATACTTTTTTGCCTTCCCATTGCAACAAAAAACTATCTTTGTGCGTCAAAAGGAGTGCATTAACTAATAAAACTCAAAGAAATGAAAAGGTATTTATTTGTTTGTTTACTGTCGTTCTCATTGTTCGGACTCTATCCGGTTCAAAATGTAAAGGCCTCCATGCTGCCCACGCTTGCCGTTGAGCAGGTGGATCCGGACGACGAAAAAGACGAAGTGGTGGCCTACTCCGACAGCACCGCTTTTGAGAATCCGATGGCAGCCGAAGACGAAGATATGGACGAAGTGTTCGAGAGCAAGTTTGAGGAACGCATGGTCAGTGCCTTTGAAAACATGGCAGAGCCTGGAATTGTAATCCTCGCCGTCATCTGCGTCCTGGCTGTATTGCTCTTCTTCCTGGCCCCGCTCATCATCGTCATTTTGCTTATCCGCTACTTCATCAAGCGGAACAATGCCCGCGTGGCCTTGGCAGAAAAAGCCATGGAGACCGGCCAACCCATCCCCGACGAACTGAAGTCGGCCGACCGGCAGAGTTCGGAATATCTCCGTCGGCGCGGCATTCGCAACATAGCACTGGGACTCGGGCTGCTGGCTATGTTCTCCTTCTGGCACTCATCCACCCTGCAGGGCATCGGAGCACTCATCGCCATCTATGGATGCGGGCAGTATTTCCTCTCCCGTACACCGGTAAAGGATGACCAGGAGCCCTCCCGCATTAGAGAGAACGGCATGAAAGAGCCCACCGTTGACACCTCTACGGTGAACGAGCCTGGAGTAGACGAATAACTATTGCCGTCGGGACATGCCCAAGATAGACGACATTGCCCTCGTGGCACAGGTGGTGGTATTTCACCGCAAGAAGGCTTTCGACCAACTTGTGGTGAAATACCAGTCGCCCGTTCGTCGGTTCTTTCTGCAGCATACCTTGGGAAACGAGGCACTGAGCGACGACTTGGCGCAGGAGACTTTCATCAAGGCATACACCAAGCTGGCCCAGTTTAATGGAACGGCAGCCTTCTCCACCTGGCTGTACAGGATTGCCTACAATGTGTTTCTTGATCACCAGCGACGGCAGCAGCCCACACCCGTGGGACAGGTGCCGGAGAACCGTGAGCAGACGCACTCCACTTCTGCCAGGATTGACCTCTACAGGGCATTGGAAATACTTAATCCCAACGAGCGAACCTGCATCACCCTGCAACTGATGGAGGGACGCACGCTGGAAGAAATAGCACAAATCACCAATATTGCCGTCGGCACCGTGAAGGCGAACCTGTCGCGGGGAAAGCACAAGATGGCGGAATTCTTAAAACGAAACGGATATGAAGGAAACGGATAACGAGCTGTTGGTAGCTCAATTTTTCAAGGACAATGCGTTCGACCTGCCTGATAACGGATTCTCCGAGCGTGTCATCAACCGCTTGCCCAAGCGCCGTTTGTGGCTGTCCAGGGCGTGGACATTCATCTGCTTCTGGGCATGTGTGGCATTTGTGTTGTTCAGTGATGTCAAGCAACAGTTGCAGGTCATCGCCCGGAGGTTTGTAGACGAACTTTCGGTGCTTGCTCCTGACATCCACCTGTCATGGTCCTTGCTGCTGGTTGTGGCATTGGTATTGCTTACTTTCCAGTGGGTCATGGTACACACCGTGGCCACCTACGACAAATAAGACTCTTTCCTACAGAGGGAAAAGCGGCTGATCGGGTTTCCGGTCAGCCGCTTTTCTATATTGTTCTTGCGCTACTTTCTGGTTCGTTCTTCGACAGCGATGTCGTTGATGGGTAGTTGTCGGTCGAAGGCTGTGTTGTAGGCAACCACCGTCTCGGTGCGTTGCAGACCCAGGGGCTGAAGTTTGTCGTGGATGAAGTTCATCAGTTGGTGGTTGTTACGGGCATATACCTTTATAAATAGGTCGTAGCTGCCGGTGGTATAGTGGCATTCCACCACCTCGGGAATGTGCTGGAGCTTGCCCACCACTTCGTCGAACATGGCGGGATCTTTCAGGTACAGACCGATGAAAGCGCAGGTCTCATAGCCTATTTTCTCGGGGTCGATGATGTATTGTGAGCCCAGAAGCACTCCCATTTCCGTGAGTTTCTGTATGCGCTGGTGGATAGCGGCACCGCTGACATCGCAAGCCCGTGCTATTTCCAGGAAGGAAATGCGGGCATCGGCAGACACAAACTCCAGTATTTTCTTGTCTAAAGCATCAATGTTTCTTGCCATAATATTGTTTGGTTGTTTGGTTCTTAAAAACTTGCATCGCTCATGTAAGCGGATAACGCCCGAGCGGTTTGGTTGTTTGATTATTCTGACTGCAAAGTTATAAAAAAACTTTTAAACTGCGAGTTTTCTGTATTTTTATTCTTGGGATGTTCCGTGCGCATTCTCATTCGATGACGAAGTCCCATTCGTCGTCCAGATATTCCTGTTGTTTTGGCTTCTGCGGTGGCAGGTTCTTTATCTGTCCTTCCTCGTCGAACATGCCGTAGGTGGTGCTGATTACCACAAACTCGGTGCGCCGGTTCAGCTGGTTGCATATTTCCTGCTGCTCCGGAGTGAGTGCCTGTATGTACTCTTCGGTGAGCGTGTCGCCCTCTTTCGCCCATGTGTAGGCGGCTGCGGCTTTCTTGCGGAGCACTTTCGGCATTTCCTTTCCGTAGCCGACGGCGGTCAAGCGGTCGGCAGCTATGCCGTGACCGACCAGATAGTTCACCACGGCCTGGGCGCGTCTTTGCGACAGTCCGCGGTTGTATTCGTTACTGCCTTTGTAGTCGCAGTGTGCCCGGAGTTCGATGGCTACATTGGGATTTTCGTTCAGCAGTTTGACAAGTTCGTCGAGAGCGATAGCCGATTCAGGTCGTAGCGTGGCCTTGTCGAAGTCGTAGAAGATGTTGTCGATGAGCACTGGCACGGCGATGGAGGCCAGGGGGAACTGCAGGACATATTCTTCCGAATCTTCCACGGGTTCCACGCGCAGTTCTTCTTTGTGGTTGAGGTATCCCCGGCAGGTAGCCATGAGGAGGTAGTCGACCTCGGGTTGTATCTTGTAGGTGAACGAACCGTCGCTCATGACGCTGACTTTCTGGTTCGTACCGTCGTTTCCTACAATGTAGACCTGTGCCGCCGGCAGTTCATATCCTTCCATTTCGTAGACCCATCCTTTCACGGTCTGCACGATGTCGGGGCAGTTGAACGAGTAGATGTGGTCCCATCCGCGCCCGTCGTTCCTGTTGGACGAGAAGAATCCGGCGTTCTCCTTTCCCTCGAAAGTCATGCCGAAGTCGTCGCCGTTGGAGTTGAGCGGGTAGACAGGATGTTCCAGTTGGTAGTAGCCGGTCAGCTGGTCGGGCTGTGCTATGAAGATATCCAGTCCGCCGAGTCCCGGGTGTCCGTCGCTGGAGAAGTAGAAGTCGCCGTTCGGGCGGAACGCAGGGAAACACTCGTTGCCGCTGGTATTGATGGGCGGGCCGAGGTTTTCCACGCCTCCCGGCCCACTCGAGGTGAGCCGTACGCGCCAGATGTCGAGACCGCCCTGTCCGCCTGGCATGTCGCTGGTAAAGTAGAGCCATTCGCCGTCGGGGGAAATGGCTGGATGGGCGAAGCAGGAGAGGGTGTCTCTCGTCAGTTTCAGCTCGTCGGCCTTGCTCCAGGATGCATCGTTGCGGTTGGAGGTGGCAATCTTTGCGTATCGGGGATAGCTTGGGTCTGTCTTGCACACGGTGATGTACATCTGCCTTCCGTCGGGCGAGAAGGAGCAGGTGCCTTCGTCAAACTCGGTGTTCAGTCCGCCGCCGACAGGTTCCGGCTTGCTCCATTTGCCCTTGTCGTCTTTCTGCGAGATGAAGATGTCGCCGGGTTTGGTGCCCGTTATTCCGCTGAGTTCGTTGCCGTTGGCTTCGTTGCGGGTGGAGGTGAAGTAGAGGATGTCCGATTGGTCGCCGAAGAGCATGGGTGAGTAGTCGGCCCTGCGGGAGTTGAAAGCGTCGGCCTTCTTCACCGTGTAGCGTGTCTTCTGGCTCTTCCACTGCGGCGCATACTGTGCGGAGACCATGCCGTTCTGTGCCAGTTGGTTGTCGGGCATGGTGTCGAGCACCTGCTGGAACTCCTTTTGTGCTTCCTTGTAGCTGGCCGTGCGGAGCAGTTGCCGTGCGAAGTCCAGCCGCTGCTCGGTGCTGAGTCCCACCAGCCGGTTGGCGTTCCGGTAGGCGGCCACGGCCCGTTGTGAGTCGTTCAGCTTGGCATAGCACTGCGCCATTTTCAGCGCACGCCGTCCGCGCAGGGCTTTTTCCTTCACGGGGGTCTTCTGATAGGCTTGTTTGAACTGGTTGGCAGCGTCGAAGTATTCGCCGATGGCGAGATACTCCTCGCCCTTCTTCATGTTGTGCTCGGCGCCGCAACTGCTGATGAGCAGCGCCAGGGCGGTGAGTATGAAGATTTGTCTGATTTTCATTGCTAGTTGGTTTTATTTCTAATAAAAAACGGAAGAAATGGCATTTTATTGCTTTTTTGCTATTCTTCCGTTTCCTTTTGGTTGGCCACATAGGCTATTTTCATGATTTTTGCCTTCCTCAGTGCTGTCTTGAGTTGCTTGACGAGGCTCATGGGCGTGTCCCTGTCGGCCCGGAGTACGGCCATGGCATGCCGGCGGCTGTCGGCCGGCATCCGTTCCCTTATGGCCGTGAGTGCCTGCCCGAGCTGCGGTTCCGGCACGGGATTGTTGTTCACCTGTACCATGTATTTTCCGGAGTCGTCCGCCCGTCCTATGTAGATATAGACCAGTGCTTCCTTGTGTTGCGTCTGTGCCAGTGCCGTTCCCTGCGGCAGGTTGACGGGCATGAGCGGGTTGGACTGCCGCATGTGGGTGACAATCATAAAGAAGAAGAGCACGGTGAAGATGAGGTCGGGCATGGAAGCCATGTTCAGTTCGGGCATCTTTCGCTGGTGGTGGCGGAACGGTATCATGGATGTCTGCCTCCTTTCTCCGCCAGGTGGGCGTCGGCCACCTTGTATGGCAGTTGCTGTTTGATGGTGTTCCGTTCCGTTGCCGAGCACTGTCCGAACGGCTTGTGGTAGGCAGCGAGAGCCGATTGCTCGTAGAGTTGGCGGTAGGCTTCGGCCACGGTGTTGTGCAACTGGAAGTAGGCGTCGTAGCTGGCGCGGTCGTCGGTCTCGATGCTTATCAGGTGGTCGGCCTTCTTTTCTTCTACGAACGCCGCTGTTTTCTCCTTTATCTCAGTCAGTTGTGCCGGCTGGGAGTTGAGGGTGTAGGTGCCGTCGGCTTCGACGGTGAGTTGCAGGAGCGTCTCGGTGTCAATCTCCGTTGGCGCGGGCTGTTCCTCCTGGTAGGGCGGCAGTTGGCGTTGCATGGCCTTGTCGGCACTCATCGAGCTGGTCACCAGGAAGAAGATGAGCAGCATGAACGATATGTCGGCGGTGGCCGTGGTGTTCAGCAGGGGGATTTTATGTGTCCGGCGGCGGAATTGCATGGGGCTATCTGTTTCTTTTCAGTCGGCTGTAGAGCAGTGCGGCGAGTGCCAGCAGGAGCATGACTGCCGTGGTGATGATGAACATGGCGGCCAACCGGAGGGGCAGTTGTTCGGCAAAGGGCTCGTTACTGATGCTGACGGGCTGTGCTCCTGCCAGGCTGAAGGCGAGGATCATCAGTGCGGTGAGTGTCAGTGCGACGGCCCATCTGACAGCGTTTCGCCTGCGGAGCAGTTGTCGGCCCAGCAGTCCGGCGGGGCGCTGGCGGTGCAGGTGTTCCCTGATGCGGCTCCAGACGACGGCAGCCAGCGTCAGGCCGATGAGCAGCAGTGCCAGCCCGACCACGAGGCCGGTCAGCAGCGGTGCGTTCTGCTCGGGGTTGAACAGGTACGGCAGGTTGAAGCCTATGAGGTAGAAGGCCAGGTAGGCCAGTACGACTGCCAGGAGGATGGCACGCAGGACCCACTGTGACTTGCGGTTGGTGTTGCGCGGTAGTTTCATGGGTGCTTAGTTGTTTTGTTTCAGCAGGTCGAGGAGTCGCATGCCGGCGTGCTCCATGTCTTCGGTCAGCCGGTCGATTTTCGAGAGGATGACATTGTAGAACAGTTGCAGTATGAGTGCCACGATGATGCCGAAGATGGTGGTGATGAGTGCCACTTTCATACCTCCTGCCACGATGGTGGGGCTGATGTCGCCGGCCTGTTGTATACGGTCGAAGGCCATGACCATGCCGATGACCGTTCCGAGGAATCCGAGCGACGGTGCCATGGTGATGCAGAGGGTTATCCACGAGCATCCTTTCTCCAGGTTTGCCACCTGCAGGTTCCCTTCCGAAGTGACGATGCGCTCAATGTGCCCGGTGTCTTCCCCGCGGTGCTCGAGTGCCTGCCGGCAGATGGCTGCCACGGGGCCTTCGGTCTGTCGGCACAGTTGCAGGGCCTCGTCGGGCTTTCCTTCGGCAATGTTTTTCTCCAGGTCGTCCATGAAGCGGCGGGTGTCAATCTCCGAGAGGGTAAGGAAGATGATGCGTTCGATGCAGAAGGCAAGTCCCAGAATCAGGGCCAGTGCCACCAGCGACATGAAAGAGGCATTGCCTTCGATGAACTTTGTCTTGAGCATCTGGTACATTCCGGGCTGCTCGTCCGTCTCGTCGATGCCGGCTGCGCCCAGCGAATCGGTCAGGGCAACGGCCAGCGAGTCGTCCATTCCTGCCAGTGTGTCGGCAGGTGCCGGTGCCGCCTGGAGTGCCAGCGAGCAGCAGAGGAAGAACACGAGTGCCACCATCAGTTTGCAACACGAGGTTGCCGTCAGTTTTTTCATAGGGTAGGTGTGTTATGCAATGACTTCGGCAAAATTAGCAAAAAATGCTTTTCGGCCAAACAATCGGCGCAAACAATCTGGAATCATGACTCCCTTAATCCCTCTTATCTTAAGAGGGAGATGCTTATCCCTCCCCTGACAGAGGGAGGTTAGGAGGGGCTTGCTCCCCTAATCTCTCTTGTCGTTCTTGCGGTGAGACTTCTTTTCCCTCTTAGTATCACAGTTCCCGTGCGGCAATATTATACCGTCACATTTTCCGTAACTTGAAAAATGCGTTTCGCCAGCAGCGGTTTTTTACGGCGGGACAGTCTCATGGAGCGGAAAAACGCCGGAATTTCGTCCTCTTCATAAATGTCTGTCGGTCAGCGACTTATTGGTATTTATGTTAAAATTGCAATTTTTCCGTTTTCCGTCTGGGACTCAAATGGAAGGCGTTTAGGCCCCAAACGGAGCGCAACTTCCACTCAAATGCAGTGCAAGAGCCGCAAAATGGAAATGCATCCGGGGCTTACTTGCCCATTTCCGGAGGGCAGATGGAGTGCGGGAGAAGCCTAAACCGCCCTCAAAAATCAAGTGCTGAAAACTCCCGTGGGGGTGTGCCAAAAAGCAAGTGCCGACCGCTTACGCCATTTTCTTAAAGCGTTTTATTGACAAAAACAATTAAGATACTGGGTTTCAGCAGTTTATTTTGTTTGTTTGCACCTTTGCTTTGGCGCAGGAAAATCGGGAAGACAGCCTATAAATCCGACTCTTTTGGTATGCTGAACTCACAGCCGCAATAGCGTTGGTTGTAGAAGTTGAACTCCCGGAGCAGTTCGTTGCGTCGTTCCTGCAATCCGTCCTTTCGCCAGTTCTGTGCCCAGAAGTGCGTCCCCGGCACCAAATGCTCCGCCTCCTGTCCGGCACGCGCAATCTGGTCGAGGCTCTTCCAGCGCGACGAACCCAGGGTGGTGGTGAAGTAGGGGATGCCTGTCTGTTGCGCCAGCAGGGCAGTAGCCTTCAACCTGACGGCAAAACAACGCTCGCAACGCAGGCCCCGCTCGGGTTCCTGTTCGAGTCCGCTGACCTGACGGAGCCACTCCTCGTGGTCATAGTCGCCGTCAATCCATACAATACCGAGCGCATCGGCATGGCGCTTGCTCTCCTCCTTGCGGATGTCGTACTCCCGATGGGGGTAGATGTTGGGGTTGAAATAGAAAATGGTGGGCTGAATGTGATTGCCGAGCAGCCACTCCACGATGGCCGACGAGCACGGGGCGCAGCAGGCATGCAGCACCACTTGCTGCAGCCCTTCCGGCGCGACGATGTGTGAACGGTGTTTCATGGCGTTTGTTCTCGGTGTCTTTTCAATGTTACTGCTGCGAAGGTACACATTATCAGGCAGTTGACCAAACGGCGGACGCATTTTGTAGGTTGCCATGGTGCAATGCCCTTGCAGGTCAGCCGCTGCGGATAGCTTGGAAAAAGTAATAGGAATTACTTTTCTTCAAGATTTTTTTGGCTACCCGAAGGCATTTTCCTACTTTTGTAGATTGTAAAGTTCAGGCACGGAAATCCTGCCATTGACCGAATGAAATACAGCATATCAGACATCCATCATATCCTCCAGGCCCGATGCGTGGGAACTGCCGACCGGCAGGTTGGCTTCCTGCTGACCGACAGCCGGTCGCTGAGCATCCCCGAGGAAACCCTTTTCTTTGCACTGAAAACCCAGCGTAACGACGGCCATCGCTACATCGGTGAACTCTATCAGCGCGGTGTGCGCAGCTTCGTGGTAAGCATCCTGCCCGCCGATGCCGACCGGCGTTATGGCGATGCTACTTTCCTCGTGGTTCCATCGGTGCTCACAGCCCTTCAGCAACTGGCCCGGCACCACCGCCGGCAGTTCCAAATCCCGGTGGTAGGCATCGCCGGCAGCAACGGGAAAACCGTGGTGAAGGAATGGCTGGCCCAACTGCTTACGCCCACCTTCCGCGTCAGTCGCTCACCCCGCAGCTACAACTCCCAGATAGGCGTGCCCCTCTCGGCGTGGCTCATAGGCCCGCAGACCGATGTGGCACTGCTCGAGACCGGCATCAGCAAGCCCGATGAGATGGAAGCCCTCAACTGGATCGTGCAGCCGACAGTGGCCGTACTGACCAACCTCGGAGCCGCCCACCAGGAGAACTTCCCCTCGATGGAAGCCAAATGTCTGGAGAAGATGAAATTGTTCGCAGGGGCGGAAACGCTCGTCTACTGTGCAGACGACCCGCTGGTAAGCCGCCTGGCACGGGAGAACTTCCCGCAGGCACGGCACCTTTGCTGGTCATCGGCAGACCCGATGGCTTCCTTCTTTGTCGGAAAAACGGACCGCAACGACCATTCCACCACTATAGCCTACACTTGGGAAGGGCAGCAACACACGCTCACCATTCCCTTCATCGACGAAACATCCGACGATAATGCCATCGTGGCAGCCCTCGTGGCACTCCATCTGGGCATCGACGCCGACACGCTTGCCCAACGCTCGCAAAGGCTGCAGCCCGTAGCCATGCGGCTGGAGGTGAAGGAAGGGCAGAATCTTTGCACGCTTATCAACGACAGCTACAACTCCGATATCCATTCGCTCGACCTTGCCCTCGACTTCATGAACCGCCGTCCCGACCATCAGGGCCGCCGACGGACACTCATCCTGAGCGACATGCTGGAGGCGGCAGAGCCACCGGCAGAACTCTACCGCCAGGTGGCCGAACTCCTGGAGCGCAGGAATATCGACAAGTTCATAGCCATCGGCGACGACCTCTGTACCTGGCAGCACTACTTCCACCTGCCCGAACAGCACTTCTTCGCCACGGTCGACGAGTTCAGGCAGAGCCCCGTGTTCTCCTCGCTACGCACTGAGGTCATTCTGCTCAAAGGTGCCCGGCGCTTCGGCTTCGACCAACTGACCGACCTGCTGGTGAAGAAAGTGCATGAGACAGTGCTCGAAGTGAACCTCAAGGCCGTGGTCGACAACCTGAACTACTACCGCAGTTTCCTCCGTCCCGACACCAAGCTGACCTGTATGATCAAGGCCGACGGCTATGGTGCGGGGGCCGTCGAGATTGCCAAGACCCTTCAGGATCACCGCGTGGACTACCTGGCAGTGGCAGTGGCAGACGAGGGTGCCTCGCTCAGACGGAACGGCATAACCGCCAACATCATGGTGATGAATCCCGAACTCTCGGCATTCAAGACCCTGTTCGACTACCATCTGGAGCCTGAGGTATACTCGTTCCGGCTGCTCGAAGCCCTCATACAGGCTGCAGAGAAGGAAGGCATCACCAACTATCCCATCCACATAAAACTCGACACGGGCATGCACCGTCTCGGTTTTAACCCCGACACCGACATGCCGGAACTCATCGGCAGGCTCAAACGGCAGTCGGCGCTCATGCCGCGCTCGGTATTCTCACACTTCGTGGGGGCCGACAGCGACGATTTCGACGACTTCTCGGCACGGCAGTTCGACTGCTTCGACCGCGCCAGCCGCCAGCTTGCCTCCCAGTTCGACCATAGCATCCTGCGACACATGGACAACTCGGCCGGAATAGAGCACTTCCCTGAGCGCCAGATGGACATGTGCCGGCTGGGTCTGGGACTCTACGGCATTGATCCGCGCAACAATCGGATGCTCGCTACCGTTTCCACACTCTATACCACCATCCTGCAGATACGACGCGTGAAGGCCGGAGAGAGTGTGGGTTACAGCCGCAGGACTGTCATGCAGCGCGATTCCGTCATTGCTGCCATACCCATTGGCTATGCCGACGGGCTGCGGCGGGCACTCGGAAACCGCAATGGCTACTGCCTGGTGAACGGCCAACGCGCTGACTATGTGGGCAATATCTGTATGGATGTGGCCATGATTGATGTCACGGACATTGACTGCTGCGAAGGAGACAGGGTGGAAATATTCGGGAAAAACCTGCCCGTGACTACATTGTCCGACTGCTGCCAGACCATTCCCTACGAGCTGCTGACGGCCGTGTCGCCCAGAGTGAAGCGCATCTACTACCAGGAATAATCACCCCAACAATAAGCAACCCAATAACTAATCATAAAAAATAGGAGAAATTACTATGAGATTAATCATTCAGCCCGACTACGACAAGATGTCACAATGGGCAGCCGAGCATGTCATCAAGCGTATCAACGAGTTCAAACCCACCGCCGAGCGTCCCTTCGTGCTGGGTCTTCCCACCGGTTCGTCGCCCATCGGCATGTACCGTGCACTGGTAAAGGCCTATCAGGAAGGCCGCGTCAGCTTCAAGCATGTGCTTACCTTCAACATGGATGAATATGTGGGGCTTCCCGAGGAACATCCCGAGAGTTACCACTCCTTCATGTTCACCAACCTTTTCAACCACATTGACTGTCCGAAAGAGAACATCCACATCCTCAACGGCAATGCGCCCGACCTGGAGGCAGAATGCGCCCACTACGAGGAAATGATACGGGAAGCCGGCGGCATCGACCTGTTCCTGGGCGGCATCGGCCCCGACGGGCATATCGCATTCAATGAACCGGGTTCTTCGCTGACCTCACGCACACGGCAGAAGACCCTCACCACCGACACTATCATTGCCAACGCGCGTTTCTTCGACAACGATGTGAACAAGGTTCCGAAGACCGCTCTGACCGTCGGTGTCGGCACTGTGATGGACGCCCGTGAGGTGATGATACTCGTAAACGGCCACCACAAGGCCCGCGCTCTCCAGGCCGCAGTGGAAGGAAGTGTCACACACATGTGGACAATCAGCATCCTTCAGATGCATCCGCACGGAATCATCGTGGCCGACGAGCCTGCAACCGACGAACTCAAGGTGGCTACCTATAAGTATTTCAAGGACATTGAGCGTATCGGATAAATCATAAACCAGACAGACAGCATGAATCTTAACCTCAGTTCGCAAATCGTTCTCAACAAGGTTGCCGAGGAATTCTACCGCCCCCGGACTGCCGTGGAACGCTCGGAGATTACCCAACGCGAGAAGATACAGACCGAAATATTCCCCAAGACGGAACAGGGTGCCTCGTTCGTTGTAGACAAAATCGCAGCGGAAATCCTGCAACGCCAACAGCAGGGCAGGCCTTATGTCATGGCGCTGGGCACCGGCACCTCGCTCACTCCCATCTATCAGGAACTCATCAACCGCCATGAAAGCGGTCGGCTGAGCCTGAAGAATGTGGTGGTTTTCAATGCCTACGAGTACTTCCCCCTGGCGAAGGAAACACAACAGAGCACCATCAATCAGTTGCGGCACCGCCTGCTGGACCATGTAGACATCCTTCCCGAGAACATACACACCCTCGACGGGAGCATCCCGCAGGACCAGGTGCAGCAACACTGCCGCCAGTATGAGCAGCAGATACGCGAAGCCGGCGGCATTGATACCATCCTGCTGGGCATCGGCCGTATGGGAAACATCGCCACGAATGTGCCGGGCAGTGGTCTGAACACCACTTCGCGGCTGATACTGCTCGACCCGACTTCGCGCGAGGAGATGGCCAACAGTTTCAGCGCTGCCGAACAGGTGCCACCCTGCAGCATCACAATGGGCATCGCAACCATCATCTCTTCCCGTCAGATTTTCCTCACGGCATGGGGCGAGGAGAAGGCAGACATCATCCAGCAGACGGTGGAAGAGGGCATCACCGACGCCCTTCCGGCCTCATTCTTGCAGACACACAACAATGTGCAGGTGGTTGTCGACCTGGCAGCGGCCGGCAAACTGACCCGGATTGTCCACCCCTGGCTCGTCACTTCCTGCCAGTGGACCGACAAACTTATCCGCGCGGCCCTCGTCTGGCTCTGTCAGAAAGTGGAAAAGCCCATCTTGAAACTCACCAACAAGGACTACAACGAGAACGGTCTCTCCGAACTGCTGGCACTCTACGGCTCCGCCTACAATGCCAACATCAAGATTTTCAATGACCTTCAGCATACCATTACGGGCTGGCCCGGCGGCAAGCCCAATGCCGACGACACTTACCGGCCGGAGCGGGCAAAGCCATTCCCCAAGCGGGTGATTGTGTTCTCGCCCCATCCTGACGATGATGTGATCTCTATGGGAGGCACCATCCAGCGGCTGGTGAGCCAAGGCCATGAGGTGCATATAGCCTATGAGACCAGCGGAAACATTGCCGTGGGTGACGAAGAGGTGACACGCTTCATGCATTTCATCAACGGATTCAACCAGATTTTCGGCAACAGCGAGGACCAGGTCATTGTAGACAAATACAAAGAGATAAAGTCTTTCATCCTGAACAAGAAGGAGGGCGACTTCGACACCCGCGACATCCTGAACATAAAGGGACTCATCCGCCGCGGAGAAGCCCGTACGGCATGCACCTACAACCACATCCCGCTGAACCGCGTGCACTTCCTCGACCTGCCGTTCTACGAGAGTGGCAAGATTGACAAGCTCCCCATGAGCGAGGCCGATGTGGAAATCGTGCGCCGGCTCATCAGCACTGTCCAGCCGCATCAAATCTATGTGGCCGGCGATTTGGCCGACCCGCACGGCACACACCGTAAGTGTACCGATGCCGTACTGGCCGCCATCGACGAGGAGAAGCGTGCAGGTGCAGCATGGCTCGACGACTGCCGCATCTGGATGTACCGCGGGGCGTGGGCCGAATGGGAAATAGAAAACATCGAGATGTGCGTCCCCATGAGCCCGGAAGAACTGCGTGCAAAGCGCTATTCCATTCTGAAACACCAGTCGCAGATGGAGAGTGCGCCCTTCCTTGGGAACGACGAGCGGCTCTTCTGGCAGCGAGCCGAGGACCGCAACCGTGCCACCGCGCAACTGTACGACAGCCTGGGACTGGCCTGCTACGAGGCAATGGAAGCCTTTGTGGAGTATAAGCCCCTGTAGGGCGGCCGGTTCCCGTAAGAGGACAGGGATGAATGTCTTCGCTAAGCCAAATGCCCTGAGCAAAGTCTACTTTGGCTGTGGCATGGCGAGAGAGTCAACCATGGGATGAAATGAAATGAAGATAATCCGCAGCCAGCATTTTCCGCCAAAGCGATTCTCGGCCATTTATCTGCTGGGAATTTTGGTGTGCCGCAGGGATACCTTTCTTTCCGAGCGGCTGCTCCGCCATGAGCGTATCCACAGCAGACAGATGCTGGAGATGCTGGTGGTGGGATTCTACCTCTGGTATCTGTTGGAATGGCTGGTGCGCCTGCCGATGAAGGGCAATGCCTACCACAACATCTCTTTTGAGCGGGAGGCCTATGCCAACGAGGCCCAGCCCGACTACCTGGCCCGCCGCCCCCTCTTCGCATGGCGACACTACCTCTGCAAGAAACCAAGACACAGACGAAAAGATGACCGTAAACTTCCAGCCTGATCAGGCCCAGCAGCAGGTGATAGCCGCCCAGGGCGGCTATCATTTGGTATTGGTCCCTCCCGGATGCGGCAAGACGCAGTTGCTCGCAGAGCGCATCCTACGCGCCCAGCAGCAAGGTGTGCGTCCGCAGGACATGCTCTGCCTGACCTTCACCAACCGTGCGGCTCGCGGTATGCTCGAGCGACTGCGGGAACAGGCCGACATGGACAGCCTGCAGGGCATCTATGTGGGCAATGTGCACCGCTACTGTTCCAAGTTTCTCACCGACAACGCCCTGATACCTGCCGAGTCGAGCATACTCGACGACAACGACGCTTTCAGCATCATGGCGCGCCTCAGGGACGAAGACGAACATCTCTACCTGCGTGACTTCCGCCGGAAGAAGGACTATCAGACCGTCATCCTGTTCTCCCACTTCATGAACCAGCTGCGGCATAGGCACGAACGGGAGGTGCGCATGCATCCCGAGAGCCTCACCAAGGACGACATATTTGCCCTTCGGACCATCTGCAGGAACGAAAGGATGGATTTCACGGCCGAAAGGATGTTGCATATCTACGAGCATGCCGACGACTATCGCACCCTTTCCCGTTCCGCATCCTACGATGTCGGGGCACGACTGCCCATCGACAACCTCCTGCGCAAGATGGAACAGGCCTTCGCCTTCGAGCAGTACAAGCGCAGGAACCACCTGATTGACTTCGAGGACCTGCTCATTGAGACATTCAATGCACTCCGCAACGACACCGGGCACGAGTACCACCGCTACAAGTGGATCCAGGTGGACGAGGTGCAGGACCTGAACCTGATGCAGTTGCGCATCATCGACATGCTGACCGGGCCGGAGGACTTCACGCTGATGTACCTGGGCGACGAGCAACAGGCCATCTTCTCGTTCATGGGTGCCAAGATGTCGACGCTGGAAATGCTGAAGGGACGCTGCGACAGGCATGTGCACAGGCTCTATACCAACCACCGCGCGCCGAAGTATCTGCTGGAGGTGCTCAACGAATATGCCACGCAGCAACTGCAAATAGATGCTGCCCTGTTGCCACAGGCATCGAACGACATCCGGATGGAGGGCGGCGAACTGACCCTTCTGTCCGGAACGACCTACGAGTCGGAACTGCCCGTGGTGGCACACCAGGTGGCACGATGGTACAGCCAGTCGCAGGCGGAGACCACAGCAGTGGTAGTCTCCTCCAATGCCGACGCCGACATGGTGAGCGAAGCCCTTGACGAGATTCTCGTGCAGCACTTCAAGGTGTCGGGCGAGGACCTCTTCTCGACGGCTCCCGTCAAGCTGCTGCTGGCTCACTTCAATGTGCTCGGCAACGAACACAACTTCATGGGCTGGGTGCATCTGCTGCACGGGCTGAAGGTCTACGAGACTGCCGAGCCTTGCCGCAGGCTGGTCAGGGAAATGAAGGACTGCAGCATTACTCCGACCGACTTCTTGCTCTATCCTGTGCTTACCACCTATGTGAAGGAGTTTGCCCGTGCCTATGCCGAGGAAGAACTGGTGGTGTTCGACACGGAGACCACAGGACTGGACATGCTGCAGGACGACATCGTACAGATTGCGGCGGTGAAGATGCGCCAGGGCAGGGTGGTGGAGGGCTCCGAACTGAACCTCTATATCCGTACCGAGCGTGAGATACCCGCGATGCTGGGCGATGTGGTGAACCCCGTGCTGGAGGAAATGAAACAGCACGAGTTGCTCTCGCACGAGGAAGCCCTTGGCCTGTTCATGGACTATGTGGGCAACGATGTGCTGGTGGGCCACAACATTGGCTTCGACTATGAGATACTGCGGCACAACTTGCAGCGATACTTGCCCGAAGTGTCGCTCACACAGCGCTGTGCTGTCTACTTCGACTCACTCAAACTGGCGCATCTGCTCGAACCGGACCTTGCCGAGTACAAACTGCGCTACCTGCTTGCAGCATTGGGCTTGGAAGGTTCCAATTCCCACCTGGCCGACGAGGATGTAAACGCCACCTGCTCCCTGCTGCGCCACTGCTATGCAAAGGCATTGCAGGCCATTCCGCTGCAAGACGCGTTTCTGGCCAGTCAGCGGAACATGAGCCGGCTGACAAAGTTCCAGCAGGCATATAAGACAATGTACCTGCATACCCATGCGCGCCTGCGCGAGGTTCAGACACCCGGGCAGCCTGCCCTGCTCCTGCAGGAGATGCAGACCGTCTACGAGATGTTGCTGCGGGGGGCGCATATCGAGGAGGTGGAAAAGATGGAATACATCTTCAACTATCTGCGCCACGAACTGCTCTGCGGCGAGATTCCTGCCACGCTCGGGGGGCAGCTGCGGGCCTATATGATGGAGATGAACACGCTGAAGGAGTCAGACCTGTGCAACTCGCAGTCGATGCCTGCCCGGGTGTTTGTCTCCACGGTGCACAAGGCCAAGGGACTGGAGTTTGACAATGTGGTGGTGTTCGACGCAGTCGACGGCCGCTATCCCAATCATTTCACGCGCAACGACGCCCAGGCGGTGGCAGAGGATGCGCGGAAGTTCTATGTGGCCATGTCGCGTGCGAAGCGCCGCCTGTGCATATCCTACTGTCAGACGGTGCGCCGATATGACAAGGTTCTGCCACGCGAACTGACCCCCTTCATGCAAGGCATACTCCGGTATTTCACTGCCTGAAGCCCTGACGGAGCCCGTTGCGGACCGAGAAGCAAGCCTTCGGAAAATCGTTTTTTCAACTGTTTGAATATCAGACTGTTGCAGTCCTGTTGCAAGAGAGCCCCAAATGCAATGCGTTTGGGGCTCTCTTGTGTTGTGTTTGGGACCCAAACGGAGTGCGTTTGGGCGGCTTTTGCAAATCGGGTGTAAAACAGCGCATCTTTAAGAGGCGCTGTCATTCCTTCCGTTCGGGCTTCACACGGCTTGCCTGGATGAAGTAGGCGATGAGCAGGCAGTAGACCCCCAGCGCCAGCACCTCGGAAAGGGTGTTGTTGAGCCACTCCTCGTTGACGATGTTCACGCCTGCGAACCTTATCATTGCGCTGACAACGCCCATGAGTGCGCCTCCGGCGATGAACCCGCTGGCCAGGAGCGTGCCCTTCTCGTTGCGGCGCTTGTTCACGGCTTCGTCCTTCGACCTGGTTGATACGAACCAGCTGACGGCACCGCCGATGAGCAGCGGTGTGTTCAGTTCCATGGGAATGAACATGCCCAGTGCGAAAGGCAGTGCGGGAATCTTGCACAGTGTCAGCAGCACTGCAATGCCGGCACCGATGGCATAGAGCACCCACGGGGCGCCGACGCCGTTCATGAGCGGGTCGATGACGGCTGCCATGGCAAAAGCCTGCGGGGCGGCCAGTTGGCCGGAGGTGAACCCGTATGCCTCGTTCAGCAGCATGATGACGCCTCCGACGGTGGCAGCGCTGACCAGTGCGCCCAGGAACTTCCATGTTTCCTGCTTGCGCGGGGTCGTGCCCAGCCAGTAGCCAATCTTCAGGTCGGTGATGAATGCGCCCGCAACGGACAGCGCCGTGCAGACTACGGCCCCCATGATGAGTGCCGCCGTCATGCCGTTCGGGCCGCGCAGGCCCACACCCACCATGACGACGGAGGCCAGGATGAGCGTCATCAGCGTCATGCCGCTCACCGGGTTGCTGCCGACAATGGCAATGGCGTTGGCCGCTACTGTGGTGAACAGGAAGGCGATGAAGGTGACCAGGACGATGGCTACGAGGGCATGGAGGGCGTTCCCGTCCATCACCCCGAACCAGAAGAAGAGGAAGATGACCGCGATGGTGAGCAGTGCGGCCATGCTGATGAAGCGGAACGGCAGGTCGCGGTTGGTGCGCTCGGCCTGCACGCCGTTGCCGTCCTTGCTGCCCTTCATCTCATTGGCAGCCAGACCGACGGCATCGCGGATGATGCCCCACGACCTGATGATGCCGATGATGCCCGCCATGGCAATGGCTCCGATGCCGATGGAGCGGCCGTAGTTGCGGAAAATTTCCTCGGGCGGCATGCTGCCCACGGCCGTTACGATGTCTGGATTCCACAGGTTCAGCACCTGGTCGCCCAGCACCAGCGACATGCCAGGCACCACAATCCACCAGATGAAGAGCGAGCCCAGCGTGATGATGAGCGCATATTTCAGTCCGATGATGTAGCCCAGGCCGAACACGGCAGCACCGGTGTTGACCTTGAACACCAGTTTGGCCTTGTCGGCAACGAGGCTCCCGAACCCCGCCATGCGCGAAGTGAAGCACTCGTTCCACAGTCCCAGCGTGGCAACCACAAAGTCGTAGATACCGCCCACCAGCCCGGCCATGAGCAGGGGCTTGGCCTGACTGCCGCCCTGTTCGCCGCTGATGAGCACCTGGGTGGTGGCAGTGGCCTCGGGGAAGGGATACTTCCCGTGCATGTCCTTCACGAAATACTTGCGGAAGGGTATCAGGAACAAGATGCCGACGATGCCTCCCAGCAGCGATGCCAGGAAAATCTGAAGGAACGATGCCGTCATTTCCGGGTATTTGGCCTGTAGGATGTAGATGGCTGGCAGTGTGAAGATGGAGCCCGCCACCACGGCACCCGAGCAGGCACCGATGCTCTGGATGATGACATTCTCGCCCAGTGCCTTCGACCGTTTGGCGGCAGTTGACAGGCCGACGGCGATGATGGCTATCGGGATTGCCGCCTCGAACACCTGCCCGACCTTAAGTCCGAGATAGGCACAGGCGGCAGAAAACAGTACAGCCATGAGCACACCCCAGGTCACCGACCAGGCATTCACCTCGGCAGGCGACTCCCCGGGACCCATCAGCGGCTTGTAAGACTCTCCCTCATGCAACTCCCGAAATGCATTTTCAGGGAGCTGGACCATTTCTTTCTCTTTCGTTTCCATAAATGTATGCTCTTGTATTGAATATCTGTATAAATGATTTATAATTATAAAGAAACACGGCAAAAATAGTAAAAAAATGCAAATTGGCATGGAAAACATTGCCAAATTGAAACTATTTGCTTATATTTGCCGGACAATTTTACGGTTTTTACAGGATAAACAAAATCAATTGGAAATATATGAAGAAGTTATTTAGTTTATTTGTTGCTGCCATATTGACAACGGCAGCATGGGCTGTGCCGGCCAAGCCAGGCTTGTGGCAAACGCTCACGCTGAAAGACGGCACACAAGTTCGCGCCGAACTGAAGGGCGACGAGTACGGCCATTTCTGGGAAACGGCCAGTGGAAAATTATTTGTACGCAGTGGAAATACCTATGCTGAGACCACCCATGCAGCCGTTTCGGAAATGCTCATCAAGGAACGCAAGCGCCGCAACAACGGATTTACAAACCTGTTGGACAACAATGCAGGCCTGAAACTGGCCGCAACCACCTCGACGGCACCCGGCGACGGCGGCAGCCATCTGGTTGGAAACAAGCGCTGCCTCGTCATTCTTGCCGAATTCCAAGATAAGGAGTTTGCAGATGGCCACGACCAGGAGTTCTTCAACCGCTATTGCAACGAAGAAGGATTCAGCGAGGATAACTTCATGGGAAGCACGCGCGACTACTTCAAGGCACAGAGCAACGGACAACTGATCATCGATTTCGATGTGGTCGGCCCCATCAAGCTGTCGGGCAATTCCATCGATTACGCCGGAAGCGGGGGCACCGACAATGTACAGGCTTTTGCAAAAGAGTGTATAGAGGGGGTAGCCGACCAGGTGGATTTCTCCAAATACGACTGGGGAAACGACGGATATGTCGATGAGGTGTTCATTATCTATGCCGGCCATGGCCGTGCGGACAGCAGTGACGAAACCTCCATATGGCCACATAAATACAATTTGTCGAGTGCTCTGACCTACAACGGAAAGAAACTATGGGTGTATGCCTGCTCCAGTGAACTCAACGGCAGCGGAGATGCCGACGGAATCGGTACCATGTGCCACGAATTCTCCCACTGCATGGGCTTCCCCGATATGTATGACATCGACTACCGGTGCGGCTACAACGGCATGGGAACCTGGGACCTGATGTGCTCGGGCAGCTACAACGGCGACGGCTATTGCCCGCCCAACTACTCCGGATACGAGAAGTGGTGTACACGCTGGCAGTATCCCATTGTACTCGATGACGAGGATGTCGAGGTGACCAACATGAAATCGCTCTCCGACAACGGTGACTTCTATGTCATTTACAACCAGAAACAGAAAAACGAACTTTACTATATTGAGAACCGCCAGCGCAAAGGCTGGGACCTCGGACTCAGTGGAAAAGGCCTGCTTGTGGTACACCTGGACTACAATGCGACTGTGTGGCGTAGCAACTCGCCTAACTGTAACAGCCGTGGAAACGACCACCAGCGTATAGAACCCATCTGTGCAGACGGGAAAAATGACAGTTATTCAACCAGTGGCGATACCTATCCGCTTAACAAGCTGGACTCGCTGACCAACAACTCCAAGCCAAAGGCTTTCACCTACAATGCAAACTCCGACGGGAAATACACCATGAACAAGGCGTTGCAGAAAATAAAGCAAAACAGCGACGGCACCATCTCGTTCAATTTCCAGGCTGTCAACAAGACTATCGTGCCCGTTGATGTGGACGGAGAAGTGCTTTTTGCCGAGACATTCAACGAGTGTGAAGGAACTGGCGGCAACGACGGGAAGTTCAGCGGAAGTGTTGCCAACGGCGATTTCCTTACCGACGAGGATGGATGGGACAACGGAACGAACAACAAGACCACCGATTGCTCGGGTGGAGACAAGTGCGGATACTTCAAGAATGTATCGCCGCGGACTCCAACCTTCCGTGTTGACGGCACCGCAACCATCATTTTCAAGGCCGCACCGTTCAGTTTCGATGCAACGACACTGACCGTGACGAGCACTAACAGTGATGTAGTTCTCTCGGAAACAGAGTTCACCATGACACGGGGACAATGGACCGACTATAGCCTTACCATAACAGGCAGCGGCTCAACACGGCTCCAATTCTCCAACGGAAAGCGCTTCTTCCTCGACGACCTCTGCGTGTACATACCCAACACGACAGGTATCGAACTTCTGGAGGGTGACTTCCTGCGTGCAGATGCCAAGGAAACGCGCATCTACAACATCAGTGGGCAGTATGTGGGCAACAGTCCTGCACTGCTGCAGAAAGGCATCTACATCATGAACGGAAAGAAATTCGTAGTCAAGTAGTAAGAAACCTACCATACGAAAGAAGCCACGCAAATTCCTTGCGTGGCTTCTTTCTTTTATATTAGAAGTGAAAAGTATTAGCGTTTCTGCTTCATCTTCTTCTCGAGCAGTTGCAGCTCCGTGCGGAAATCCACATCGTCGCCGATGCGCTTCTCCACTTTGGCGCAGCTGTGCAGCACGGTCGAATGGTCTCTGCCGCCCATGAGCTTCCCGATTCGCGTGGTGGGAGTCTTCGTGAGCTTCTGAGTCATGTACATGGTGATTTGCCTTGCCTCGACGATTTCGCGCTTCCGGCTGGGGCCGTTGATGGCTTCGGCGGTGACATTGAAGTGCTGGCAGACCGTGTTTACGATTTCATCGACGCTCGGCTGCTTCTTTTCTTTCCTGACGGTGTGCTTCAGGACACGCTGTACCAGGCTCATGTCGATGTCGCAGTTGTAGACAACGCTGTAGGCAAGAAGGCTGTTAATGACACCTTCCAACTCACGGATGCTGCCGTTGCAGGTCTCGGCTATGTAGCGAACCACATCCTGTGGGATGTCCAGTCCGTCGCGGTTGATCTTGCTGTTGAGGATATCCACGCAGAGTTGCACATTCGGTCGTTCCATCTCTGTGGTCAGTCCGCCGGCAAAACGGGTGATAAGCCGCTCGTTCATGCCCTTCAGCTCGACTGGCGGACGGTCGCTGGCGAGGATGATGCGCTTGCCGTTCCGGAAGAGATGGTTGAAGATATGGAAGAAGGTTTCCTGCGTCTTGGCGGCCGAGGTCCACTCTTGCACATCGTCAATGATGAGCAGGTCGATGGTCTGATAGAAGTTGATGAAGTCCGGGGTGGCGTTCTGTCGTGTGGCGTTTTGGTACTGCACTTGGAACAGCCGGGCGCTGATGTAGAGCACTCTTTTCTGCGGATAGAGTTGTTTCGTGCGCAGTCCGATGGCGTTGAGCAGGTGAGTCTTGCCGCAACCGGACGGCCCGTAGATGAAGAGTGGGTTGAACTGTGCGTTGTTCGGGTGCTCGGCGATGGACAGGCCCATGGCTCTGGAGAACTTGTTGCTGTCCCCTTCTATGAAGTTTGCAAAGTTTTGCTTGGGGTTGAGCTGGGCATCGAGCCGGCCTGACACCTCTACATCGAACGGCGTTGCCGCCGTGTTTCGCTTGGCGTTGGCTGCATACTCGTTGCATTCGCCCTGCACCACATTGGTGATTTGGTGCTCTTTGTCGGCCAGGACGCGGTATTTCAAGATGACACCCGAGCCGAAGGTGCGGGACAGTACCTTGAAAAGCAGTTGCCCGAAGTTCCCCTCCAGGTATTCGCATACAAAGGTGCTAGCCACCTGAATGGTCAGTTCCTTCGTCTGTTCGTTGAACGAATGGAAGACGATGGGCCTGAACCAAGTGTCGAAGTGTTGCGGGCTGACATTGTTCTCGAACAGCGAGAGCGCATTGGCCCAGCAGGTGTTAGCACTTTTGTCCATTTATTCCGAGTGAGTTCTTTTAGGTTTTCATTGTTCCGGAGGCCGCGACGGAGGTGTCGGGAGCACCGGAAAGCGTTTGCAAATATCGCAATTTTTTTTTGTTTGTGAAAATGAGTTTTTCACAGTCTGGACGGCTCCTTTTCCGTAAATCGCTTTATTTAAGCGGGTTACACGATTTGGATTAAAGTTCTTCTCAATTCTTACGAGACTCCGTTATATAACCTTCTGAAACTCAGTCAAATCCGTTCGTTTCTTTAATGAATTGTATGTGAGTGGTGAAACATCCAGTACAATTGTTGTAATTGGCTGATAGTAAGCAATTTTATTTATGCCTTCGTGGTTGTGAAACAATAAATTTGCGTTGCGTTTAAATTTCTTTTTACTTGTCTTTTTTGCCAAATACGGAGAAATGTACATAGCGTTTTGGATGTTCCCTGAGGTTGTTCAGCAGCGTGTCGGCGCTGTGGAGTGTTTTCGTAAGGTTGTTATAGAGTTCCGGATCGTTCATGAGGAGTCCCAGCGAGCCGTCTTTGTCGTTCAGTTTGCCGGTGATGTTCTTCAGGTTTGCGATGGTCTGGTCGAGTTGCTTGACGGTTTGTGCGAGGTCGGCGTCGGCCAGTTGTCCGGTCAGTTTGTTGGTGTTGTCGAGCACTCCGTCGGCCTTGGTCATGAGTCCGGGCACCTTGTTGTTGAGTTGTGCCAGCAGGGTGTTGAGCTGCTGGGTCGAGGTGGTCAGGTCGCTGGTGATGTGGTCGGCGTTGTGTAGGGTGCTCTTGATGGCCGGGTCGGACAATATATTATTAAGGTGTATCATGATGGAGTCGAGTTTGGGTAGTATTTTCTCGACGGTAGGGATGAGCTTGGCTGCTTCTGCCAGTGCGCTGCCCTGTATGTGTCCGCTGATGGTGTCGCCCGGAGTCAGTTTCAGCGGGCTGTCGGTCAGGAGGAGGTTGAGTTTTACATTGCCCATGAAGTCGCTGTCGATTTCGGCCGTGGTGCCGGCGGGCAGCTGGAGGTTCTTGTCAATGTCGAGTGCTACGACGATGTTGCCGGGTTTTTCGTAGTCGTATTTGATGTCTTGCACGATGCCCACCTGGTAGCCGTTGGCCAGTACGGGGTTGGACGAGCTCAGTCCGTTGATGTCGTGGAAGAGGGCATAGTAGGTGTTATTGTTCGAAAGCATGCTTTTCCCCTTGAGGAACTTGATGCCGAAGAACAATACTATGATGGCCAGGATGGTCGTCAGGGCTATGTTTATTTCTTTGGTCCAGCGTTTCATCTGCTTATTTCTTGTTTTTATATTCTCTGATGGCTTGGTTGGTGTCCATCCGCTTGCCGTCCTTGAAGGCAACGATGAATGCCTCGGGGAAGTCAGCGAGCAGTTGGCGGCGCAGTTTCACGATTTCTTCGTAGTCGGTGCTTTCGCCGATGGTGTATTTCTTGAGTGCCCCGTCTTCGTAGCAGGTGGCTTCATTGTGTCCTTTCAGCCTTGGGTCCGTGGCGGGAATGGCTTTTGAACTGGCCATGATTTGCACTTTGAAGCGTATTTCGTCCTTGGCCGGCGCGCTGGGTGGGGGTGTCTGTTGTGTTGCTGGTGGGGCGGCGACTGCCGGTGCGGGTGTTCCTTTCTGCTTTTCCCTGGTTTCCGGAAGGGTTTTTTCCTTGTCTTTCTTGGCGGGCTTGGGCTGCTTGTATTCCTCGGGTACGATGTCCTTCACGGCTGGTTGTGCCGGTGCCTTGGGCTTGTAGGGAACCACGATGTTGTTGTCGTATTTGTTGCGGTACTCGACGAAGGCATTGAACATTCCGATGGTGTAGTTCTTCAGCGCATCGGCCGAGTTGAGGTATTCTTCTTCGTCGGGGGTGCTGATGAATCCCAGTTCGAGCAGGCATCCGGGCATGGAGGTGAGCCGTAGCACTGCGAGGTTGGCCTGGTGTGCGCCCATGTCCTTCCTGCCGGTGGCGGCGCAGACATTCTTCTGCATCATCTTTGCAAGGTCCACGCTGTGTTCCATGTTGGTGTCCTGGATGAATTCGAACATGATGTTGCTCTCGGCGGAGTTCGGGTCGAATCCCTGATAGTACTGCTTGTAGTCTTTCTCCATGAAGATGACGGAGTTCTCGCGCTTGGCCACCTCGAGGTTCTTCAGTATTCCCTTTCCGCTTTCGCCTTTTCCGAGGGTGTAGGTCTGGTATCCGCGTGCTATCCTTCCTGCGGGCAGCGAGTTGATGTGTACGGAGAGGAAGAGGTCGGCCTTGTTGCGGTTGGCTATTTCGGCGCGTTGGTGCAGTTCGAGGAAGGTGTCTGTCTTGCGTGTATAGACCACCTTGACCTCCGGGCATTCCCTTTCAATCATCCTGCCCAGTTCGAGGGCGTATTTCAGGGTGAGGTTCTTCTCTTTCGATATGTTCCCGCATGCTCCGGCATCGTGTCCGCCGTGTCCGGCGTCTATGACGACGGTGAAGCGGCGTCCGGCGGCGTTGGCGCCGGCGGCGAGGAGCAGGAACAGCAGGAGTATGTGGAGTTTCTTCATTGTCTCAGTCGTTGGTGAAGGTGAGCCGCACCCCGGCACCGTGGGTATGGATGCTGATGGGCGGGTCGGTCTTGCAGATGTCAATGGTCAGTGCGATGGTCTTCGGGAACTGGCTGAACAGTTGCGTGGCTATTTTTCCTGCGGCATATTCCAGCAGTGCGTGCCGTTCCTTCATCGTCCTTCTGACGGTCTCGGCCACCTCGGCGTAGTCGGCGGTGTGTTCCAGCTGGTCGGTTTCCAGTGCCGGGTCGAGGGGATAGTCCATCTCCAGGTTCACCGTGTAGTGGTTGCCGGTGAGTTGTTCCTGCGGAAGCACCCCGATGTAGCCATGCACCTGGATGTCCCTGATGTAGATGGTTCCCTTCAGCAGCCTCATGCGCCGTGTTCTTCGTTGTCGGCGGTTTCGCCCGTGTATTTCTTCAGGGCTCTTTCCACGCCGGTTTTCCAGGTGTTGATGCTTTCGTCGTTGAGCTCGAGCGATGCCACGAGCTTGATGACATGCTTGATGGGCATTCCGTAGCGGAGCACGCCGGAGATGAGCTTGGCATAGTTCCAGTATTCGGGGTTGAACTTCTCGCTGAGTCCCTCCACGGTGGTCTTGTAGCCGCGTTTGTTCTCAAACTGGAAGTCGTAGCGCTTCGTGCCGT
>CALFJA010000008.1 GCA_937877605.1 uncultured Prevotellaceae bacterium | reverse complement strand
CGCGGCGGATGTGCGGCAGCGTAGGTTTCTCCCTGAAAAGGAATCCCGCACAGGGCACGCGATGCTCAAGGGGGATGGTCTCCACGCTGACGCTCTTGTCGTCGTAGATAACCTGCCGCACGGTGGTGTCCACCGCATGGAACTTCACTTCGAAAGAAAGGGATGCGCAATACTGGTTCAGTTCCATTCGGAGCAGCGGTTCCAGTTCCGCAGGAGCATAGATGTGGAGCGGCGCGGTGCGCCCGAGCAAGCCGAAGGTGGAAACCATTCCCACCAGCCCCAGGCAGTGGTCGCCATGCAGGTGGGAGATGAAGATGGTGTTGATGCCCGTGAAGCGCAGGCGGGAACGGCGCAGGCTTATCTGCGTCCCCTCTCCGCAGTCGACCATGAACAGTTTGTTGCGTATCTCCACCACCTGCGAAGATGGATTGTGGCGCAGGGTGGGCAATGCGCTGCCGCAGCCGAGAATGTGTATGTTGAAGACTTCGCCCATCAATCAGTTGACTTGGCGTTTATAGATGTAGATGCCCGTTGCGTTTTCCAACGCCAGGCTGTCGGCACCAAGCTGTACGATATCAAAAGTGTCGGCGTTGAGCAGCAGCTGCCCGTTGAGCATCTTCCACGCCACCCATCGACGGCTCTCGGCTCCCACTGAAGAGCGCACTTCCCCACCCTCGCATATTTCGAAATTCTTGTCCAGGCTGGTCCACTTCCCCATCAACGAGGTGAGGTTCACCACCTGATGGGCCTCCATTTCACCGTCGGCATTCTTCGATGCTATCAGCGCCAAGCGGTCGCCCGTTATCAGTCCGCCATGCACCATTGATGTTTCATCCATATTGATGAGACAATGCAAGGTGTCTTCCATGTCTGTAATCAACTCCAGACTGTGCATGGATGTACCGGCACCGCAAATGCCGTAGAGGGTGCTGTCGGCTACCACTTCCAGGCTGTCATCCTCGTCCCCGGGCGGTGTCTGCTTGCCACCTTGACATCCCAACAGAAATACCACAACGGCAACCAATTGGATATAGATTATTCTTTTCATAAGCGTTTCTTGCTAGTTTTTTTTGCCTCATTCCAAAGTTTGTCCATCTCTTCCAAACTCATTTCAGTCAAAGGCTTACCGCTTTTCCTTGAAGCTTTTTCTATATATTCAAACCTTTTGATGAACTTTACATTGGTACGCTCCAGGGCAGTGTCTGGGTTCAGGTTGTAGGCCCGAGCCATATTGACAATTGAGAAGAGCACATCGCCCAGTTCAGCCTCGGCCTTTTCCATTTCCTTTTCCTGCAGTTCGGTGTTGAGTTCAGCCAGTTCCTCATTCACTTTCTCCCACACATCCTCCGGTTTTTCCCAGTCAAAGCCGACATTGGCTGCCTTTTCCTGAATGCGGAACGCCTTTATCAACGACGGAAGCGACTGCGGAACGCCGTCCAGCACACGCTTGTTGCCGTCTTTCTCCTTCAGTTTTATCTGCTCCCAGTTCTGCAACACCTCTTCCGAAGTCCTTGCTCCGGCAAACGCCGAGGTGGCACTGTCGTCGCTGTCCTCCTTATACGGGAGCGGCCGTGGGGAGGGCTTGCCTATCTGCGAGGGGTGGTAGATGTGCGGATGGCGGAAAATCAGCTTGTCGGTCAGTTTGTTGCAGATGTCAGCCACATCGAACTCGCCTCCCTCCTCAGCAATACGGGCATAGAAGGCAATATGAAGCAGCACATCGCCCAGTTCCTTACAGACATTGGGGCCGTCGTTTTTCAGCAGCGCATCGCTCAGTTCGTACACCTCCTCGATGGTGTTCGGACGCAGTGACTGGTTCGTCTGCTTCCTGTCCCACGGACATTTCTCGCGCAACTGGTCCAGCACATCGAGAAAACGGCCGAACGCTGCCATCTTTTCTTCTCTTGTATGCATAAATTGACAAATCTTGTTGCAAAACTAATTAAATTACACAAGAATTGCTTATTTTTGCATCGTTTTTTACGAATGAGCCTAAAAAGAAACATATATGGAACTAGCAAAAGTTTACAATCCGCAGGAAGTTGAAGGGAAATGGTATCAATACTGGGTCGACCACAAGCTTTTCAGTAGCAAGCCCGACGGGCGCGAGCCTTATACCATCGTAATTCCGCCGCCCAATGTGACGGGAGTTCTCCACATGGGACACATGCTCAACAACACCATTCAGGACATACTGGTACGGCATGCACGCATGGATGGAAAGAATGCTTGCTGGGTTCCCGGCACCGACCATGCTTCAATTGCCACCGAAGCAAAGGTTGTAAAGAAACTGAAAGAGCAGGGCATCAGGAAGAGCGACCTTACACGCGAGGAATTCCTGAAGCATGCCTGGGACTGGACACACGAGCACGGCGGCATCATTCTCCAGCAACTGCGAAAGCTAGGAGCCTCGTGCGACTGGGACCGCACGGCCTTCACCATGGACGAAAAGCGTTCGGAGAGTGTCATCAGGGTCTTTGTCGACCTGTATGAGAAGGGACTTATCTACCGCGGTATGCGCATGGTGAACTGGGACCCCAAGGCACAGACGGCACTAAGCAATGAAGAAGTCATCTACCGCGAGGAGCAGAGCCATCTCTTCCACCTTAAATATTATGTAGACGAGCCTGCCGGATGCACCGATCAGGAGCAGGAAGGCAATATCGTACACCGCGACAGCCAGGGCCGGCGCTATGCTGTGGTGGCCACCACCCGTCCGGAGACTATCATGGGCGACACCGCCATGTGCATCAACCCCAAGGACCCGAAGAACACCTGGCTGAAAGGTAAGAAGGTGATTGTGCCCCTTGTCGGTCGCGTCATACCCGTCATCGAGGATCGCTATGTCGATATTGAGTTCGGAACGGGCTGTCTGAAGGTCACCCCCGCCCACGACACGAACGACTATATGCTGGGAAAGACCCACCAGTTGGAAACCATCGATATCTTCAATGCCGACGCCACCATCAGCGAGGAGTCGCCACTCTATGTAGGCATGGACCGCATGGGCTGCCGCAAGCAGATTGTAGAGGATCTGAAGAAGGCTGGGCTCATGGAGCGCATCGAGGAGTACACCAATAAGGTTGGCTACTCCGAGCGCAACAGCGACACGGCAGTCGAGCCGAGGCTGTGCATGCAGTGGTTCCTCAAGATGCAGCACTTTGCCGACATTGCCCTGCCGCCCGTTATGAACGACCAATTGAAATTCTATCCGTCGAAATACAAGACCACCTACAAGAACTGGCTGGAGAACATACAGGACTGGTGCATTTCCCGACAGTTATGGTGGGGACACCGCATTCCGGCCTACTTCCTTCCTGCACGAGAGGGGGAGGAAGAGCGATTCGTCGTGGCCGTCAATGCAGATGAAGCACTTGAAAAGGCCAGACAGATTGCCGGATTTGAAAGCATTGAGCTAAAGGACCTGCGCCAAGACGAGGATGCACTCGACACGTGGTTCTCGTCGTGGCTGTGGCCTATTTCCCTCTTCGACGGCATCAACAACCCCGACAACGAGGAAATAAACTACTACTACCCCACTGCCGACTTGGTTACAGCGCCCGACATTATCTTCTTCTGGGTGGCGCGAATGATTATGGCCGGCTATGAGTATAAAGGAGAGATGCCTTTCCGCAATGTCTATTTCACAGGCATTGTGCGCGACAAACTCGGCCGTAAGATGTCGAAGAGTCTCGGAAACTCCCCCGACCCGCTCGAACTGATAGAGAAATACAGCGCCGACGGTGTGCGCATGGGAATGATGCTCTCGGCTCCTGCAGGCAACGACATCCTTTTCGACGAGGCCCTCTGCGAGCAGGGACGAAACTTCAACAACAAGATATGGAATGCTTTCCGCCTGATTCAGGGATGGCAGACTGCCGACACGCAGCCTTCGGAAGGGAACCGCATTGCCACACAATGGTTTGATGCCAAACTGCGGCTGGCCAACCATGAGTTGCAAGACCTGTACGGAAAATACCGCATCTCGGAAGCACTGATGGTGGTTTACCGTCTGTTCTGGGACGACTTCTCGGCCAACTTCCTGGAGATGATAAAGCCGGCCTACGGCTCACCCATCGATCTTCAGACCTACACGCAGGTGCTTCGGTTCTTCGAGACGCTGCTCATGATGCTCCATCCGTTCATGCCCTTCATCACCGAAGAGTTGTGGCAGCACATCAGCGACCGCAAGGACGGCGAGTCAATCATGGTGCAACGCCTCCAACTTGACGCTCCTACCGATGCCGACCGCCAGTTGGATTCCGACATGGAGAGCGTGAACCAGCTCGTCGGTAATGTGCGTGCCATCCGCAACCAGCGTAACATCCCTGTGAAAGAGCAACTGCAACTGCTCAGCATCGGCCACGACATCCTGGCCAAGTACCGGCCGCTGGTGGAAAAACTTGCCAATGTTTCGTGGACGCTTGCCGCAGAGGAGAAGCCCGAAAGTTCTGCCCTTTTCATGATAGGCACACTCGAATTTGCCGTTCCCATGGCACAGTTCATCGATGTGGCAGCCGAAATTGAAAAGCAGGAGGCACAGTTGAAGCACCTGGAAGGCTTCCTTGCCGGTGTGAAAAAGAAACTGTCGAACGAGCGGTTCGTGGCAAACGCCCCTGAGGCAGTAGTTGCACTCGAACGAAAGAAGCTCTCCGACAGCGAAGAGAAGATTGCAGCCCTGCAGCAGTCGCTGGCAGAACTGCGCAAGCAATGTTGAAAAAGGCAGCCCAAAAGATATAAACAGAAGCGGCCGGTATCACATTGATACCGGCCGCTTCTCTATCCGTCTGTATCCGATTAGAAATCACTCTCGTAACCATCTGGTTACCAACGAATTGCATTTAGACTCCAAACGGAGCCTAAAAGAAGCCCAAACGCCGACCGTTTGGGCGGCAGTTGCATTGAGTTTGGACCCCAATTGGAAAACGGCTACAATTCTACAGGCTCATAGGGGAGATTGAACACATCGGCAACAGCCTTGAAGGTGACTTTTCCCTCCACGATATTCAGACCGCGTGCCAGTGCCGGATCGTCCTTGCATGCCTTGCGCCAGCCCTTGTCGGCAAGGGCAAGTGCATAGCGGAGAGTGGCGTTGGTCAGTGCCATTGTCGAGGTGTTGGGCACTGCGCCCGGGATGTTGGCAACGGCATAGTGCAGGATTCCGTCCACCTCATAGACCGGTTCGGAGTGCGTTGTCGGATGGGAAGTTTCGAAGCAGCCACCCTGGTCGATGGCAACATCGACGAGCACGGTGCCCGGCTGCATCAGCCGCAGCATGTCGCGGGTGATGAGATAAGGAGCCTTTGCACCCGGGACAAGCACACTTCCGATGACGATGTCGACCGAAGGCAGTTGCTCACGAATGTTGTGTTCCGTCGAATAGAGTGTGTGAACATTCACGGGGAGTTCGGCCGATAGTTGCTTCAGGCGTGGCAGGGAGATGTCGGTGATGGTCACCTCGGCCCCCATGCCTGCTGCCATGCGTGCCGCCGCCTCGCCGACAGTGCCGCCGCCGAGCACCAACACGCGGGTTGGCGACACACCGGGGACGCCGCTCACGAGTTTTCCCTTGCCGCCTTTTGTCTTCTGAAGGTAGTAGGCTCCGTTGATGGCAGCCATCCTGCCAGCCACCTCGCTCATGGGAATGAGCAGCGGAAGGGCGCGATTGTCCAGTTGGACGGTCTCATAGGCCAGACAGACTGCCCCACTCTGAATCATGGCATCGGTCAGTTCGCGCTCGCAGGCGAAATGAAAATAGGTGAAGAGCAGTTGCCCCTTGCGCACCAGTTTGTACTCAGGTGCGATGGGTTCCTTCACTTTCACGATCATCTCAGCCACCTCATAGACCTCCTCTATCGTAGGGAGAATGACAGCCCCCACGGCAGTATAGGCCTCATCGGGGAATCCACTGTTCTCGCCTGCAGTGTGCTGGACATACACTTCATGTCCGTGACGGACAAATTCGGCAACGCCCGCAGGGGTCATTCCCACGCGGTTCTCGTTGTTCTTAATCTCTTTTGGAATACCGATTTTCATAATATTGATGTTAAGTGTTTTGGTGTAAGGTTCAAGGGCTTAGGTGGAAAATTTCCATTTCAGTGCCTCAAATTTACAAAAAAATCCGATGTCACCTCAGTAACTCCGGATTTTTTAATGCGATTTTTCAGACTTTTTCGCTATTCGTAATCGTCAATCACGGAATTGACGAAGTCCATCATGGGCTTGGCCGCCTTGCAGATGTCGGCCATCTTCTCCAACCAGCCGTCGCCATTGAAGAAGTCATCGGGTACGACATGCCAGCAACAGTAGTCTTTCATCCGCAGATAGCGCACATATTCATAATCCCGCGGGAAACCGCTGGGAACCGTTTTCAGCCGCTCCAGGCCGAATCCCTTGCCCGACTTCTCCCATTCGCCGTCGTTGCAATAGCCGAAATAGCGTACAAACTTGTCGTTCTCCACGCACCGCAGCCACTCGTCGGTGTTGCCCATAATTTCGTTCCGGCAAGCGGTCAGGATGTTTGTGGGAAGCCAGTAACTGCCTATGGCTATCAGACAGTTGCCCGGTTCCAAGTGGAGATAATAGCCACCGCGCAGGGCTTTCTTCCCTTTCGAACAGATATAGGCACCGAAATGCCGTTTGTAAGGCGACTTATCGGGACTGAAACGAATGTCGCGGTAAAACCGGTAGACGCAGTCCTTCACCTGCACGTGGGCAATTTCCGGGTCGAAACTGCTCAGTTTGAGAATGGCCTTCGCCACTCCCTCCTCAAAACTTTTGCGGCAATAGTCGTAGGTTGCCTTGTTGGCCTGGAACCACTCACGGTTGTTGTGCGTGCGGATCTGACCCAGATAGTCTATTATTTTTCTTGTGTCCATGAGGTCTACAGTTTGG
>CALFJA010000007.1 GCA_937877605.1 uncultured Prevotellaceae bacterium | reverse complement strand
TGCCGACCGCCTGCCTAAGGGTGTTTACATAGCCAATGGCCGGAAGTTTGTCGTGAAATAGTCTCCAAACACGATAGGGCCTCCCCGCACGGGAGGCTCTTTTTTTGCCTGTTCAGAGGTGTTCAAACCAAGATGGAACTCTAAATCACAATCGTCTTTGCAACCGCTTGAACTACAATGCGTTGCAACTGGGGCTCAAACGCTTTCCGTTTGGACCCAAAACGCACGGCGAAAGAGCCTCAAACGCAGCGCGTTTGGGGCTCTTTTGGAAAACGGGTGTAATTCAGCAGTGTTTCAATCGGCGGTTTCTGTCGTTTTCGTTGTCACGAGCCAGGCTCCCACCAGCACCAGTATGGCAGCCACGGGCTTGTCCCACGACCAGGTGTCCTGCCCCCAGTAGATGGCCACCACCGAGGCAACGATGGGCTGGAGGTTGGTGTAGACGCTGACGGTTGTGGCGCGGAGGTAGCGCATGGCATAGGGTATCAGGAAGTAGCCCAGCACCGTTGCCAGCACGACAATGAACAGCAGTGCGCCCCATCCGGGCAGTGCCTCCCAACCATAGCCGCCTGCCAAGAGACGGTCTTGGGGCAGGGTGTTCCAGCTCATCGGCACGACAATGGCGGTGGAAACCAGGAAGAACCATTTCATCTGGCTCACGCCGCTGTACCGTTGCGACACATGCCGCGTGATGATCAGGTAGACGGCCCATGCCAGGAGGCTCAGTATGGTCAGTCCGATGCCCAGCAGATCGTCGCTGCCCGAGGCATCCTGCCACCGCAACACCACCAGCAGTGCAGCACCGGCCACTCCCAGCGTAACGCCCAGCAGACCCGGCGGCGTGATGCGCTCGCCCAGGAAGAGTGCCGCCAGCAGCATGACCACCGCCGGACAGAGCGTGACAATGAGCGAGTAGTAGACCGGCGTAGTGTAGTTCAGCGCCCAGGCGGTCAGCGTCTGCGAGAGGACGAATCCCAGAATGCCGCCAGCGATGATGACAATCAGGTCCTTGCCCGCAATCTTCTCCTTGGGAAGAAAACAGGCAATGGCCCAGAATATGAGTGCCGCACCTATGCAGCGCGATGCCATGTACGAAATGGGCGACATCCAGTTGTCAAGCAGGTATTTCGTGATGGGAACCCCCAGGCCGAAAATAACATTGGCACAGATAATGGCCGTGTGCCCCTTCAATGCGTTGTTCATAGGCTTGATTCTTTATGGATTTGGCTGCGAAATTACAATAAAATTCTTATTTTTGTGCGCATGAGACGCACGATTCTTTTCCTATTCCTGTGCGGCAGCCTGCTCCTTTGTGCACAGCAGCAGTACCAGCGCAGCAAGACGGCCCGCTCGCTCGAGGCCCGCGGCTATGTCAATGTCCAGGATGCCGACCCCACCATCCAGGTTTCGCTCATGTATGCCCGTCCCGACAATTTCTGCGGAGAGGTGCTCTACGGCGACCTCCGCGAGGCATACCTCCACCCGGAGGCTGCCGAGGCGCTGAAGAAAGCCCAGCAATACCTGAAGCAGCACCACCCGGAACTCAGCCTGAAGGTCTACGATGCCGCCCGTCCCATGTCCATCCAGCAGAAGATGTGGGACAAGGTGAAGGACACCGATCACAGCTTCTATGTATCGAACCCGGCCAACGGCGGCGGACTTCACAACTATGGGCTGGCCGTCGACATCAGTATCTGTACGCAGAACGGCGACACCCTGCCCATGGGAAGCAAGGTCGACCATATGAGTTCCCTCTCGCACATCGACCACGAGGACCTGTTGGTGGCTCAGAAACGGATGACCAACGAGACCCGGCGCAACCGTCAAATCCTACGCGAGGCAATGGCTGCCGGCGGGTTCAAGCCCCTTCGCACCGAGTGGTGGCACTTCAATCTCCGCACCAGAGCCGAAGCCAGGCAACGGTACAAGGTAATTAAATAAGGTAGGCGACGGTGGACGCAACCCGAGACTTCATCCTTTCGCACCGCGATGCCGACATCCGCCGGCTTGCCTTGCAGGCTGCCCGCTTCCCAGAGGTGGACATGCCGTGGGCGTTGCAGCAGATAGCAGGCTGGCAGGTGGCTCGGCAGAAAGTGCCGTTGTGGGCCGCCAACGATGGAGTGGAGTACCCGCCGCACCTCTCCTTGGAGCAATGCTCCAGCCAGACAACTGCCGAATACAAGGTAGCAGTCGTCTGCAGGCTCCTCAGCCGGCGGCTACGCATGGCCGACCTCACGGGCGGAATGGGGGTCGACTGCGCCTTCTTGGCACGCCATTTCCAGGAGACCGTCTATGTGGAACGCCAGCCTGAACTCTGCCAGCTGGCCAGTCGTAATTTTGCCGCCCTCGGCCTGCCACACATCCAGGTGGTGAACGCTACCGCCGAGGAATACCTTCCGAACTTGGGAAAAGTTTCCTTGCTCTACCTTGACCCGGCACGCCGCACATCGGTGGGCGGCAGAGCCTATGCCATAGCCGACTGCACACCCGACATTTTACCGATGAAATCGGCAATTTTGGGCGCTGCCGACCTTGTCATAGTAAAGCTCTCGCCCATGCTCGACTGGCATCTTGCCGTGCAACAACTTAACAGCGATGGTCCCTGTGTCTCTGAGGTGCACATCGTGTCGGTAAGGAACGAGTGCAAGGAACTGCTCTTCGTCCTTTGTAAAGACGCCGGGGAGCAACCCGTGCTCCATTGTGTCAATGATAGCCAGTGCGACATCTTCCAACCCTCAGCCCCCCTCACGGCTCCTGTTGAAGTGCCCGAAACACCTTCTTTCTACCTCTACGAACCCAGCGCCAGCATCATGAAAAGCGGCTGTTTCGGCCAGTTGGCACAGCGGTATGCACTGACCATGGCCGCACCCAACTCCCACCTGTTCTTCTCCTGCCAGCCCGTCGAAGACTTCCCGGGGCGCACTTTCCGGGTCACAGCCGTCTGCACAATGAACAAGCGTGAACTGACCACGGCACTGAAGGGCGTCAGCCAGGCCAACATCACCGTCCGCAACTTCCCCCTCACCGCCCGGCAACTGCGCCAGCGGCTGCGACTTTCCGACGGAGGCGACCTCTATATATTTGCCACTACTACCGCCGAGAACAGCCACAAACTCTTTCTCTGTCGACGCTTCTGATGCAAAAAAGTGGCGAGACTGTTCCAAAAATGCGCTTTTTTTCGTAACTTTGCATCTTAAACAAGATGCATATGAACTCAATTACCATAAAACGCGTGGAATCGAACGCCGACTTGAAGCGTTTCATCAACTTCCACTACGACCTCTATGCTGGTAACGACTACGACGCTCCGACCCTCTTCAGCGATGACTATCGCACCCTCCGCAAGGACAAAAATGCCGCTTTCGAGTTTTGTGAGGCAGAGTATTTCATGGCGTTTCGGGACGGAAAAGTCGTCGGGCGCGTGGCAGCCATCATCAACCACAAGGCCAACCGGCGATGGGAAACCAAGGCCGTGCGCTTCGGATGGCTCGATTTCGTGGACGACCTAAAGGTGAGCCGTGCACTGTTTGCCGCCGTTGAGAATTACGGAAAGAGCAAGGGCATGACAGAAATGATAGGTCCGCTCGGCTTCACCGACTTCGACCCCGAGGGAATGCTCATAGAAGGATTCGACAAAATGGGCACTATGGCCACCATCTATAACCACCCTTATTATCCGAAACACCTCGAACAACTGGGTGGTTTCGAGAAGGACAACGACTATGTGGAATACTTCGTCACCGTGCCGCAGGGCATTCCGGAACGCATGCAGCGTCTCTCGGAGATGGTGATGAAGCGCTACAACCTGCGCGTCAGGTCGATGACGCGTAGGGAAATCACCAAGGAAGGAATGGGACAGCGGGTGTTCCAGCTCATCAACGACACTTTCAAGGACCTCTATGGCTTCTCGGAACTGACCCAGAAGCAAATTGACCAGTATGTGAAGATGTACCTCCCGCATGCCGACCTGAACATCATCCCAGTCATTGAGGACATGAGCGGCGATGCACCCAAGCTGGTGGGCGTGGGCATCACCATCCCGTCACTGACCAATGCGCTGCGCAAATGCCGTAGGGGAAGAATGCTGCCGTTCGGCTGGTGGCATGTGCTCCGGGCCATGAAGGGCAAGGGTACCAATGTCGTCGACCTGGAAATGGTGGGCATCCTCCCCGAATACAGGAACAAAGGGCTCAATGTTCTCATCTTCTATCACCTCATCCCGCACTACAACCGCATGGGACTCGAATACGCAGAGAGCCAGGTGGAGATGGAAGGTAACTCCCAGGTGCGCAACATGTGGGACAACTTCGAGCATGTGCAGCACAAACGCCGTCGCTGTTACAAGAAAAAACTAAACTGAAAATGCCAATTATCATACACAACCTATGGCTGAAGAGACCAACAAGAACCCAGAACAGATGCAACCGGTTGCCTATACCGACGAGAATATCCGCCACCTTTCGGACATGGAGCACATCCGTACCCGACCGGGAATGTACATCGGTCGTCTCGGCGACGGCAACCTTCCGGAAGACGGTATCTATGTGCTGTTAAAGGAAGTGATAGACAACAGTATCGACGAATTTAAGATGAATGCCGGCAAGCGCATAGAAATCGACATAGAAGACAGCCGCCGCGTCAGTGTGCGTGACTACGGCCGGGGCATCCCCCAGGGCAAACTTGCCGAGGCAGTGAGCGTGCTCAATACCGGCGGCAAGTACGACTCAAAGGCATTCAAGAAGTCGGTGGGACTCAACGGGGTGGGCGTCAAGGCCGTGAATGCCCTGAGTGCGCACTTTGCCGTCAAGTCGTTCAGGGAAGGAAAGGTGCGCGAACTGAACTACGAAAAGGGCATCCAAACCTTCGACAAGACACAGAAGAGCAACGACGAGAACGGTACCTACATCTTCTTTGAACCCGATGAGGAACTGTTCGTAAACTTTTCGTTCCACGACGAAATCGTGGAGGAGATGCTGCGCAACTACACCTATCTCAACACCGGACTGACCATCATGTACAACGGGCACCGGATAGCAAGCCGCAACGGACTCGCCGACCTCCTGAACGACACGATGACGACCGACGGGCTCTACCCAATCATCCACATAAAGGGTGAGGACATCGAGGTTGCTTTCACCCATACGAACCAATACGGAGAGGAATATCACTCATTTGTGAACGGCCAGCATACCACGCAAGGAGGCACCCACCAGAGCGCCTTCAAGGAACACATAGCCAAAACAATCAAGGAATTCTTCGGGAAAGCCTACGAGCACATCGACATCCGCAACGGACTCGTGGCGGCCATAGCCATCAATGTGGAGGAGCCTGTGTTCGAGAGCCAGACCAAGATCAAGCTGGGTTCCACCCACATGGCACCCAACGCCGAGACCATCAACAAGTATGTGGGCGACTTCCTCAAGCAGCAAGTGGACAATTTCCTGCACATCCATTCCGACATTGCCGAGGTGATGCAGAACAAGATTGTGGAAAGCGAGCGCGAGCGGAAGGCCATGGCCGGTGTGGCCAAGCTTGCCCGGGAGCGCGCCAAGAAGGCAAACCTGCATAATAAGAAACTCCGCGACTGCCGCATCCACTACAGCGATGTGAAGAACGAGCGCAAGGAGGAAAGCTGCATCTTCATAACCGAGGGCGATTCGGCCAGCGGAAGCATTACCAAAAGCCGCGATGTGAACACCCAGGCAGTCTTCTCGCTGCGCGGAAAGCCGCTGAACACCTTCGGGATGACCAAGGAGGTGGTCTACAAGAACGAGGAGTTCAACCTGCTGCAGGCGGCCCTCGACATTGAGGACGGACTCGACTCGCTGCGCTACAACAAGGTTATCGTGGCCACCGATGCCGATGTCGATGGCATGCACATACGCCTTCTGATTATCACTTTCTTCCTTCAGTTCTTCCCCGACCTGATAAAGAAGGGGCATGTGTATGTGTTACAGACGCCGTTATTCCGTGTCCGTAACCGCCGCACCAAGATAAAGAGCAAGAAAGTGGTGGAGGAAGCCGATGCCAGGCGTGGGGAGAAGGAGCGCAAGAGTGATTTCATCACCCGCTATTGCTACAGCGACGACGAACGCATAAAGGCCATCAAGGACCTCGGACCCGACCCGGAAATCACGCGTTTCAAGGGTCTCGGTGAAATCAGTCCCGAGGAATTTGTCCATTTCATCGGTCCGGACATCCGTCTGGAGCAGGTCACCATGCACAAGAACGACCAGGTGCAGAAACTCCTGGAGTACTATATGGGCAAGAATACGATGGAGCGTCAGGGCTTCATCATCGACAACCTGGTGATTGAGGAAGACCTTGCCGAACCCGACACCGACCCTATTGACTGAACAAACGAGTCTTCCATGCACAGAATCTTCCATTTCCTTTTCTGCTGTCTGCTGCCGTTGTCGGCATCGGCACAGTTGAACATCAACCTCAAGCCGGGCGGAATCACGAAATTGCTCCGTGTGCATTCGGCGCTGATGGGCATGTATGTCGATACGCTCAGTGAGGAGCGACTGGTCGATGAGGCCATTCGCGGCATGATAGAGAACCTCGATCCGCATACACAATACTCCCCGGCGGAGGAGGCGCGCCGCATGAGTGAGATGTTCGAAGGGCACTTCGACGGCATCGGCGTGCAGTACCGGATGCTTGAGGACACGCTGTTGGTGCTGAAGACGGTGGCCGGAGGTCCTTCGGCAAAGGCAGGGCTGTTGCCAGGCGACCGCATCGTGTCGGTCAACGACACCGCGATTGCAGGCGTAAAGATGAAGCAGGAGGAAATCAACAAGCGGTTGCGCGGCAAGAAGGGCAGCCGTGTCAGGGTGAAGGTGCTGCGCCGCGGCGTGAAGAAACTGCTTCCGTTCGAGATTCAGCGGGATGCCATTCCGACGCAGAGCATACACTGTGCCTACATGATTCGCCCTCGGGTGGGCTACATCCGCCTGGAAACCTTTGCCAAGACCAGCTACGACGAGTTCATGGGTGCCGTCCGCCGGTTGCAGCGGGAAGGCATGCAGACCCTCATTCTCGACCTCCAGGACAACACCGGCGGCCTGCTGGAGGTGGCGGTGCGGATTGTGAACGAGTTTCTGCAGCGGGACGACCTCATTGTCTATGGCGAAGGCTCGCACTATCCGCGGCGCGATTATCGTGCCGATGGGCACGGCTCGCTGAAGGAGTTGCCCGTCTATGTGCTCATCAACAACGGCTCTGCTTCGGCCTCGGAAATCATCTCCGGTGCCCTGCAGGACCACGACCGCGGCACCATTGTCGGCCTCCGCTCGTTCGGTAAGGGCTGCATCCAGTCGCCGCTGATACTGAACGACGGCTCGATGCTGCGCGTCACGGTGGCACACTTCTACACACCTTCGGGACGGTGCATACAGAAACCTTTTGAGAAGGGGCACAGGAAGGATTACGAGAAGGAGATTCTCGAACGGGAGAAGTCGGGCGAAATCTTCTCGGCCGACAGCATCCATGTGAACGACTCGCTGAAATTCTACACGCTGAAGCAGCACCGTGTGGTCTACGGTGGGGGAGGCATCATCCCCGACAGTTTCGTACCGCTGGACACGACGCTCATCTCCCGATGGTTCACCAGGATTGTTGCGAAGGGCATTGCCGTGAAACACAGTTCCCGCTACTGGGACAGCCACCGCGAGGAACTTAACCGGAAATATCCCACCTACGACAGTTTCGCACAGCATTTTGCCGTGCCGCAGGCGCTGATTGACGCCATCCTGCAGGAGGCCGAGGCCGAAGGGTTGAAGCCCACCGACGAGACCGACCGGCAGAACTGCGCCGTCCGGCTGCGGAAATACCTGCGCATGATGCTGGCCACCGACATTTTCGACACGGGTGAGGGCTTCATGATAACCGCCGGCGACAACCAGATACTCCAGCACACCTTGAAAATGCTGTTGCCGGAAGGGGATAAAAATCGATAGCGTTTGCACCGCAGACGGAAATTGCACACTGCGGTTTTATCGTCGCCAGAATCGATTTTTTTGTGAGGAAGATAATTTCGGCCGCGAATAAGCCGAAATTTTGGAGAATGGGCAAGTTGCTGAAACACAGTGGCTTGCCCATTCTTATCGGTTGATTTTCGCCTACTTCGATTGCGTCTGGGGCTCTTTTGGGGTGCAATTCCTATCCAGTTGGCTGATGAGAGGGAGGCACTTGCGGTGTGAAAACCATGAAAACAAATTGCGTTTGGGCCCCAGTTGCAGCATACTTGTCCGCCTTCTGCACTCCGTTTTCCGTCAAAACATCTCAAAAACGCCCGTTTTAACATTTCCCCGTGGCATTGCACACAGGGTTTAGCGGATGGTTGAAGACATGGTATAGTGTGGGATGCAGAAGCCAGGACATTCGTAGTCCTACCGCGGTGAGAGCAAGGCGGCGGGATCGGCCACGGCGTTTCTCATGTCCTCCGTCAACAAGGGCATGAACGCATCGGCCAGGCTTCCCTTCTCAACCAACAGGTTCACCTCTTCGTTCCCGCTGAAGATGAGTTGCTGGTCGACATATACCGTGATGACAGATGCTCCCGCACCGCACATGAGTTCCCTGCCGTTCGGTGCCGTGTTGCGGATGTTCTGGCTGAGGAGCTTGTCCAGAAACTGCCTGTACGCCTCAGGGGTTACGGGGCAGTTGGCATTGTAAACCACATGTTTGCCGTATCCGGAGCAAATGGTTACATTGACATTGTCCTTCAGAACCTTGACATCGCAGTCGTAATGCCACTCCGGTGCCACGGAGCCATTGTTGGTGTGATAGACAATGAAAGTGGCCTTGGCCAGTTTGTCGGCCGACAGTTTCGACTTGTTTTGCTTCGAGGGGGATAGAGACAGGCTGAGCCTTTTCAGCCAACTGGATTTCTGTGCCATGGTGCAGGAAGTGCAAAAAAGGAAAATGACGATTGTTATGACGGTGGCGGTTCTCTTCATATTGCTGCTGGTTTTGAGAGGTAAGGGTATGAATGTGATTAGTTTCACCTGCAAATATATAGGATTTTATTAAAAAACGAAGTACATTTATGTTTTTTCCTTGTCCGTCCGGTGGGTTGTTTTTTTGGAAATATTGTATATTTGTGTCGGAATTCAACAAACACTACTTACTAACTTAATGCGAAAAACTATGAAAAGAAAACTTACCGCACTCCTGTTGCTCCTGATGTCGGTAGCAGGCGTACACGCACAGCAGTTGCAAGGGAAATGGATGACATCGATGCGAGACGACGATGCAGACATAACCATCTACCTGACATTCGACCGCAGTCTCATCATGAGGATGGAAATGAGCGGCGACATCGATGAGGTCGGAACGCTGTACATGTCATTGACCGTTCCGGGTACCTACCGGCAGAAAGGCAACAAAGTCCACATCTCCTACCAGAAGGACAAGGGAGATGTTTCCATTGACCGGATAGACTTTTGCGAGGAGGCACGGAAAGATTTGGACGAGAACCCCGGAATGTATGAACTTTTCAAGGAAGCGCTCAAGCCCGCCATGGAAGAAATAAAGGAAAGGACGCTGAACAACTTTCCCGTTGGCGGCGACCTGGTCATCCATGAACTCACACCGACCAAGTTGACGCTGGGTGATTCCGACTCCGACGGCGAAGAAACTTACACCTTTAAACGCGTATTCTGACCATCGCTCCCACACTGCGGATAGCGAAATGCAGACAAAAAAGGACCGCACTGTCAGGTAGACAGACGGTCCTTTTTATGCGGTCCATGCAGGAACGCTATTCAATTTGACGGCAAAACAAGTTGGCAGGGGTTGTTCCATAGGCTGTTCTGCCGAAGGTTCTTTTTTGTTTTATAGGTTGTTCAGGTGGGTAACATTTGCAGTGCGCGGTCTTCTGCAGCCTCCATTTGCTCGCGCTCGCCGGGTCCCTTGTCGTTGATGCCGCAGAGATGGAGCACTCCGTGAATGATGACGCGGTGGAGTTCCTCGTCGTACTCCTTGCCAAACTGCCGGGCGTTGGAGCGCACGGTGTCGAGCGAAATGACGATGTCACCACTGATGCGGTCGCCTTCGGTGTAGTCGAAGGTGATGATGTCGGTATAGTAATCGTGCCCGAGGTACTGCCGGTTCACCTCAAGCATTCGTTCGTCGTCGACAAAGAGATAGCCGATGTCGCCCACTTCCTTTCCGTATTGGGTGGCCACGCTGCGTATCCAGGCGCTTGTCTGGCGGCGTTTCAGTCTGGGGAAGCCGATGTTCTCGGCATTGTATGTAATCATTTCTTTTCTGGTAGCAGTTTAGAGGTGTCTTTTCCTTCTTTCATGCGTTGCCTGACAAGGGTGGAGGAAACCTTCTTCAGTGTCTTGTCAGCCGTCAGGAGGATGGTCTCGATGCCGCTTTTCTCGCGGTTGAAGTCGGCCTGTCGCCGTTCATATTGAAAATCCTTTGCCGTGCGGACGCCCTTGACAATGCAGCAGGCACCCTCCCGGCGGGCAAAGTCGGCCGTCCAGTCATTGTATGGCTTTACTGCGATGCGAGGCTCGTCGGCATAGAGTTGCCGGATGGCAGCCACACGCTCGGCTTCGCTGTAAAGACAAGTCTTCTCGCTGTTCACACCCACGCCGATGACAACTTCATCGAAGAGATCAAGTGTGCGCTCCACGATGTTGGCATGCCCGGCGGTAAACGGGTCGAAACTTCCTACGAAAACGGCCTTGCGGTTAGTCTTTCCCATCAAACAGGTTCGGTTCTATGTTGTTGCTTTTGAAGATGTTCCTGCCCATGTGCTCATAGGCCAGGGCGGTAGCCACGCGTCCTCTCGGGGTGCGTTTGATGAAGCCTTCCATGATGAGGAAAGGCTCATAGACTTCCTCGATGGTGCCGGAATCTTCGCCGACGGCGGTGGCTATGGTGGAGAGTCCCACGGGACCGCCGCGGAACTTGTCGATAATCGTGAGCAGTATCTTGTTGTCAATCTCGTCGAGTCCGTACTGGTCAATGTTCAACGCCTTGAGTGCGAAGTTGGCAATGCGGCTGTCTATCCGGCCCGTTCCCTTCACCTGGGCAAAGTCGCGCACCCTGCGGAGCAGCGAGTTGGCAATACGAGGCGTGCCGCGGGAGCGCCGTGCTATCTCGACTGCCGCATCCTCGTCAATGGGAACGGCCAGGATGCCGGCACTGCGCTGTATGATTCGCTTCAGCGTTTCGGGCTCGTAATATTCCAGGTGCATGTTGATGCCGAAGCGGGCACGGAGCGGTGCGGTCAAGAGTCCGCTGCGGGTAGTGGCTCCCACCAGCGTGAACGGGTTCAAATCGATTTGTATGGAGCGCGCCGAAGGACCCTTGTCAATCATGATGTCAATGCGGTAGTCCTCCATGGCGGAGTAGAGATATTCCTCCACCACGGGCGAGAGCCGGTGTATCTCGTCGATGAACAGCACATCGTTGGGCTCCAGCGATGTCAGGATGCCGGCCAGGTCGCCAGGCTTGTCCAGCACAGGACCGCTCGTAATCTTGAACCCTACGCCCAGTTCATTGGCAATAATGTTGCTCAGTGTGGTCTTGCCCAGTCCGGGAGGGCCGTGCAACAAGGTGTGGTCCAGCGGTTCCCTGCGGTATTTGGCAGCCTCGACAAAGACCTCAAGGTTCTCCACCACGCTCTGCTGTCCGCTGAAATCGTTAAAGCGGAGAGGGCGAAGGGCATTCTCAAAGTCCTTCTCCGAAGAGGCAAACTGCTCGTTCCTGATGTCGAAATCGTCCGTCATAGTTGTATGGAAGTCAATAGTTATCTGCAAAGATACAAGTTTTTGTCGGAATAAAGCCCACTTCTCGTTTTTTCCTTTCCAAACATCTGAAAAACATCTGCCGGGCTTCCGAAATATCACTCCAAGGAAGTGGAAAAGCAAAAAAAACAAAATAAAATTGCCAGTCTATTATTAAATAGGTACCTTTGCAGCCGTTTAAGAGCAGCGAGAAGTGTTTGCTGCTTCTGGATGTTTTATTTTTTTAGATGTAAAAGAAACAATAAGTTTTTTCCAGATGAATGTAATTACGAAAAGCGTTCAATTGCCTGATGGTAGGACTATCACAATTGAAACTGGGAAATTGGCAAAGCAGACCGACGGATCGGTGGTTCTCCGCATGGGGAACACCTTCCTCCTGGCTACCGTCTGCGCAGCAAAGGATGCCGTTCCCGGTACTGATTTCATGCCTTTGCAAGTGGATTATCGTGAACAATATGCTGCAGCCGGTCGTTTCCCGGGCGGCTTCACCAAGCGTGAAGGCAAGCCCAGCGACAGCGAGATCCTGACATCCAGGCTCGTAGACCGCGTGTTGCGCCCGTTGTTCCCGTCAAACTATCACGCAGAAGTATTTGTCAATGTAATGCTCTTCAGCGCAGACGGCGTTGACCAGCCCGACGCATTGGCAGGTTTCGCCGCCTCCGCCGCCCTGGCATGCAGCGATATACCCTTCGAATGCCCCATCAGCGAGGTGCGTGTAGCCCGCGTTGACGGTGAGTATGTGGTGAACCCCACCTTCGAACAGATGAAGTCGGCCGACATGGACATCATGGTCGGTGCATCGGCAGAGAACATCATGATGGTGGAAGGCGAGATGAAGGAAGTCAGCGAGCAGGACCTGCTCGGCGCCCTCAAGGTGGCCATGGACGCCATCAAGCCCATGTGCGAACTGCAAGTGGAACTTTCGAAGGAACTGGGCAAGGATGTCAAGCGCGAATATGACCACGAGGTGAACGACGAAGAACTCCGCGAGCAAATCAAGCGCGACTGCTATCAACCCGCATACGATGTCACCAAGCAGGCACTTGAGAAGCATGCACGCGCCGAAGCCTTCGAGAAGATACTCGCAGACTTCAAGGAAGCATACGCAGCAGCCCACGCCGACCTTACAGAAGACGAACTGGAAGAGAAGAACGCCATGATGGATCGCTACTATCACGATGTTGAACGCGATGCCATGCGGCGCTGCATCCTTGACGAGGGTATTCGCCTTGACGGCAGGAAGACTGACGAAATCCGCCCCATCTGGTGTGAGGTGTCGCCGCTCCCCATGCCTCACGGAAGCAGTATCTTTACCCGTGGCGAGACACAGAGCCTCACCACTTGTACGCTCGGTACCAAACTCGACGAGAAGTTGGTTGACGATGTGCTCGACAAGAGTTACATGCGCTTCCTGCTTCACTACAATTTCCCCCCCTTCTGTACGGGTGAGGCCCGTCCGCAGCGTGGCGTAGGCCGTCGCGAAATAGGTCATGGACACCTTGCATGGCGTGCGCTGAAAGACATGATACCTGAAGAATTCCCCTATACAGTACGCCTCGTGAGCCAGATTCTCGAGTCGAACGGCTCGTCATCGATGGCCACCGTTTGTGCTGGAACCCTTGCCCTGATGGATGCCGGCGTGCCGATGAAGAAGCCTGTCAGCGGTATTGCCATGGGGCTTATCAAGAATCCGGGCGAAGAGAAGTACGCAGTGCTGAGCGACATCCTTGGTGACGAGGACCACTTGGGCGACATGGACTTCAAGACTACCGGTACGAAGGACGGCCTGACAGCCACACAGATGGACATCAAGTGCGACGGTCTGTCGTTCGAAATCCTCGAGAAGGCACTTATGCAGGCCAAGGCCGGCCGCGAGCACATCCTGGGCAAGATTACGGAAACCATGGCTGAGCCGCGCGAAGACCTCAAACCGCATGTACCACGCATCGAACAGATTATCATTCCGAAGGATTTCATCGGTGCTGTGATTGGTCCTGGCGGTAAGATTATCCAAGGCTTGCAGGAAGAGACGGGCACCATCATCACCATTGACGAGGTGGACGGCGTGGGTAAGGTACAGGTTGCCGCTCCCGACAAGGCTGCCATCGAAGATGCCTTGAAGCGTATCAAGGCCATCGTGGCCGTTCCCGAGGTGGGAGAGGTTTACGAAGGTACTGTCCGTTCCATTATGCCCTATGGCTGTTTCGTAGAAATCTTGCCAGGCAAGGATGGTTTGCTCCACATCAGCGAGATTGACTGGAAGCGCTTGGAGACCGTAGAGGAATCCGGACTGAAGGAAGGTGACAAGATTACTGTCAAACTCTTGGAAATCGACCAGAAGACAGGTAAGTACAAGCTGTCGCACAAGGTGCTCATTCCCAAGCCAGAAGGCTATGTTGAGCGTGAGCGTCGTCCCCGTCCGGAACGCGGTGAACGCCGTCAGGACCGTGGCGACCGCCGCCAGCAGAACCGCCAGCCACGCCGCTTCGACAGCCGGAACGACGACCGTACGGAATACCGCGACACCTTCGAAGAGCGTGAACCGCGCGATTTCAACGACTCGCTCGACCACGGAACAGACATTGACTAATCAGTCGGCAGTGTCTATACTCATGGAAAAAGGTCCTGACCCCGTATGGGTGTCGGGGCCTTTTTGTTTTCCAGAGGATGAAAATATGGATGGAACTTCATCGTAGTTCAGGCGAAGTTTGTATCTTTGTCTGCCGTAAAAACCTAATCTGTAGCATGAAAGTTTCCCGTTTTGCCAGCATTGCCTTTCTGTTTTTCCTTGCATGGGCTGTTCCATGTGGGGCACAGACGACTGTCGCTGGGAAGATAAGCGCAAGGCACACCACATATAACTTCGGCACCGTCAAGGAGAAAGACGGCGAGGCAACGCACACTTTCTGGCTGCGGAACCTCACCGCCGACACCCTGCATGTGGTCCGTTACGAAGTTTCCTGTAACTGCACGGATGCCAAGTTCGTCCAGAAGCAGTTGCTGCCATACGGCAGGATGGCGGTGACGCTGCACTACAACCCCGTCCATCGCAGCGGGCCTTTCCTGCAGGATGCCAGCATCTACTTTGCAGGGATTGACGAGCCGCTGGTTTTTCAGGTTGAGGGCAGCGTACAGCCGTCGCCCTGGTCGGAAGGAGTTGAAATGGTGTGCACGCTCGGTCGCGGTCTGTTTCTCGACTGTAAGGAACTCTACTTGCTTGATGTGAAAGCCGGCGAGCGTAGGACTTTCCATGTGTCTGTCCACAATTCGACCGACCGCAGCCTGGTGCTTGGCTTCGATGAGTCGGGCGTTGAGCGAAAGGGTGTCAGCGTGGAAGTTCCCGAAGGTGCCGTGGTGGATCCGAAGGAAACACGGACGCTCACTTTCAGTGTGGTGCAGCCCGACACCCACGAAGGCATGGCCGTGCTGCCGGTATGGGTGAACGGCAAACGCGTGAAGCCCCTGCGGATACAGTGGTTCTCCTCACATATAAAATAGAAAGCAAACGAAAATATGAAAAGAACAGTTCTCTTACTCTTCACCCTGGCGTTGACATTGCTGGCAATGGCACAGAACGTCGGTCAGCCTGGCGAGCCTACATTCTTCGAGCAGTTCGTTCCCAACGAGCGCATCCACGACTTTGGCGACATCAAGGAGCAGGACGGTGTGGCCAGTTACACCTTCCTGCTGAAGAACACCTCCACGAAACCGCTCGTAATCAGCGATGTCAATGCTTGGTGCGGGTGCACCACGGCCGACTACAGCAAGGAACCCATCCGCCCGGGCAAGTCTGCCCGCGTGAAGGTGATGTACAATCCCTATGGCCGTCCGGGCAAGTTCTCGAAGGAAGTGGTGGTGTTCATCAACGACGGCAAGCAGTTCGTCCGCGTCTGGGTGAAGGGAAATGTACTTCCGTTCCGCCATCCCGTCACCGAAGACCATCCCTATTATCTGGGCGAAGGGCTGTACATCAACCAAAAGGTGTTCCCCTTCCCGCCGCGCGAAGTGGGCAAGCAATACACCTTCAATGTCCATCTGGCCAACGAAACCGACAAGCCGATGACCATACAGCTGGTGAAGCAGCCCGACAACAAGGTGCTGAAGGTTCCCGCCGTGATAAAGCTTGCACCGCAGGAGCGCACCGTAGTGAAGATGAGCTACCGCCAGCCGCGCATCCACAAGTACAATAGTCACATCGTGCTCCAGCCCATTGTCAACGGAAAGAAAGTGAAACCGCTGCTCGTCAGGTGGTTTGTCCTTAAACAGCAATAATCCGCCAGCCATGAAAAAACACCTCTTCTTCCTTCTGTCGCTGCTCTGCTTCGCTCCTGCCATGGCACAGCGCAACCATCTTGCACCTGCTCCCGTAGGCCCGTTGCCCACCCCTGCACAGGTAGCCTGGCAGCAGATGGAAACCTATGCTTTCATACACTTCGGACTGAACACCTTCAACGACCGCGAATGGGGGTACGGCGACAGCGACCTGCAGACCTTCAATCCCACCCGTCTCGATTGCCGTCAGTGGGCGAGGGTGGTGCGGCAGGCCGGCATGAAGGGCATCATCCTGACGGCAAAGCACCACGACGGATTCTGCCTTTGGCCCACCATGCTGACCGACTACTGCATCCGCAACACTCCCTATAAGGACGGTCAGGGCGACATTGTGGGCGAACTGGCGCAGGCCTGCCGTGAGGAAGGACTGAAACTGGGCATCTACCTCTCGCCGTGGGACCGCAACCAGGCATCCTACGGCGACGCTTCTTATGTGGAATACTTCTACGCCCAGCTGACCGAACTGCTCACCCGATACGGCGACCTCTTCGAAGTATGGTTCGACGGGGCCAACGGTGGCGACGGCTATTACGGCGGTGCGAAGGAAACCCGCCGCATAGACAGGCGTACCTATTATAATTTCCCGCGCGCGTGGGAACTGGTGTCGAAGTACCAGCCCCAGGCCATCATCTTCTCCGACGGCGGCCCCGGCTGCCGATGGGTGGGCAACGAGGACGGCTACGCCTTTGCAACCAATTGGTCGCTGCTGCGTGCCGAGGAAGTCTACCCGGGCTATCCGCGCTACTGGGAACTGCAGCAAGGACACGCCGACGGCAACAAATGGATTCCGGCAGAGTGCAATGTGAGCATCCGCCCGGGCTGGTTCTACCACGAACAGGAAGACGGCAGGGTGAAGACAGCCGAGCAACTGACCGACCTCTACTACCGCAGCGTAGGGCACAACGGCACATTCCTGGTCAATTTCCCCGTCGACCGTGAGGGGCTTATCCATCCGACCGACTCGGCAAACGCCGTTGATTTCCACCGTCAGGTGGCACAGGAACTGCGCGGCAACCTGCTCCGGAAGGCCCGCTGCAAGGCAACCGACGAACGGGGGGAGCGCTTCAGCGTGGAAAAAGCACTTGACGGGCAGTTCGATACCTACTGGGCTACTTCGGACAACACCACAGCAGCCGTGCTGACCTGTCGCTTTGACGCCCCCACACAGCTGAACCGGATGATGCTCCAGGAGTATATTCCTTTGGGACAGCGTGTGGAACAGTTTGCCGTGGAATACCTTGACGGGCGCGAATGGCGCACGCTCGATGTGGGCGAGGAAACCACCACCATAGGCTACAAGCGGCTGCTGCGCTTCGGCACCATCGCGACGCAAGCCATACGGGTGCGCTTTGAGAAGGCAAGAGGCCCTCTCTGCATCAGCGAGGTGGCTGCCTACTATGCACCGAACGCCAAGACACATCCTGCCGTTACGGCCGAGACAGTCAAGGGGAAGGACTTCACCGTGGTGGAAAGGACCGCCAACAGCGTGACGCTTGACCTGGGTACGAAACAGCAGGCGAAGGCATTCTTCTACCAACCCGAGCGCAACGACCAGCGGAAAGGACTGGTGAGCCACTACGAAATCTGGGCAGGCACCGACCTGGCGGCACTCAAGAAGGTGGCGCAAGGAGAGTTCTCCAACATCAGAAACCACCCTGTCATGCAGTCGGTATACTTCACACCGACCGATGTACGGTACATACAGTTGCGGGCCACGCAGATAATCGAGCCCGGTCAGCCGCTGTCCTACGAAAAACTTGCCGTGGAATAAGCAGGGAAACTCCGCAATGCCAATGTCGGCATTGCGGAGTTTTTGTTTTATCGTTCGCAAAACGACCAAACGATACAACCACCAAACAACTAAATGCCCAACCCGCCAAACGGCCAGAATCTGTAAAGTTTCTTTACGAAAATCCCGTTTTGTTAACATTTCTGCCGTGTTAAAATCCGTCGGCTGGGCAAGGACGAACCCCGACCGGAGAAAAGGCCGCTGTCGCAATCCCTGCTGACAGTCAGCAACTTAGGGGCGCATTCTTTACAGAAGCGATGCAATCGTTTCCCAAAAGTCTGGGTCTTGCAATGCAACTGCCTAGGTTTCGCACAACAACTCCCATGCTTCCAAACAGTGGAACCTGGGCAGAAAGAAGCCGAACGCAGAACCCTTAGTGGCATATTTGGCAGTTGCTGCTGCCCAAATGTTAATTTCCGGGCACCGGATGTCCCGGAAATGGACCATGAGCGTGTAAAGAATTTTTACGAAAACCATAGGAATGGAATAGTGCTGTGGAAGCGCAGGCTGTGTATGCGTGCGGCTTTCCAAGTCAACCTCCTGCCAATCGCTGTTGCAGGCAGATGGCTGTGCAAACGCGCTTTTTTGTTTGCACAAAACGGAAGTCTATGGCGTGCAAATACGCGCAAACTCTGAAAGAATCTAAATTTTCTTGAAAAAATATGATGAAAAGTTATTCCAAAAAACTATATTTGTGCGTCAATTTTGCGCCCGTACCCGTACGCGTATATTATGGAAGCGGGCCAAACCATGAAGACGAAAACCTTAAA
>CALFJA010000006.1 GCA_937877605.1 uncultured Prevotellaceae bacterium | reverse complement strand
GTATGTTGGGTATTTGGTTGTTTAGTCGTTTGGTGGTTTGGTTTGTTGATGCGTCGTCTGCGACGATGATTTCGTATTTTCCGGGTATGTTTTCCTGACATTGCTGCTGCAATGTTTGTACGAGTGTGAGGCAGGGAGTGTTGTAGGTTGGTATGAGTATGGAGAGTTGCATGGTGGAATGGGAAAGGAGGAAGGTGGTTTGGTCGTTTGGTGGTTTAGTGGTTTCTTGCTTGTGGCAAGCGCGTAGCGAGTGGTCCTTGGTAGATGAGTTGTCCTCCTTTTCGTCCTGCTTGTGGTCCGAGTTGTATGAGGTAGTCGGCTGCGTTGATGATGTCTTGGTTGTGTTCGATGACGATGACGGTGTGTCCTTGTTGTATGAGTGCATTGAAGGCGTTGAGGAGTGGTGGTAGGTCGTGATGGTGTAGTCCTGTTGTTGGTTCGTCGAAGATGAAGAGTGTATGAGGTGGGAGGTTATGAGGTTGTGAGGTTATGAGGTATGTGGCGAGTTTTAGTCTTTGGTTTTCTCCTCCGGAGAGTGTGGATGCGGCCTGTCCGAGTTGTAGGTAGGAGAGTCCTACCTGCACGAGTGGTTGGAGTCGTCGGACGATGTTTTCTTCGCAAGCGAAGCGCAGTAGCGAGTCTTCTGGTTCTTGCCTGTGGCAAGCGCGTAGCGAGTGTTGTCCGAAGAATTGGATGGCTTCTTCTATGGTCATGTGTAGCACATCGTGTATGTTTTTCGCATGGTACCGCACTTGAAGGATGTCGCTCTTGAATCTTGTTCCGTGGCATTGCGGGCAGATGATTTCCACATCGGCCATGAACTGCATGGGGATGGTCAAGTTGCCGGCTCCCTGACAATGTTCGCACCTGCCTCCTTCGGCATTGAAGGAGAAGTGTTGTGGTGTGAGATTGAGCTGTTTTGCGAGTGGTTGTTGTGCGAAGAGTTGTCGTATGTGGTCGAAGGCGTGTGTGTAGGTGGCAGGATTGGATCTTGCGGATTTGCCGATGGGTTGCTGGTCGACGATGATGACTTGTTGTAGGGTGTCGATGTCACCTTGCAGTGCGTTGTATTCTCCTGGTTGTTGGGCGGGGATTCCGAGTCTGCGTTTGAGTGCGCTGGCGAGGGTATCTATGATGAGTGTGGACTTTCCGCTTCCGCTGGGTCCGTGTACGACGGTGAGTGCATTGAGTGGTATGGTGACATCGATGCCTTTGAGGTTGTTCATGCGCGCACCCTTGAGTTGTATGGTTTGGTTCCATGCGCGCTTTGCGTGCGGTTGTGGTATGGGGTCTTTGCCAGCGAGGTATCTGAGTGTGTGGCTTTTGGAGTATTTTTTGAGGAGTTGTGCTGTTATGTTTTTGATGGGTCCGGCATAGACGATTTCTCCTCCTTTTGTTCCTGCTTGTGGTCCGACATCGATGAGATAGTCTGCTGCTGCGATGATGTCTTTGTCGTGTTCGACGACGATGACGGTATTTCCTGCGTTTTTAAGTTGTCGGAGTACTTGTATGAGTTTTTGTGTGTCGCTGGTGTGTAGTCCGATGGTGGGTTCGTCGAGGATATAGAGTGCACCGACGAGTGAGCTTCCGATGGCGGTGGTGAGGTTTACGCGCTGTGCTTCCCCTCCGGAGAGTGTGTTGGAGGTGCGGTTGAGTGTGAGGTATGGTAACCCGACATCAATGAGGTACTTGAGCCGATTGGTTATTTCGGTGAGCAGTCTCCTGGCGATGTTTTGTTCGGTTTGTGTGAGTTGTAAGTTGGCGAACCAGTCGTAGAGTTCGGAAATGGGCATGTCTACGAGCTGTGAGATGTTCTTTTGTGCGATATGTACGAAGTTGGCTTGGGGCTTGAGTCGTGTTCCTTTGCATTGTGGGCAGGTGGTTTTCCCCCGGTATCGGCTGAGCAGGACGCGGTATTGTATTTTGTACTGGTTGTCCTTGAGCATCTGGAAGAAGGCATCGATGGAGACTTGTTGGGTGAGTGGAAGGTTTGCTTCGGAAGGGAGTCCATGCCATAGCCAATGTCGATCTTCTTGAGAGAGTTGGTTGTAGGGTGTGAATATGGGGAAGTTGTCGTGTTTAGCCCTTCTACAGAATTCTGTTTTCCAGTTGCCCATTTTTTCTCCGTGCCAGCATTGTACGCATCCGTCGTAGACGCTGAGTGTGGTGTTTGGAATGACGAGTCGCTCGTCGATTCCGATGATGTTTCCGAAGCCTTCGCAGGTTGGACAGGCTCCGATGGGCGAGTTGAAGGAGAATAGGTGTTCGGTGGGTTGCTCGAAAGTGATGCCATCTGCCTCGAATGCTGTTGAGAAATCGTATCTGATGGCGGCAGGCATGAAGCAAAGCGAGCATTTGTTGTGTCCTTCGTAAAGGGCGGTTTCGATGGAATCGGTGAGTCGGGAGATGGTGTCTTTGGAAGGGTCGACCTTGAGTCGGTCGATGACGAGGAAGAGTGTGGAAGGTGGAAGGTGGGAGGTTGTGAGGTGGTAGTCTTGTATGGGAATGATGCTGTTTCCGTTCCAGAGTCTGCTGAATCCTTGGCTGGTGAGTGCTTGTAGCGTTTTTTCGGCGTTCTCTTGATTGAGTTGTATGGGTGCGAGTACGAGTAATGGTGTGCCTTCTGGGAAGTTGAAGGTGGCGTCGACGATTTCCTGAATGGTGTGTTTCTTCACTTCCTGTCCGGAAATGGGGGAGATGGTCTTTCCGATGCGTGCAAAAAGCAATCGCAGGTAATGGTATATCTCTGAGGCGGTTCCAACGGTGGAGCGTGGATTCTGTGAAATGACTTTCTGCTGAATGGCAATGGCAGGTGGAAGTCCTTTGATGTAGTCACATTGGGGTTTCTGCATGCGTCCCATGAACTGTCGTGCGTAGGTGGAAAGTGATTCGACATATCGGCGTTGCCCTTCGGCATAGAGAGTGTCGAAGGCAAGTGAAGACTTGCCGCTTCCGCTGAGCCCTGCAATGACGATGAGTTCGTTGCGGGGTATCTTCAGGTCAATGTTCTGGAGGTTGTTGACCCTTACGCCTTTGAGTTCAATGTATTTCTTCATTGTCTATCTTGATGCCCTAAACGCCGCCATGTTTTCATATCTTTTGCGCATCATTCGCTTATAGATGTTCTTGATCCATACCTTGTGTGTTGCGACGAATGCGATTCCGATGATGAGCATTGTGATGTAGGCGAGTGTGTCGTTCAGGCATGTCTGTAGGATGGAAATGGCGAGTAGGGGGAAGAAAAATGCGACGAGTTGTACAAGGATCTGGAAGTAATTGTTTTCTATGCTTCCTTTGGCGAGGAATTTTGTGTTGAGGGGTATGGTCTGCTTGTTGTAGGCGGCGAGTTGGAAAAGAATGAAATACTGGAATCCGGCGGTGAAGACGGCATAGGCAACAAGCATGAGTAGTGTCCATTCTCCGAAGATGACGGTGGGAAGCATGAGGAGGAATGGGAGTAAGAGCAGTAGTGTGAAGAAGATGTATTTTGCTCTCAAGAGCGTCAGGAGGTTTTCCTTTCTGACCATGAGCGCGTCGATGTAGTTTCCTTCGTTGCACATGATTCTTGAGAGCATGGTTGCTCCGTAGATGACATAGTTGTAGATGCACCAGAAGTTTCCCATGAACTTTCCGGAATAAATGTCGGTAAAGGAGATAAGCATGCTAAAAATGAGCACTACCACGGTTGAGGCGATGAATGATTTCTTGGGATTTTTGTTCCGCATTATGGACTTTATCTCCAGTTTGAGGTATTCTCCCACCTCGCCATATTTGTCGAGTGCTTTTAATTGTGTGGTGTGATGTAGTGTCTGCGCAGCATGTCCGATCAGTTCGGTGCGAATGTGTGCGTATTGCAATCGTCGATTGATGGTGAAGAGTAGGAGCACGATGGCCGCTGCTGCGAATAGTGGAAGCAGTGAATGCTCCTCAATGAGTGTTCCCGGGTGTCCGTAGAAGTTGAAGAATTTGGAACTGCCGGCGTTGTTTCCGAGGTAGAATGGTGAGAAGATCAGCGCATAGACGATGATGGGGAGTGCCCACCAGCATTGGCTGTCGATGATTTTTGTCCTGCAAATGAGGTACCACTGACTGTTGGCGACAATGAGGAGGTAGCATGTCAGGAGGAAGAGTAGTGTGGAATATATGCCGAAACTGAAGAGAATGGCCATGAAGGCATAGGGGACGAGCATGGCCATCCATATGAGGTTGCTGGTGTTTAGCATCGATGTGAGTACAAAGATGTCGGAACAGGTGTAGCGCCCGATTGGCAACATGATGTATGGTTTAACCAGTTGGGATGGTGTCTGCTGTACGGAAAACCTCAGCAGGAAGTCGACTATGAGAATGAACGGTGCCAGTCCGAACATGAATTCCAGTGATGTGATGCTGTTGGAGCTGTTTGCCACGGTTGCAAATATGATGGCAAAGAACATCAGGTAGAGTATCATGAATGCAGAAAGGAATCCGACAATCCATTTTGCCGACTTGTTCTGGCTGAAGTTCATGGCGCGTTTTTCTGCCAGTTTCCTGTGCTTGCGCAGTTGCTTGAATAGTTGATAACGATTCATGTTTCATTACCTTAAGTCAACAATTTCCGCGGAGGGATATTGTTTTTGGTTAAAGACAAAAGTTCCGTCGTTCAGTTTCTGTTGCTTGAACTGATTGATGGTGATGTGGTTTTGCTTGCCTCCATACTGGAACTTTATGTCCGTCGGCACAAGGTCTGCCTTGCGTATGGTGATAAGGATGTCGGTAAAGGGCGATTCCTTGTTTTCGGCCGTGAGCTTTACAATATAATTGCCGCCCTTCACCTGGTGGGTATATTTGTATCCTTTCTTATAGAGCTGAAGGAAAGTGTATGGATTAATCTGTGCCTTCTGTGTCGCATTAGGCACGGAGATGTTCACTTCGTCGGTTTCTTTCATATAGGTCCATTGGGTCTTTCCGTCGAACCAGACGGTCATGTTATCCAGTTGTGTGCGGAACTTGCTTCCTTTCAGTGCGATGTTCCCCTTCAGTTGCCCGGCTTGCTGGCTGGTGAAGGTGAATCTGGCAGTGCATCCACTGGCTACTTTCTTTGCCGTTTTGTCCAGAATCTGCTGCGTGGCAGGCTTTTGTGCATAAAGTCCGACGGTGCAACAAATGGCGATGAGTGATAATATAATTCTTTTCATTCCTATTCGTTATGCAATCATTACACTTGTCCTTTCAGGCGTTGGATGAGCCCGTCGAGGGTGGTGAGGTCTTGGATGAGGACTTCCCTTGGTTTTGAGCCTTGCGATGATCCTACGACGCCTGCCGATTCCATTTGGTCCATGATGCGCCCGGCGCGGTTGAAGCCAATCTGCAGTTTGCGTTGGATGAGACTGGTTGATCCCTGCTGCGCCATGATAATCATCTTGGCAGCCTCCTCAAACAGCGGGTCGAGGTTGCCCATGTCCGATCCGCCGGCTCCAGCCACGCTGCCATCCTCGTTTCTGGGTTCCGGAAGAAGTAGCGGTTCGCGCGGTCCCGACTGTTCGCAGATGTAGTCGTTGATGCGCTGTACTTCCGGCGTATCGACAAATGCACACTGGACGCGCTCTGGAACACCGTCCTTGAGGATGAGCATGTCGCCGCGACCGATGAGTTGCTCGGCACCGGAGCGGTCAAGGATGGTACGGGAGTCTATTGCCTGTGCTACCTTGAATGCCATACGTCCTGGGAAGTTTGCCTTGATGGTACCGGTGATGATGTTGGTAGTGGGACGCTGTGTGGCTATAATCATGTGTATGCCGACAGCCCTGGCCTTTTGTGCTATGCGTGCAATGGGGAGTTCTATTTCCTTTCCGGCCGTCATGATAAGATCGCCGAACTCGTCAATGATGACAACGATGTATGGCATGTATTCGTGCCCGTCGTTAGGGTTCAGTTTGTGGTTCACGAATTTCTCGTTATATTCCTTGACATTCCTCACATTGGCCTTACGCAGCAATGTGTAGCGATCGTCCATCAACACGCAAAGGCTGTTCAGTGTGCGGATTACTTTCTGAGAGTCGGTGATGATGGGTTCTTCGTCTGGGTCTACCACAGCCATGAAATGGTCCTTGATGGGTGCATAGATGCTGAACTCCACCTGTTTGGGGTCAATGAGGACAATCTTAAGTTCGTTGGGATGTTTTTTGTAGAGTAGGGAGGTGAGAATGCAGTTCAGGCCTACCGATTTACCCATACCCGTTGCACCGGCTACGAGGAGGTGTGGAATCTTAGCCAGGTCGAGCATGAAGAGTTCGTTAGTGATGGTCTTTCCCAATGCGAGGGGCAGTTCCATCTTGGTGGACTTGAACTTCTGTGTGTTCAGGATGCTATGCATGGAAACAATCTGTGCTCGCTTATTCGGCACCTCAATGCCGATAGTTCCCTTTCCTGGTATGGGGGCAATGATTCGAATGCCCAATGCCGCCAATGAGAGAGCGATGTCGTCCTGCAGTGTCCGGATGCGGCTGATGCGCACACCTTCGGCGGGGGTAATCTCGTAGAGGGTTACCGTCGGTCCTACCGTCGCCTTGATCTCCTTGATGCTCACTCCGAAACTGTGGAGGACATCGACGATGCGGGCGTTGTTCGACTTTATCTCGTCATAGTCAATCTGTGGTTTACCGCCGTTGTCGTATTGTTTGAGTAGGTCGAGGGTAGGATATTTGTATCGGGTGAACGGTTCGAGCGGGTTAATTGGCTTGCTCAGGTCCACCTCTGTATTCACACGCTTGCTGTTGGCTTCTGCTTCCTCAGCACCCTTTTCCACCTTGATGAGATGCTCCCCATCATCAACTTTTACCGGGACAGGAACATTTTTTGTATCTTCTGGCTTGTTAGTAAGGTCTACGAAGGTGGGCTGTGGCTCAACAGCCGGCTGCACCACATCAACATCTCCTTCCTCATTTTTCATACAGCCTTCCTCTTTACCGGCCGATACGGTAAACTTGATTTTCTGTGTCAAATACTTGATGGGATTCAGTGCCATCCGTATTACCCGAATAGTCTCACGGCTCAACAACACCAGAAATATAATGGCGCTTATGAGGAGTATTCCGACAAGTCCAGGCTCTCCGACAATATTCTCTAAGTGGAACACCGTGAAAGCACCGTGGTCGCCTCCTGTATTGAAATGGAGCCCGTCGAACAATGGGGTAATGAACTTAGAGGCAAACACCGATGCCCAGATACTTCCCACACTGAGTCCAAGGAACCATTTCAGAAGGTTAGGGCGCCATGCCCCCATAAGGCGAAAACCGGCAATGAACATGAATACCGGTACGACGAGTGACGGTATGCCTATGCCACGCGAAGCAAGGAAATATGCACTGATAGCTCCAAGTGAACCACACAAGTTCTTAAACTCATGTCCTGTGTTTAGGAAGTCGCCCGGACGCAACGAAGAAAGCAGGCTTTGGTCGTCAGCCCCAGAATTGATGAATGACAAGATGGCTAATGCTATATATATGCCAACACCACAGAGGAGCAAGCCCAGGATAAAATCCGTTCTTTCAGTCAGCATGTTCAAGCCTGTTGCTTCAACCAGCGTTGGTTTTCTTTTCCTTGATTTTGTCGATTGTTTTTTCATTTGAAAAAGCTTTTTGAAATTCAATCGACAAATATACAAAAAAAATGGGAGTCGCATCAAAACCTGCTGCTTAATCAGCAATTTTTCACATTTTTGGTTATTGTTTAACGGTTATTCGTTATTGTTTATCGGTTATTGTTTATTAATTTTGCGGCTGCAATGTGTAAAAAGAATATAAAAAAGGCTCCTGTCATCTATGACCAGTATCCAGCAGAAGCTCTGGCTCAACTCCCACGACTGCTTTTCGAAGGCTCCATTGTTGTCATAGACTGTCCCGATGATGTACAGCCGGCCATTGACATCATGCGGAAAAGTGTGGTGGTAGGCATTGACACTGAGACGCGTCCTTCGTTTAAAAAGGGTGTGTCTTGGCGAGTCGGCCTTCTTCAAATAGCCACGCCACGGCAGGTGTTCCTTTTCCGTCTGAACAGTATAGGTTTCCCGTTGTCATTGTGCGCATTCATAGAAGACCCGACAATACTCAAAGTAGGCCTGTCTCTGCACGATGACATGCTCTCTTTGAAACAGCGCCACGCACAGTTGGCACCCGCAGGATTAGTAGAACTGCAGGAACTTGCGACTCAGGTGGGCATAAAGGACAAAAGCCTGAAAAAACTCGTAGCCAACCTTTTGCGGCAGCGCTTAAGTAAACGGCAACAATTAAGCAATTGGAATGCCCCTGCACTCACACTGCAACAACAGCGCTATGCCGCAACAGACGCATGGGTATGCCTTGAACTATACAATCAGTTGAACAAACTCATTACAACCGGGAATTACCATCTTATGGTCACAGAACAACCGGTAGCAAACGAATAGCCGAACCTTACACATTCCTCATTCCACCTTTAACCCTCATCCGACATGTGCATACATCTAAAACCCCATCGTGAAGAAAGTGTCCAACGCCAGCATCCCTGGATCTTTTCCGGAGCCATTGCCACCATCGATGGTAAACCTTCGGAAGGGGATGTCGTAACTGTCGTTGACAGTCAAGGCAATTTTGTCGGTGCAGGTCATTATGCCAATGGCAGCATTGCCGTCCGCCTGCTGACATTTAGGAACGAATCCATCGACAATTCTTTTTGGGAGCGTATGCTGTATAAAGCATATGATTTGCGGAAGCGCATAGGCTTGACTAATGCCGCGGACACAACAGCATACCGATTGGTCCACGGAGAGGGCGACGGCCTTCCCGGACTGATTATAGATGTGTATGGCACGACTGCCGTTATGCAGGCCCACAGCGTAGGAATGCACCGTGCCAGAAAGGAAATCGCCGAAGTGCTGACTTCGATTTTGCGACCAGCCATTACCTCTGTCTATTATAAGAGTGACGGTACGCTGCCCCGTGCCTGGCGAAGCGATGAATTTAGCGTAGGAACCGATGGATATCTTGTTGGGGATGAATGTGAGCATGTCTGCAAGGAAAATGGTTTGCTCTACGCTGTGGACTGGCAGAAAGGACAGAAGACGGGGTTCTTTGTCGATCAGCGTGAGAATCGTTTGCTACTGCGGTCGCTGTCGAAGGACTGTAGTGTCTTGAACATGTTCTGCTATACGGGCGGATTCTCCGTAAGTGCCTTGGCCGGAGGTGCCACCAGGGTTGTGTCCGTTGATACCAGCGAGCGTGCCATTGAACAGACAAAGCAGAATGCAGTTCTCAACTTTACCGATACCACCCGGCATGAAGCCGTCTGTGAGGATGGATTCAAGTTTCTGGAAAAATCGAATGAGGAATTCGACATCGTGGTACTGGATCCTCCTGCTTTTGCCAAGCACCGCGGTGCACTACACAACGCCCTTAAAGGATATACCCGTCTGAACAAACTGGGCATCGGGCATGTGACAAAAGGTGGCCTGCTCTTTACTTTCAGTTGCTCGCAGGTGGTTACGAAGGAACATTTCCGTAATGCCGTACTCTCGGCGGCAGCCAGTCTTGGCCGGAGTGCCACCATCATGTATCAGTTGCACCAGCCAGCCGACCATCCCGTAAGTCTGTTCCATCCTGAGGGGGAATACCTGAAAGGACTTGTTCTCAAGATTGACTAGTGTGGAAGGAGCACAATAGGATTTCTTTTGTTTTTGATGTTATGCGAAAGGGATTTGCAATGGTGAATCCCACGAGCCATGCCACATTCCCGCCAGTTGTGAGCAACAGTTGCCCGCCGCGCTCGGACATGGGGATGCCGTGTTCGGCCAGATAGTCGTTTATGAGTTTCGTGCCGTTCATGCCGAAAGGAGCAAACCTCATTCCAGGCACTGCCGTACAAAGTTTGAGTGGGAAAGTCACCGTGTCGGCATCAAGGGCTATGTGTTCTCCGTCGTGTGGTATTTCAAAGTCAGGCGAAGCCGGAACACGCTCGATTTCCAAGGTTCCTGACTCAGGAATGGTGTAGGTCCCGGGGGCTTCGATTGCAAAGGAGATAGGGCGGTGCTGCAGTTTTGGACTGACCATGAGGCAATCCTCGTGCTTCAAGAGCAGATGCGTTTCCGACTCCCAGCGCTTACCTTGCTGCGCGTCGAGATTCTCATAAACGGCACGACAGGCTGACGGAGTGAAGTTGTATTGCCTGAGTATGTTGAAAAGCAACCATTCAGGCGAGGGATGCCCTTGCAGTTTCTGGAGGCTGATGCAGTCATTGGTCACGATTTCCCCGATGGCTCGCTTTGTGGCATCGTGCAACAACGGAAGTACATCCTGTACATTTCTCACCGTATTCATCACCGCCTGCCGAGCGTGTGGGACAATCTGCTCCATGGTTGGGATGAGCGTATGCCGGATGGCATTGCGAAGTATATGCTCGTCGGCATTGGTGCAGTCTTCCACAAAGGCCAACTTGTTGGCAGCGGCATATTCCAGAATATCATCACGGGTAAAATTAAGCAGTGGGCGGACAATGTATTCACGCATCTGTTCAATCCCCTTCATTCCTTCGATACCGGTGGAACGGAAAAGGTTGATGAAAAAAGTCTCCAGTACATCGTCGGCTTGTGAGCCTACGAACAGTTTGTCGGCTCCCAGTTCCTCACGCAATTCGGCAAAGGCCTTGTAGCGCAGTTCGCGTGCAGCCATCTCAATTCCTATATGATGATCCTGGGCATAGGCCGCTGTGTCGAAGTGAAGAATGGAAATGGGGATGCCATAGGTGTTGCAAAGGGTCTGGCAAAACCGCATGTCACGGTCAGCCTCTTCACCACGCAAGTGGAAGTTGCAATGTACGGCATGCAACCTTAACTGCTCGCTGTGGAGCAGGTAAAGAAGCGAAACGCTGTCGCATCCTCCAGACAATGCAATCAGATGGAGCTTGCATCTGTCAACACCTTGGTTGTCAACGGAATAACTAATCAAGTGAATTCAGTTGTTTTGTGGCTTGCTTCAGGTCGTCAGGGGTGTCAATTCCGATGGTCTCCCTGGTGACGGTCTGCACTTTAATTCGATAGCCATTCTCCAGCCATCGCAACTGTTCCAGGCTCTCTGCCTTCTCCAGCTTCGATTGCGGCAGCTGCGCAATTTCCTTCAGGACTTCGGCACGGTAGGCATAAACACCGATGTGTTTCACAAATGGATAATGATCGAGCCATTGGTTGCGGTCTATGCCGCGTACAAACGGTATGAGCGACCGGGAAAAGTACATGGCATAGCCCAGTGCGTCGGTGACAATCTTTGGCGAGTTGGAATTTTCAGCGGCGGCAAGGCTGCCGAAGGGCACCGCCAGTGTGGCAATCTGTGTCTGCTGATAGTCGAACGCCTCGCAGATGCGCTCCATGTGCTCCCGCTGTATAAAGGGTTCGTCCCCTTGGATGTTCACCACCACATCGAAATCCTTGTCCAGTCTGTTGTAGGCTTCTGCAATCCGGTCGGTTCCCGACTGGTGGTCGCTGCGTGTCATGACCACCTTTCCACCGAACCCTTCAACAACCTGTGCGATGCGGCTGTCGTCGGTGGCAACGACTACATTGTCGAAATATTTGAGTGCCTGCTCGTAAACGTGCTGGATGATAGGTTTTGTGCCGAGCAGGGCCAGTGGCTTGCCAGGGAAGCGTGTCGATGCATATCGGGCTGGAATGATGGCTATGAACGTCATGAATGTGTTTTTGTTTTTAGTTTTTGCAAAAGTAACAAATAACTTTCAATTCTCAAAAATCTACTCATCACGATCCGTTATGACAATCATTCACGAATTCTCCTTGCCTTTCATTCCAAGGTGCAACTTGGACTATGGGATTATTGTCCCGATGGAGTGGCGTTGGTACATGAGGAGAGCAATCTGCAGGGCTCCATCCCGCTTTGCCTGGCAGTCCTTCGCAAAGCAAAGCGCGTAGCGAGTTCTGGAATTGGGTCCCTCCGAGGCCCTGCGCAGCGTCATTACGGATTAGCATTGCCTCCAGAGAGTAAGAAAGAATTCTCCAGACTCACATAGTCCGCAGGAGCACATAGCGAGCAGTCCTACTGGTTGAACTTAATCGGCTTTATGAGAAATTAAATCCAAATTCTTCTTAATCCTGTTAATTTTCTTTTCGCCCAGTTGGTTTTTGGCAAGGTCAAGGAAAACGCTGAATACAGCAGGAGTTAGTATCGCACTCAACACCCTCCCATTAGTCTTTGTGGGTATTTCTCCGTCCAGATAACTCTTTATCTGATTTTTCCCAAATCCGAGGATTTGCCCAAGTCCGGCATCTGAGAGATTGTACTTCTCCTTAATTTCTCTTATCTGTCCAATAGTGGGAATACCGTATTTCGCACGATACTGGTCTGTAATGGCGAAGTAAAATTCATTATCGCTCTCTGTCGTCGTGAAACTCTCGCCCGTATCTTCACATAGCCAAAATCTGTAACAGGCTGTGTATTTTTCTCCGCGAAACTCAATCGTGCGTATTTCGCTTTTCTCTATCATTTCCTTTGCTGTTAATGGACTCTTCATGACTGCCTCCTTGCATTTGAATTGATATATTATATGCTTTTCTGCTATATGAGTTTGAACTCAATCGTTTTTATGATTATATGTCTGCCATGTAACGCTCTTCATCCAGTATCTCACCCAAAGCAAATCGGCTTATATATCGTACAACTTGAAAGGTTGTGCCGAATTTGTCATCTTTCAGTTTCTTTTCATTGATATACTTGGTAGCAAGGTCGTATGACAAATCATCAATGTCCTCATCGTCTTGCGGTTCAATCTTTTTCTTATCGGCAAAATCCTTTAGCAATTCTATCGTTTCATCGTTGTCGTACTTTTCCAACTGTTTACATACTGCTTTTGCAGACTTTGCCACATCTTTAGGCTTGAAGTATCCTAAATTAGCATCAATTAGCCAGCATCTATCTCTATCGCTGTAATACATCGGAAATAATACTTCATTACGGTTTGTTGCTGTAGTATGAGACGAAATCCTAACTTTAAATTTCACACCGTTTACTTTGAATCTGATGTAACTTGATTCTGTTGAATTAGCATTGCTCCACTTTACACTCGACACTCCATCTAATGATAGAATCTCTCTTTCAAGTTCTTCTTTCATTTCTGTGGTGTAGGGCATAAGCGTCTTATTACGCTTATCAATCGTTATTTTCTTGTTGTCACCAAGCATCTTTTTCTTGCCTTTTATACATTCCACGTTCTTTGGTTTGAACTTAATAAGTTTTATGATAAATTAAATCCTGTGTTTTGTATATTATTG
>CALFJA010000005.1 GCA_937877605.1 uncultured Prevotellaceae bacterium | reverse complement strand
GATGGTAGAGTGGTCGATTACACCGGTCTTGAAAACCGGCGCACTGAGAGGTGCCGGGGGTTCGAATCCCTCTCTCTCCGCAAAAAAGAGCCAGCCAATTGGGTCTGGCTCTTTTTCTTTTTGCGGTTGCGAGCCGGGTTCTCACAGTTCTTTCAGTCGCTGTAGGCTTTGTGAAAGTGTTGCTTTGCAACCACGAACCTCCCCTCTCTCCGCAAACGAAAGAACTGATTGTGCCATCAACCAGTTCTTTCGTTTGTTGCTATTGCCGGGCAGTGTTTTTCCGTTCTTTCTTCACTCAGAGAGCCTTATACCTTAATCTTATTTATATGTGCGGGCGTGTAACCAAGGTGATTTGGCAGAAATTTCAAATTCCTGTGTAAAAAAGACGCAATAAAAGTTGGAGATATGAAAAATGTGCGTATCTTTGATGTGTGAAATTCACACGGAGAATGTATGGAAGAACTTAAGTATTGCTATAAGTATCCCCACCCGAGCGTCACTACCGACTGTGTGATTTTCGGTTTCGACGGGTCGCGCCTGAGCGTGCTCTTGATTGAGCGTGGCATAGAACCTTATAAAGGTTGCTGGGCGTTTCCCGGCGGATTCATCAACATGGACGAGCCGGCCAATGAGGGAGCGTTGCGTGAACTACGCGAGGAAACTGGGCTGGAGACGGCCTACATCCGGCAGTTCCATACCTTTTCCGCCCCTGACCGCGACCCCCGCGAGCGGGTCATCACCATTGCCTACTACGCTTTGGTGCGGCTGAGCGAGGTGAAGGCCGGCGACGATGCCGCCAAGGCACAGTGGTTTCCCTTGGACGATGTGCCGGCACTGGCCTTCGACCACGACTTGATCCTGCGCAGGGCCGCAGCCGAATTGCGCCGTCAGATCCACTTTGAGCCAATAGGCTTCGAACTCCTGCCAGAGAAATTCACCATGACACAGCTCCAGCGCCTCTACGAGGCCATTCTGAGCGTGGAGTTCGACCGCCGCAACTTCAGCAACAAGATGTTGAAGCTGGGCATCTTGAACCAACTGGAGGAGACGCTTGCGCTGAGGAACAGGAAAAAGGCTTTCCTCTACAGTTTCAATCCCGAGCGCTACAACCAGATGAAGGAGAAGGGCTTCCGCCTGGAATTCTGACCTGCAGCACATCTGTTATTTCAATCATTAGCACCTAAATATACTTTTCTCAAAGCGAAAAAAATCAGGACCCAACGATGAAAAACAATGAAAATATGAACAAGGACAAGGCGAATGCTCCTTCAGGGCGCATGAACATCATCTGCATGCTGAAGAATATCTTCCCCTTTGTGGCTCCCTACCGTTGGCTGGTGGGCGTCACGCTGGTGCTCACGCTGATTGGTTCCTTGCTGGCGCAGGTCAATGCCGTAGTGCTGGACAAGGCCGTCGATGCCATCAATGCCTTGGTGCAGCGTGCCGACTTTTCGTGGTCGGCGGCCGGGCGCATCCTGATGACCATCTCGCTGGTGCTGCTGGGCAAGGAACTGCTGGGTGCCGTGGTGACATTCTTCCAGCGCTACTTCGGCGAACGCATGCGCATCCTGGTCAGCCGCGACCTTTCGCTCGCCGTGGTGGACAAGATTCTCTCGTTCCGGCTGGCGTTCTTCAACTCCGAAGGTAACGAGATAGGCAAGCTCCAGTCGCGTATCGACCGCGGAGTGATGAGCCTGAGCAACACGGTGAACAACATCTTCATTGAGATTCTCCCGCTGTTCACCAGCGCCGTGCTGGCACTCGTACTCATGTTCATTGCCAATGTCTATGTGGGACTGGTTGCCCTGTGTGTGGTTCCCGTCTACTTCTACATCACCTACATCCAGGCCGGGCGGATGAAGGGCGGCCGCCACAACATCTTTGCCGGCCACCAGTCGGTCAGCCAGGGCATCCTGAACATCCTGGAGAGCATATCGGTGATAAAATCGTTCAACCGCGAGCCCATCGAGGCCACCCGGCAGGAGGGGCTCCAGCGCAACATGACCGACCTGCAGCTGAATATCCGCCGCCAGGGATACATGTTCAACGGGCTAAAAAGTTTCCTGGAGCAGATTGGCACGGTGCTCATCATCATCCTGACGGCCTACCTGGTGCTCATCGACTACCCGGGCATGACCATCGGAAAGATTATGTACCATGTCATGCTCTTTGCCAATGTGAGTGCCCCCATCCGGCAGTTGCACCGCATCTATGACGATATGAACGACGCACTCATCTACGCCGACGGCTTCTTTTCCATCCTCCACGCCGACGACGAGGTGGAGCAGCAGGGCAGCTACATTCCGGAGAAGGTGGAGGGGTACTTCCAACTGCGCGATGTGGACTTCACCTACGGCAACGGCACCAAGGCCCTGCACGGCGTGACGCTTGACATCGAACCCGGAAAGATTACCGCACTGGTGGGACTGAGCGGGGCCGGCAAGACCACCATCGTGAGCCTGCTCGACAAGTTCTATCCACCGGGCAGCGGTTCCATACGCCTCGACGGCGTGGAACTCAGCGAGTGGAACACGCACTTCCTGCGCGACAACATTGGACTGGTGCTGCAAAAGAACCATATCTTCGATGGCTCGATAGAGGAGAACATCCGCTACGGGTGTCCGGAGGCATCGCACGAGGCGGTGGTGGAGGCGGCAAGGCAGGCCTACATCTACGAGCAAATCATGCAGTTGCCCGACGGATTCCAGACCAATGCCCTGCAACTCAGCGGCGGACAGCAGCAGCGCATAGCCATAGCGCGTATGTTCATCAAGAATCCTCCCATCATCTTCCTCGACGAACCCACGGCAAGCCTCGACGCCATAGCCACGGAGCAGATCAAGCAGATCATCGATTCAATCAAGCAGGGACGCACGGTGATTATCATTTCGCACAACATCGGCCAGATTGTCGACGCCGACTGCATCTATGTGCTGGAGAAAGGGCGTGTGGTGCAGCACGGGACACCGGCCGAGGTCTACCGACAGGGAGGCGTCTACAAGGAGATTTTCGATGCCAGTGCCCGCAGCATGAATGTGGACAAGATTGCGGAGAACCTGAATGATTCGGCCACTTGAAAACCACCCGTCTTACACTCGTTTTCCAACTGGGCCCCAAACGCATTCCGTTTGGGGCCCAGTCGTGATGCGTTTGAGCCCCAAACGGAGTGCGTTTGAGCCTCAAATGCAAAGTGTTGGAAATCAGTTGGTTGCAATGGCGGTCTCGGCCATCCACTGATAGGCCAGCCGCTCGGCACCCGACGCCAGGTGGATGATGTCGTCCAGGTCGGAGAGGCCGTCCTTGCGCACCTGTCGCCGGACATGGCTGCGTTCCAGCCGTATCAGTGCAGCCTTGTGTTCCAGCCCGTAGGCATAGCCGGTGAGCGCTCCGTCGGCACCCACAATGCGGTGGCACGGCACGATGATGGCGATGGGATTCCGTTTCAGTGCTCCCCCGACGGCCTGTGCCGACACCCGTCGTTGCTGCCGCTCGTCGGCCAGGAGCCGTGCCAACTGCCCATAGGTGGCAGTCTCGCCGTAAGGAACTGTCAGGAGCCGCCGGTATACCGACTGGGCAAACAGCGAACCGGAGAGGAGCAGGGGAGGGGTGAAGTCGGGCTGCTGGCCGGCGAAGTAGGCATCGAGCCACTGCCGTGTCTGGCGGAACACTTCCAGGGAGTCATGCTCCTGTGTGTCCGTTCCGAACCGCAGGCCGGTCAGGTGCTTTCCGTCGCTGGCCAGTAGGAGGGTGCCCAGCGGACTGCCGTAGGTGTCGTGATAGATGTCGGTGTGGTTTCCTGTCATGACTTAAGTTGGTAATGCCCGTCAGGTGGGGGAGGACAAAGGTACGAAAAACGGCAGTTAGCTTGCCAGTTCTCCCTTGTACGGCTTCGGATTATTGTCCGTTTCGGAATTGTATCTCTGGTTCATTTGTGTCCTGCCAAAGTGCCTGGTCTTGGTAAATGAATCCAATTGGTATTTCAGGTGTTCTTCTATTTCCGGCAGTTCTTTGGCGACACGAATGTGATGTTGCCCCATTCCGTCAGTTCGAAAGGGCATCCAAGTTTCTTCAAAGTGTCGATAAACAACTCTTTCGTTTCCAAGTCTGTTTGCTTTACCATGATTGTTGAATGTCTTTGTTTGCTGATGGTCCGGGGAGATGGGCTTATTCCGTTCCGGCCTCCCTGTGAATCGTATTGCAAAGATAGTGCAAAAAAATCAAGACTGTCACACAACAGCACAAAAAAAGACGGCCTCTTGCGAGAACCGTCCTAATGAAAGGAGGAGTGGTACCTCCAGGAATCGAACCGGGGACACACGGATTTTCAGTCCGATGCTCTACCAACTGAGCTAAGGCACCAATAAAAATGCAATCCTTTCTTTTGTGTGGCAAAGGTAATTCTTTTTGTTTGTTCCGTAAAGGCAAAGCCGAAAGATTTTACCGGAGTTAACGAATTTTAACAAAACGAGGCTCCGTTTTGCCCTCGCCTATGCTTGCTTCAAGGGGTTCCATCCCTGCGCCGTGATGGGGAATTCCTTGCCGTCGCGGCCGATGAGCATGCTGCCGAGTTCCTGTCTGGTGATGTGTCCGATGACATGCACGCCTTCCAGGGCCTCTATCTTCTCATAGTCGCCGATGGGAACGGTGAACAGCAGTTCGTAGTCTTCGCCGCCGTTGAGGGCGCAGGTGGTGACATTCATGTTGAATTCCTCCGCCTGTATGGCCGTCTGATAGTCGATGGGGATGTTCTTTTCGTAGACACGGCAGCCGCATTTGCTCTGTTCGCAGATGTGAAGCAGCTCGCTGGAGAGTCCGTCGCTGATGTCTATCATGGCCGTGGGGCGTATGTTCGCATCGCGGAGCAGCCGCAGCACATCGCCGCGTGCCTCCGGCTGGAGCTGCCGCTGGAGAAGATACTCCTTGCCGGCAAAGTCGGGTTCGAACTCGGGAAACGCCGGACGGTGCTCCTTGTCGGGGTATTTCTGCTGGTGTTCCTTCAGCATCTGGTAGTAGACGGCCTTCTCCCGTTCCAGCAGTTGCAGGCCCATGTAGGCTGCCCCGAGGTCACCGCTGACACAGATGAGGTCGGTGTCCTTCGCACCGTTACGGTAAACGGTGTCGCCGTCGGAGGCTTTCCCGATGCAGGTGATGCTGATGGCCATGCCGGTGAGCGATGTCGTGGTGTCGCCTCCCACGATGTCTACCTGCCATTTCCCGCAGGCGGCACGCAGTCCGGCGTAGAACTGCTCCAGGTCTTCCACGCTGAAGCGCTTGTCGATGGCCACGCTGACAATCAGCTGCTGGGGAGTGCCGTTCATGGCGAAGAGGTCGCTGAGGTTGACCATGGCCGACTTGTAGCCGAGATGGTACATGTCGGTATACACCAGGTCGAAATGCACGCCCTGCATGAGCATGTCGGAGGTGACGAGCACATGGCTGTCGGGGTAGTGGAGCACGGCGCAGTCGTCGCCGATGCCGTGCAGGGTGGTCGGGTTTGTGGGCTGCAGGTTTTTCGTGAGGTGCTTGATGAGCCCGAACTCGCCCAGTTTGGATATGTCGGTCATTTGACGGTTATCGAAATAATGTTAGGAATTTGGTTGATGTATGTCGTTGGAATGTCAGTTCGTTGTGTGCCGTATCCGCCTGTCTGTCAGTTGTTCTTGAAACTGATGGTCTGCGTTTTGTTTGCGGCATGGTGGCTGTCTTTGGGCTTGTGGTCCTCTTTCCCTTTCGCCAGGATGCTGTTCCTTGAGTTTTTGTGTACATAACTCAGTATTTTACTGTTGAAATGCGTCTCCTGTTCGAGCATGAACTTGACAGTGATGGGGAGCACGAAGAGGTTATTTCTCACTCCTTCGCTTAGGGTTTGCAATTGTACCAGCCGCGTGGCGTCCTTTTCGGTGGTGACGATGCGCTTTGGTGCCGGCATGTCTTCGAAGGTCCTGTTAATTTTTTCGGCGTCCTTGGCTGTGAAAGCGTGGTGGTCGGCAAAGGTAAGCGGCACGATGCTGTGGGCGTGGCGGGCCAGTTCTTCCTGCAGGAGTGCCGGTGATGCAATGCCGGTGAGCAGCAGGATGTTTTCGTCCTTGCCGAGTTCGTCGAGCGGCTGTCTGGCTTCCTTGTCGCCGAAGAGCGGTACGAGTTGTCCGTAGTCCACTGTGGTGAAGAACAGTTCCTGGTAAGCCAGCAGCTTGAGCGACTTGGTGAGCACCCTATAGTCGACCGGTTTCAGGTTTTTCGGGCACTTCGTGATGATTACCATGTCGGCTCTGCGGGTGGCGTTTTTGGGTTCGCGCATTCTTCCTGCCGGGAGGAGGGTGTCGTTTATGAGCAAACGGTGGTAGTCGATGAGCAGGATGTTGATGCCGGGTTTGACATAACGGTGCTGGTATGCGTCGTCCAGGAGGATGACATCCACATCTTTCGTTTCCTCATCGGAGGTCAGGCGTCGGATGCCTTCCACCCGTTTCTTGTCGACGGCCACATAGATGTCGGGGAATTTCCGCTTCATCTGGAGCGGTTCGTCGCCGATGTCGTGCATGGTTGCATCTTCTCCGGCCAGCACATACCCCTTGCTTTTCCGTTTGTATCCGCGAGAGAGCACTGCCACCTTGTTCTTTTCCTTGAGCAGGCGGACCAGAATTTCGACATGGGGAGTCTTTCCTGTGCCGCCGACGGTGATGTTTCCGACGGCTATTACGGGTATGTCGAAGGCTTCCTGTTTGAAGAATCCTACATCGAACAGGTAGTTGCGTATCTTCACGATGAGTCCGTAGACCCCACTGAAGGGCAGCAGCAGCGGATTGATGGCTGTGTGGTGTCTTGCCGTTGGCATGGTGTGCGGTTCAGTATGTCAGGTCTTGTTATCTCATTTTGAAGAAGAATGGCAGCCGTGCCTGCAGGAAGTTCTGGCTGTCGGCGGTCTTCAGGAGGTAGAAGGGCTCGTAGAAATCGCCGAGCATGGCGCGGATTTGTCCGTCGAGATAGTTGCTGTTGCTGGTGGTGTTGAGGAAAAGTTCGTCCCAGCTTTGCTCTGCGGGATATTCCTTTGTGTGGTATTTGTCGAGCTTGGCAAGCTGTGCTGCCTTCTTGACGGCCTCGTCGATTCCTCCCAGCTGGTCCACCAGCTTGAGCTTGAGGGCGTCTTGTCCGAGCCATACGCGTCCCTGTGCAATCTTCTCTATTTCCTCAACGGGTTGCTTGCGTCCGTCGGCCACGCGCTTGCGGAAGAGCTGGTAGCCGCGGTTAACATAGCCTTGGAGGATTCCTATTTCCTCAGTGCTGCACGGGCGGGCCATGTTGCTGCCGAAAGTGCTGTTCCTGTTGGTCTTCACCTCGTCGAAGCGGAGGCCGAGTTTCTTGGTGGCAAGTTCGCTCATGTCGGGCAGGAGTCCGAAGATGCCGATGCTTCCGGTCAGGGTGTTCGACTCAGCCACGATCCAGCTGGCTGGGCAGCTGATGTAGTAACCGCCCGAAGCGGCGTAGTCGCCCATGGAAACCACGACGGGTTTCTTTTCCTTCAGTTGTACGATTTGGTGCCATATCTGTTCGGAAGCGTAGGCGCTGCCGCCGGGTGAGTTCACACGGATGACCACGGCCTTGACATCGTCGTCGTTCATGAGTTGCTCCAGGTCCTTCACCATTTCGCTTCCGACGATGTTGTGGGAGCCTTGCGAGAGAGGGCTGCCGCTGGCTTCGTCGACAATTCCGCCGTAGGCGTAATAGACGGCAATCTCATCGCCCTGGCGCTTCTCGCCTTTCACATTCTTCATGCCTTCCACTGAAATCTGGTTGATGTCGTCGTCCTCGTCGAGTTTGAGGAGTTTCTTGATTTCTCCCTTGACTTCGTTGGCATAGATGAGCTTGTCTACGAGTTTGTTCTTGACCTGGTCCTCGGCCGGTGCAAAGGCAACCAGGCTGTCGGCATACAGGTTCAGCTGGTCGATGCTGACCTTCCGGCTTGCGGCCACATCCTTGCAGATGTTGTTCCATGTGCCGTTCAGGAAGACGGTGTACTGCTCTCGGTTGGCATCGCTCATCTTTTCCTCGGTGTAGGCTTCGGTGGCGCTCTTGAAGGTGCCCACTTTCACCACCTGATACTTCACGCCTATCTTTGCGAATGCATCCTTGAGGAACATGGGCTGTACGGCAAGTCCGTGCCAGTCGAGCATACCCTGCGGGTTCATGTAGACGGTGTTGGCTGCCGAGGCGAGGTAGTAGTCGCTCTGTGTGTAGGTGTCTCCGTAGGCTACTACCCACTTGCCGCTTTTGCGGAAGTCGACGAGTGCCCTGCGTATTTCCTGCAGCGAGGCAAAGCTTGTGCCTATACCGCTGGCTTCGAAGTACACGCCCTTGATGCGGTCGTTGTCCTTCGCCTTCTTCAGTGCCGAGACGATGTCGTTCAGTCCGGTGCTGCCCTGGCCGCGGTTGGACAGGAGCGACATAATGTCCGGCTGGCTCTTCTCGTCAACTGCCGAGAGGTTCAGCACCAGTACGGTGTTGTCGCTGACATTCTGTTTGGCGCTTCCCGAGGCAACAATGCCCATCAGGCTCATCAGTCCAAGGGCAACGAAGATGAGCATGAAGAGAATCAGGCCCACGATGGTTGCCAGTACATTTTTAAAGAAATCTTTCATTTGGCGTTTGTTTTTGATTTTGACTATTTATGCAAAGGTAGACAATTTTTCCGATATGCAATAAATTGCATGCGTTTAATTTTCCGTCAGGGGCTGTTTTTTCGCCTTCCAGGCTTCAGGCGCAGACTGTGCAAGTGGCAGGATAGGGGAGTGAAACTGCTGTTTTCTTATCCTTTCAATATTATTGTAACATATTAATAACCATATTGTTGACTTTCTTTTCCTGCAAAATGCTTGAATGAAAGTTGCTAACGGAATTTATTCGTCGTCAGTGTGCAATGCCGCAAGGAGATTTCCTGACGGCAGTTTTCGCACAATTCAGTCATTCTTACCCTCCCCAAACCAGCCATTTGTTGTTGAAAAATCCACTTTTCGGTTTTCTGGAGTGCCGTTTTTGCATTGCAAGAAGCCTCCATCCGGCTCTTGACTGGGGCACATTCGCCTTCCGTTTGGCCCCTACTTGAAAAACCGCTTTTGGGAAGTCGGCGCCCAAATATACGCAAGCACCTGTCTGTCAGCAGGTTAGTGAAATCTTCAAAAATCGCTGTTTTTTGTGCCTTCCTATGCTGTTGATTGGCCGAAAACGGAATTTCGGTGCCATTTCCGCCGATGTGCAATGCAGTTATGGAGCGGCTGACGATTTTTCCTGCGTTGAAAAAACATGCAGGCTGTGGCTCAAAACGGAAATAATCATTACTTTTGCGGATATGAAACGAGCAATTATCATGGGTGCCTCTTCGGGCATGGGCAATGCCGTTGCCAGGCTGTTGCTGGCCGAGGGGTGGCAGGTGGGCGTGGCAGCCCGTCGCAGTGAACCGTTGGAAGCGTTGCAAGGGGAATATCCAAGTCAGGTGTTCACCGCCCTCATCGATGTCAACAGCGACGAGGCTCCCCAACGCCTGCAGTCGCTCATCGAGGCTATGGGCGGCAGTGTCGATCTCTACCTCCACGCCTCCGGCATCGGCAAGCAGAACGCCGAACTGGCTCCTGACATTGAGGAACGCACCGTTGTCACCAATGCGCTGGGCTTCACCCGTATGGTTGACGCCGTATTCAGCCATTTCCGTGCGCAGGGCGGCGGCCACATAGCCGTTATCTCCTCCATCGCGGGCGTGAAAGGGCTCTCGCCAGCCCCTTCCTACAGTGCCACGAAAGCCTTTCAGAGTACCTACATCCAGGCCTTGGAGCAGCTTTCCAACGCCCAGCGGCTCCGCATCCGCTTCACCGACATCCGCCCGGGGTTCGTCAATACGCCGCTGATTGAAGGCAGCAACTTCCCCATGCAGCTCTCGGCCGACAAGGCCGCACGACTCATCGTCCATGCCATCGGGCGGCGCCGGCATGTGGCTGTCATCGACTGGAAGTACCGCCTCCTGGTAGCACTTTGGCGGTGCGTGCCCAACTGCATCTGGCGCAGGGTGGACCTGCTGCGGGAATAGCCTCCTCACGCGCGTGCATAATCAATAAGGTTCAAAGCGTGTGGCCCACTGACATTTTTACATTTCTACGCTTTTTGCTTACTTTGGCACGATTTTCGCTACATGAAAGGCAGACACTAATTAACCCATAAAAACAAACAACTATGAACATCAAACCATTAGCCGACCGCGTGCTGGTAAAACCTGCACCCGCTGAAGAGAAAATCGGAGGGATAATCATTCCCGACACCGCAAAGGAAAAACCACTGCAAGGCATCGTTGTTGCCGTTGGCACCGGAACGAAAGACGAAGAAATGTTCCTGGCCGAGGGCGATACCGTGCTCTACGGGAAATACAGCGGCACCGAACTGGAGTTCGGCGGAGAGAAGTTTCTCATGATGCGCCAAAGCGATGTGCTGGCAAAAATAGAAAAGTAACAACCCAATCAAATACTCACAACAATGGCAAAAGACATTAAATTCAATAGCGACGCCCGCGATTTGCTCAAGCGTGGCGTGGACCAACTGGCAGATGCAGTGAAGGTTACCCTCGGACCGAAAGGCCGCAATGTAGTAATCGAAAAGAAATTCGGTGCCCCGCAAATCACAAAGGACGGCGTCACCGTGGCTAAGGAAATCGAACTCGAAGACCGCTTCGAGAACACCGGCGCACAGCTGGTGAAGAGCGTGGCTTCGAAAACCGGCGACGACGCCGGCGACGGCACCACGACGGCAACCATACTGACACAGGCCATCGTCAACGAAGGACTCAAGAATGTCACCGCAGGAGCCAATCCCATGGACCTCAAGCGCGGCATCGACAAGGCCGTGGCAGCCGTGGTGGAACACATCAAGGCCGTGGCAGAGAAGGTGGACGACAACTACGACAAGATCGAACAGGTGGCAACCGTCAGCGCCAACAACGACCCTGAAATAGGAAAACTGCTCGCCGACGCCATGCGCAAGGTCTCGAAAGACGGCGTCATCACCATTGAGGAAAGCAAAAGCCGCGACACCAGCATCGGCGTCGTAGAGGGAATGCAGTTCGACCGCGGCTACCTCTCGGCCTACTTCGTCACCGACGGCGAAAAACTGGAGTGCAACATGGAGAAACCTCTCATACTCCTGTACGACAAGAAAATCTCAAACCTCAAGGAATTCCTCCCCATCCTGCAGGCTGCTGCCGAGAGCGGACGACCCCTCCTCATCATTGCCGAGGATGTAGACTCCGAAGCACTGACCACACTCGTGGTCAACCGCCTGCGCGGAGGATTCAAGGTGTGCGCCGTGAAGGCCCCAGGCTTCGGCGACCGCCGCAAAGCCATGCTCGAGGACATTGCCGTTCTCACCAGCGGTACCGTCATCAGCGACGAGAAAGGACTCTCGCTCGAACAGGCAACGCTTGACATGCTCGGAACATGCGACAAGGTAGTTGTCACCAAGGACAACACAACCATCGTCAACGGAGCCGGCAGCAAGGATGCCATCGCCGAGCGCGTGGCCCTCATCAAGCGCGAGATAGAGAACACCACCAGCACCTACGACAAGGAAAAACTGCAGGAACGCCTGGCCAAACTGGCCGGCGGCGTGGCCGTACTCTATGTAGGCGCCAACAGCGAGGTGGAAATGAAAGAGAAGAAAGACCGCGTAGACGATGCACTTTGCGCCACAAGGGCCGCCATCGAGGAAGGTGTCGTAGCCGGAGGAGGCATTACCTACATCCGTGCACTCGACGCTCTTAAGACCGTCAAGGGCGAAAATGCCGACGAGCAGACCGGAGTCAACATCGTGGCACGCGCCATCGAGGAACCGCTTCGGCAGATTGTGGAGAACGCCGGAGGGGAAGGTGCCGTCGTGGTGAATAAGGTTCTCGAGGGGAAAGGCGACTTCGGATACAACGCCCGCACCGGTGAATATGAGGACCTGCGCCAGGTCGGTATCATCGATCCCGCCAAGGTGGCACGCGTAGCCCTCGAAAACGCAGCCTCCATCGCAGGCATGTTCCTCACCACAGAATGCCTCATCGTGGACAAACCCGAGGATAACCCGCCAATGCCGATGGGAAATCCAGGCATGGGAGGAATGATGTAAAAATGTAAAACTCTGCAAAAAAAACTTAAATACAAGGCGCTTCTTGATGCGTTTGTATTGAAGATTACAACAGAATGACTATATTTGCAGTACCAAAATTTGATTTGTTTTAGTAGATTAGTTTTTAAGTAGTTTGTAGAGGAAGGGATGTCGTGACGACATTCCTTCTTTTTTTGCACCTTTTTATATCACGCATGCGGAGGGACTGTGGGGGAAATCTCCCCACGAAATAGGGAAACGGGCAGGCCGATTTAGGACTTCCCCTTTGCAGGCGCTTGCCACCGGTCGTATATTTGCAGCAGAGAACAACGAACAGAATGTCGAACCCTCAAAAAATGTACGACTATGAAAAAGATGATGTTTATGGCAGTAATGATGGCGATAGCCACGACTGCATCGGCAATGAGCTACTCCAAGGCCAGGAGCGAAGCCTTCTTCCTGAGCGACAAGATGGCCTACGAGCTCCGCCTGAGCGACAGACAGTATGATGCCGTTTACGAAATCAACCTCGACTACTTCTTGAGCGTCGGCACAGCACGCGACTTGTTCGGCATGGCTTGGGATCGCAGGAACTCCGACCTCCAGTATGTCTTGAGCGCACGGCAGTGGAGCAAGTATGTGACCATGGGCTACTTCTACCGTCCTCTTGCCTGGCGTAACGGCTCGCTGGCATTCGAAATCTATGCACGCTACGACCGCAGCCGCTTCTTCCGCGCCGCTCCGAAAGTATATGTGGCCGACAGGGGCGTACAGAATCACTTCGACCGGACCCGCTACGACAGGGGAGTGCAGGGTGGAACACACTTCGGAGGCAAGGCGGTTGATGTGAAGAACAGGAACCTGAACACGGGTGCAAATGGCAGTTTCAGTGGCCGCAGCATCGCAAACAACGCCAACGCAAAAGCCAGCCGCAACTCGCAGGCAACACGCAGCAGCCACTTCGGCGGACGCTGAACAACATAGACAGTTTCAAATCTTCTGATAGGTAATCGAATATAACTCTCTCTCTAAAGGACAACTGCCGGCGGAAATCGCTTCCGCCGGCAGTTTTATTTGTGCCGTGTGTTTGCCAGACTGACTTTTATTCGTACTTTTGTGTCGGACAACTGCTGCCCGGCGGCATTGCTGCCGAGGTACAAGCGGTTGCCCGTCCTACCCATGATTACGCAGAAAGAGATTAGAATCGGGGCAAAGTCGGCCGGTTTCCACCTCATCACCGAGGAGGTGCTGGCGCAAATCGGGCCGCTGCCGGCAGCCGGACTGCTCCACCTGTTTGTCAAGCACACCAGTTGCGGACTGGCGCTCAACGAGAACTACGACCCAGATGTGCGGCACGACCTCCACGAAATCTTTGCGCGCCTGGTGCCGCAGGGTCAGCCTTACTACCGGCATACGCTGGAGGGAGCCGACGACATGCCGGCTCACGCCAAGGCTGTGCTGACCGGTGCCGAACTGACAATACCCATTACCGGCCACCGCCTGAACCTGGGCACCTGGCAAGGCATCTACCTTTGCGAGTTCCGTGAGCGGGGAGGGCAGCGCCGTCTGGTGGCAACCATCTACGAATAAGACCTATGCGATTACACGAAATGGACAGAAAGTGGCTGCGCACGGCACTGATTGTGCTGACGCTTGCCATCATGCAGTTCACCTACTGGGGTGAGAAGATACCTTTGGAACGAGGTGCCGGCTGGGACGGACAGCAGTACCGCGAGGAAGTGCAGGATGTGGTCCACATGCTGCTGGACGGCCGTATCGATGCGTATCACATGCACCGCATCCTTCCCTTCGTCTTCAGTCACGGGCTGCTGGGCTGTGTCGGCCTGCCGCCGACGGAAGGAAATGCCATGACCGTGACCATTGTGGCAAACCTCTTCATCGTGTTCTGCAGCATGATGCTCTTCTTCCGCATTGCCGACACGCAGCGGTGGAGCCGTTCCACCGAGGTGATAGGGTTTTCCTCGGTATTCTTCACGGTGGGAGTGCTGAAAATCTGGGGCTACTATCCCTTCCTTACCGACGAGATGGCCCTGTTTCTTGCCCTGCTGTCGTGCTTCCATTACCTTACGAACCAGCGTAAGGGACTCATCGCCGACGGGGTGCTCGGCATGCTGGTCTGGCCCATGATAAGCCTCGTGGTGCTGGTTTTGGTGATTTTTCCGATGCCGGCATCGTCGCAGGCCCCAAACGACCAAACGACCAAACAACCAAACGACCAAGCCGCCAGCCATCTGCTTCGGCTGCTCTTTGCCCTCTGGTATCCGCTGTTGTTCGCTGCCTTTGTGGTCTACAAGATGCGTGTTCACCCTGGGATGCCCTTCGCCGAGATGTTCGCCCTCCGCCCCTCTCAGGGCATGCGGTTGGCAATGGTTGCCGTGGCTGCCACAGCCGTGTTCTTCTACCTGGCCACACGCTGGATAACGCTCGATGTTTCATACCTGTTCAAGCAGTTGACCGACCGTCGCAACCTGCTGCGCATCGTGGCAGGGTGTGCAACTTTCGTCGTGGTCTATAAGGTGGTGGAACTGCACAGTGCGCCGGCCATGTTCTCCGTAGGGGAGGAACTGGCGCAGATGGCCCAGTTGCCGGCCTCCGACATCCTGGTTTTCCTGGAAGCACCTTTTCTCTATTGGGGACCGTTCTTCCTACTGCTCATGGCCAGTTGGCCCTCGGTGTGCCGCGCGGCCTGCCGTGAGGGCTCGCTGGGGCTGCTGATTACCGTGCTGATGAGCCTCGCTTTCCTCGTGGATATTGAGACACGCAAGCACATTTCGTTCTTTCCTTTCCTGCTAGTGCTGGCCTTGAACCATGTCGACGGGCTTCGCCTGCGCTCGTGGGTGGCACCCGTATTCGCCGTCCTGTCGCTGCTCATGTCGGCTCTCTTTCAACGCCCCCGGCATGCAGGAGGCACTTGAAAGCCTCTCAATGGACAATTACCTGCAGTTCCCCGCGCAGCGCTATTTCATGTTTATGGGACCTTGGCAGAGCCACCGTGTCTACCTTGCCGGCATGGCCCTGCTGCTCGTTTGCCTCCTTGTCATGGCGGTACTGCACCGGAAACGCCTCTTCACCAAGCCGACGGAGGAATGCTGAATTTGTCTGGATTTATTACTAAAACCGCGATTTGTTAACATTTCTGCCGTGTTAAAATCCGATGGGTGGGCTCCTGTACCACCCGGGCGGAAAAAATGCGTCTGTCGGAAACTATGCTGACAGCCAGCGACTTACGGGCACTTTTCTCCCGAAAACCTGCCGCTTGGAATTCAAGAGCCTGGGTTTCGGCATGCAAAAGCCTGGGTCTTGTGCGACAAGTGCCATGCACTCAATCGTCAAGATCCAGGCTTTTTAGTTCCGTATTTTTAATTATCGAGGTTGTGAGGTTATAAGGTTTTGAGGTTTTAGGTGGAAAATGGAAGATGGGAGATGTCCTGATTTTTTACGAAATCGTTGATTCGGAATTACAGGCCGAGTCCCTTCAGCCACTTTCTTACTTTCTCCTTGCCTTCCCTTGCCTCGTGTCCGTAGATGGAGAATGCCTCTTTCACGATGGCTTCGGGATAGGCTTTCTGCACATCTTCCACGCATCGGCCCAGTCCTGACCCCTCGTGCGTGGTGAAGGGGATGAGCGTCTTGCCGTTCAGGTCGTAGCGGTTGAAGAAGGTGAACATCACTTGCGGGTAGGTTCCCCACCACACCGGTCCTCCGATGAAGACGGTGTCATATTGTCCGAGGTCGGCAGGCTCGCCTTCGAACGGCGGCAGTTCCCCCCGTTCCTGTTCTTCCTTGGCCAGGTCGCAGAGGGGTTCGTAGGCCATTCCGTCATACTTGTCGGTCTTCACCTCAAAGAGGTCGGCTCCCGTAAGTTCGGCAATGTAGTCGGCAATGCGCTTCGTGTTGCCCACCTTTACATTGCCCACGGCATAGTTGTCGCCGGCATGCGAGAAGAAAACGACCAGCATTTTACCCCCCTCTGTCCCCCCTGAGGAGGGAAGTTGGGATTGCGTGGCTGTTTGGCTGTCGGCCTTCCTGCCGTTGCATGCCACCGAGAGCAGCAGTGCCGAGAGGCAGATGATGTATCTGAATGCTTTCATCTTTATGTTTATTTGCTTGTAAGGATTATCCGTAGGTCTCTATCAGGTATTTGACGAACTGCATGTCCGAGAAGTTAATGGTTCCCGTGTCGTGTCGGTTGAGTGCGGCAATGCGGTCCATCTCGCCCTGGCTGAGCGTGAAATCGAAGATGTCGAGGTTCTGCTCCATCCTTTCCCGGTGGGTGGACTTGGGTATTGCCACGATGCCTCGCTGGGTGAGCCATCGCAGCGCCACCTGTGCGGCACTCTTGCCGTGGCTGCTGCCAATCTCGGCGAGCACCTCGCTCTTCACGATACCGTCCACGCCCTGTCCGCCGAGCGGCCCCCATGCCATCATCCTGGTCCCGAAATCGTTCAGCACCGCCTGGATGCCCTGCTGCTGGATGAGCGCATTGCACTGCAGTTGGTTCACCATCGGCTTGATGTCCACATAGTGGGCGAAGTCGAAGAAGCGTGCTTCCTGGAAGTTGGAAACGCCGATGGCACGCACTTTCCCGGCCTTGTAGGCTTTCTCCATGGCCCGCCAGGTGCCGAACACATCGCCATAGGCCTGGTGGATGAGCAGCAGGTCGATGTAGTCGGTCTGCAGTTTGCGCAGGCTTTCGTCGATGGAGGCGGCCGCCTTTTCCTCGCCGTTGTTCGAAATCCATACTTTCGTCACCAGGAAGAGGTCGTCCCGGTTCACGCCACTCTTGCTGACGGCGGCACCTACGCCCTCTTCGTTCTGATAGGCCTGGGCAGTGTCTATCAGTCTGTACCCCGCGCTCAGTGCATCACTGACGCAGCGTTCACATTCCTGTGGGCTTACCTGGAACACGCCGTAGCCCAGCAGCGGCATCTCAATGCCGTTTGACAGTTTGATTTTTTCCATTTTTATATGTGTTTTGATTAATGACTCTTCTTGAGAAATTGCAGGTCGCCATACCAGTAGGAGGCTGTCGTGCCACCGTCGATAAGGATATCTGTGCCGCTTATGAAGCGTCCGCGGCTGGACATCAGGAACTCGGCCAGGTCGCCCACCTCGTCTGGAGTGCCGGCACGGCCTGCCGGCGATGCGGCTATCATCTTCAGGTAGCCTTCCTTCCGTGGTCCGTGCAGTTCGTCGTTGGCCAGCGGAGTAATGATGATGCCCGGCGAGATGCTGTTCACCGTGGCACCACGCTTGCCCCAGCGGCACGCTTCGTACATGACTCGAAGCACATTGCAGCGCTTGGAGTACTGGTATGCCTTCAGCGTGTCGGTTATCTTACGCAGGAAAGGCAGTTGCAGCAGTTCGTTGCAAGGGGTGGTGGCCAGGGCTTGGTCCTGTTCCGGCATCAGTGCGGGCAGTCGATGCCCGCTCTGTGAGGAAATGACGATGCCACTGCCCCCATCGGCTATAATCTGTCCGAAGACTTCCAGCAGCACGCTTGTGCCGTAGAGATCCACCTGCAGAATCTTTTCAACAGGCGCTTGCGACGGAGACACCCCGGCAGCGTTGACCAGATATTTCACAGGTCCCTTGCTTTCGGCAAACGATGCCAAGGCACGGATGTCGTCTTCAGAGCCCAGGTCGCAGCGGAACAGTTCGCACTCGTAGCCGGCATCGGCCAGCGTGTGGGCTGCCTTCTCGGCATTTTCAATACTATAGTCGGCCAGCACAATGAGTTTTCCCACTGCAATGCGGCGTATGATGGCGATGCCTATGCTGCCGGCACCCACCAGGACGGCTACTTCTTTCTTCATAATGATTGGTCGTTTGGCTCTTATGACTCGCTTCGCTCATGTAAGCGGGCAGAGCCCGAGCGGTTTGGATAAGTTGGTCATTTAGTTGTTTGGGAGGCTCTTAGTGGCTGTTCATGCCTGAAGGGCATTGTCTGCTATCTGCTGTGCCTCGCGGTCGGCGTTTGCTGCCTCGGCTCCGTGGATGGGAATGCCGTCTTCCACGATGGCGGTGGGACAGAGTTTCTTGATGAAGCGCACGCTGCTGCCCATGCCGCTGCCCTCGTTGGTGCAGAAGGGAACGATGCGCTTACCGGTGAAGTCGAGCGATTCGAGGAAGGTGTAGCACACCATCGGCATTGTGCCCCACCAGTTGGGGTAGCCCAATACGATGGTGTCGTACGGGTCGATGCTGTCCAGATGGTTTTTCATCTCAGGGCGTTCCTGGTCGTGGAGTTCCCGCTTGGCTTCTTCGATGCAGGTCATGTACGAGTCGCTGTAGCGGCGCACGGTGTCGATGTGGAATACATCGGCATCGGGAATGAGTTCCTTCAGTTTCCCTACCACCACTTCGGTGTTTCCCTTTTCCAGCGAACGGACGCTGCCGTTCACATAGTTCTCGCCACGGCGGGAATAGTAGGCTATCAAAATCTTTCCCATAGTCATTGTCTGTTTATGCCATCTGCGGCAGGGCAGTCCATTCGAAATACTGTTCACGCTCGGCAATCCACCAGCGTCCGTCAATCTTAATGTACTTGTCGAAGTAGCGTACTGCATGTACGGTCAGCTGGTCCTTGCCGTCCACTTCGTTCACAAGCGTTGCCAGGGCATAGCATGTTCCGGTGGCATGTGTGTCGTCGATGAAGTCCACGTTCTGCTGTCCGTTCATGTGGAACGACACCTTTGCTGCACCGAAAGCCTTGTACTGGCGAATCATGTCCTGTACATCGCGGGCCTGCAGGCCCGGCTTTCCGCCGAAATAGACATTCAGTTTGATGTCGGGACGGAAGATTTCCACATAGCAGTCCTGGTTGTTCTTGTCACTCTCTGTTGCGTAGAAGTCGACCAATGCTTTCAACTCTGCGCGGTCTTGTAGTCTGAAATCCATAGTGTTTTGCTTTTGTCGGTTGGTTATTACGGTGGCAAAGGTAGGATGACGGATGCTATTGGGCGTTATATTTTTTTCGGGTAATTTTACCAAATTCGGAGAATCGTCCTTTTTGAACGGCAGAAAGACCTGCCGGATTCAGTGCCGGCGGGCCTTTCTTTTCAGGCTGTCGATGTCTTATTCCCTGAAGTCGGAAGGCTTTGAGCCAAGGTTGTTCATCACATAGCGGTTGAAGTGTGCCTGCGAGGAGAATCCGAATGCATCTGCAATCTGTGCAAACGAGTAGTTCCTGTCGCGCAGCATCCGGCTGATTTCCAGCGAGGTGTAGCGCATTATCCAATAGGCGGCCGTCAGTCCGCTCACCTTTTTCGATACTTCGCTCAGGTATTTGCTGGTTACGCAGAGTTTGTCGGCATAGTAGCTGACGTCTCTGTTCTGGCGGAAATCGCCCCGTTCGAGCATTTCCACGAACTGCATCATCAGCTGGTGCTGCTGGGTGGAAATCTTGTCGAAGCCGTACCGTTCGGCGTGGAAGTCGAAGAAATCGAGAATCATGGCCTGCACGGCGTTTGTGAGCGCCTCGCGGAAGAAGTGGTGCTGAGGTTGCGAGAGGCGTTTGCCAATCAGGGCGAAGTTGTTGGCACAGCGTTCCTGCTGCTCTTTGCTGAGTTCCATGATGGGATTCTCAAACAGTGCCAGGTGTCCTTTCATTCCGTAGTTGCTCTGGGGAGTGGAAATCTCTATGAAAGCCTGTGTGACATAGACCACATCCACACGGAAGTCGTCGCTCTCTGTCAGGTTTTTCACCAGGTCGCCGCGGCGTGCGATGATCATGCAGTTGCCCTGCTCCAGCCTGAATATCCTGCCGGTATGAGTGAAGGTGCAGTGCCCTTGATGGCAATAGGCGTGGCAGAGGTAGTCGGCGTAGGTTTCGTCGCCGATGTGGCGGAGGCTGTTGTCGAGGATGATGTGTTGGATGGTGTCCATATGCGGAGGGGTGACAGGTTGGAGGAAGTGTGGGGAACTATGGCATTTATGGGTTAACGGCTTGGGGTGTCCAGTTCCTGAAGAAGCGCGCCACCTTGTCCTTGTTGTAGCCTTCGCCTTCTTCCAGCAGGCCGGAGTCTTGTATGTGCACCACATCACCTTGCTGGTTGAGCACGACCAGGACTGGGAAGCCGAAGCGTGCCGGCCTTCCGAGCCGCTGCTGTATGGCTTCGGCCTGCTGTTTCTTTGCCTCCCCGGCTGAGCGGCGTGGGTTGTAGTCTACATGTATGTAGATGAAGTGCTGCTCGATGAGGGCGCTGATGTCGCTGTCGTGGCTGATGAAGTCGGCAAATTTCAGGCACCAGGGGCACCAGTTGCCGCCAATCTGGCAGACGACGAACTTGTCTGACTGCCTTGCTGCCGCGAGGGCGTCGTCGATTTGCTGCATGGGATCGAGGCTTTCGTCGTACACCTTTGGCAGCTGCACCTGTGCCTGTGCGGTCAGCCAGGTCATGGTGAGGAATAGAAAGGAAAGGATGCTTCTGTTCATTGTCTTGTTTCTTTGGTATATTTCTGTCGTGGCTGTTTCTCCGGTCTGCCCCTTTGCCGGTCATCTTTCCGGCTGCCAGAAGCGCCAGAGGTCGCTCAGGAGTGCCTCGTAGTGCGTCATGGTGAAGGGTTCGTCGCTGTTTGTCAGGATGGTATAGGCAATGTTGTCGTAGGTCTTGCCTACATGGGTGTCGCGGAAGCCGTTGCGCAGGTAGAAGGCATGGCGGCGCCGGCGCTGCTCCCGGTTGTCGCTCGGCTGTTCGGGCGACTCAATGTCGAGCACCAGTGTCTGTCCTTCGTATTCCGCCAGCAGGCCGGTCAGTATCTGTTGGCCGTAGCCTTTGCCGCGCAGTGTGGGTACGACGGCGAAATACCAGAACCAGTTGGCATGCTGTCTGGGATAGACCACGGTGAAGCCCACGAAGGTCTCGCCGTCGTAGTAGGCGGTTACCAGCAGGGGCATTTCCTCCATCAGCCGCAGCAAATCGTCCCAAGGTATTTGCTCTTCCTTGGGAAACGCCTGTGCATAGAGTGCCCTTATCTCGTCGGGCACTTGCTGCGGATGGGCTGCGCGGATGGCTTTCAGCATGTTTCGGGTGGCTTTTGCTTGTGGCAAATATACGAATAAAAAAGCAAATATCGAAAAGATGTTTTCGGTTTGTCCGGCAGCGGTTTTCCAAAAGAGCCTCGGTTGCACTCCGTTTGGGGCCTAAACGCTTGCCGTTTGGAGCCCAAACGCAAGCCGTTTGAGCCCCAAATGGAAACCGCACACAGGACAGATGGTGTGCATGTGGCGCAAACGACTGATTGACAGCAGGTTGAATCAAATCGTGCATCCCTTTGTGAAACATGTACGGTAGACTCCTTTCGTGGGCACATGCGTACCTTATTATATAAAAAGGAAGCACCCGCCGCAAAACCGGCGGGTGCTTTTCCTGTGCATACGGGTGTGTGCTTATTTCTTGAACTTGTGCGAGACAAGCATCGTCTTGGGGTCGAGCGCCTCGTCGAGTTTCTCTTTCGTCATGAGACCTTGCTCCAGCACGATGTCGTAGACCGAGCGGTTGGTCTCCAGCGCCTCCTTGGCCACCTTCGAGCAGGTCTTGTAGCCGATGTAGGGGTTCAGCGCCGTGACGATGCCAATGCTGTTCTTGACCATCTCGTAGCAGTGTTCCTTGTTCACGGTGATGCCCAGGATGCACTCCTCGGTGAGGGTCTCGATGGCATTCTTGAGCCAAGTCAGGCTTTGGATGAGTGCCTCGGTGATGAGCGGTTCCATCACATTGAGCTGCAGCTGTCCTGCCTCGGCGGCGAAACTGATGGCCGTGTCGTTGCCGATAACCTTGAAGCAGACCTGGTTGGTCACCTCCGGGATGACGGGATTGACCTTTCCCGGCATGATGCTTGAGCCCGGGGCCTTCGGCGGGAGGTTGATTTCGTTCAGTCCGCAGCGCGGTCCGCTGGACATGAGCCGGAGGTCGTTGCAAATCTTGCTCAGTTTGATGGCCAGGCGCTTCAGTGCCGACGAGTAGGACACATAGGCTCCGGTGTCGGGCGTTGCCTCGACAAGGTCGGCGGCGACGACGAACGGTTCACCCGTGAGTTTCGACAGGTTGGCGGCGCACAGTTCGGGGAATCCCGGCTCAGCGTTCAATCCCGTACCGATGGCCGTGCCGCCCATGTTTATCTCGTGCAGCAGTTTCACATTGCGCTCAAGGTTGAGAATCTCCTCCTCCAGGTTGTTGGCGAAGGCGTTGAACTCCTGTCCGCTGGTCATGGGCACGGCATCCTGCAACTGGGTGCGGCCCATCTTGATGATGTCCTTGAACTCCTCGCCCTTGTAACGCAGGGCACTGATGAGGCCGGTGAGCGCTCCCACGAGCGATTTGTTCATGCGGATGAGCGTCAGTCGGATGGTGGTGGGGTACACATCGTTGGTAGACTGCCCGCAGTTGACATGGTCGTTGGGGTAGCAGTACTGGTATTCGCCCTTCTTGTGCCCCATAATCTCGAGTGCGCGGTTGGCAATCACCTCGTTGGCGTTCATGTTTACCGATGTTCCGGCGCCTCCCTGTACGATGTCGATGGGGAAGTTCTCGTGCAGTTTGCCGTCGATGATTTCGCGGCAGGCCTGACCGATGGCCTCGGCAATCTCGTCGTTGATGACGCCCAGGCCATGGTTGGTCTGCACGGCAGCCAGCTTGACATAGGCAATGGCAATGACATAGTCGGGATAGTCGCGCATCTTCTTGCGTGAAATGTGGTAGTTGTTGATACCGCGTTGGGTTTGTACGCCGTAATAGGCTTCCTCGGGCACGCGGAGTTGGCCGAGCAGGTCGGACTCCAGCCTGAATTTTTGCTCTTTTTCCATAGTCGTTTATGTGATTTTTAAGGTTGTTATGTTGCGAAAGTACGAAATTCCTGCCGATAAGTTACCCACCGTTCCCCGATTTTTTCTTTGACAGCGGTCTGGCTTCAGTCACGCGCAGGACCTTCCCCTCCACGGCGAAACGGATGTCGTAGCCGTAGAAGGGCATGGCGTATTGCTTGTCGCTGTCGCTCTGGTAATGGGGGCGCGGGTCTTGCTCCAGCGTCTGCCGCAGTGCGGAGAGTGCCGTCGGGTTGAAGAGTGCCGCCACCTCGGTGGGTATTTCCACCCGGAGCGTCTTGTAAGCGTTGTCGTCGACGAAGCCGGAGCGTGCCTCCGGATGGCTGTCGGCATAGACCACATAGGGCTTTATGTCGAAAATGGGCGTTCCGTCCATCAGGTCTGCACCGCCGATGCTGAGCACTGGTCCCTTGGGGGTGTCCCAGTCGATGCCGAGCAGTCGGACACACGAGATGCCGACGGGGTTGGGACGGAAGGGAGAACGCGTGGCAAACACTCCCACACGCTTGTTGCCGCCCAGTCGCGGAGGGCGCACAACGGGAGAGTTGCAGGCATGTGGATTGGCGGAGAACTCCCACACCAGCCACAGATAGTCGAACGCTTCGATGCCCCGCAGGTAATCGGCGTTGCGGTAGCCGGAAGCGAACACCACGGTTCCCTCCAGCGAAGGCACCAAGCCGCTCTGCCGGGGAATGCCGAACTTGGAACTGAAGGGGGAATGGAAGTGGGCTATGGGATGTAATTCCATGACAGTGAGTGCTTGTGCTGGCTGTACAATTGCAAAAGTATAGGTTTTTATTTTCATGCGAAACACTCGGGAAGTTTTTTTTCGGGTTAAACTATAGGATTTCCTAGGCTTTCCTAGGTATTCCTATGCAGCGGTACTGCAGCGAAGATTTTTACGGTAGTGCTTTGTTTTTCTGTGGAAAAGTGTAACTTTGTGAGCAGTAACAATATTGGGAAAACAGATGAAAAACTTCAATTGGCTACAGTTCCTTGTCTACATCATCGTGGCTGCCGGGCTGCTCTTCCTGACCAAGTCGTTCCTCATGTCGTTGGGCATCTTCATGCTCCTGCTGCTCATCGACCAGCTGCTGGCCGTCTACGAGCGTCGCCGCAACAACCGTGACGAAGAATAACGCAAACACCACAACCGCTATGGAACAACTCAATCAGCTCTACAGGGAATGGAGCGGCCAGGAACTCTTCGATGTCGAGCCACTGACGGCAGCGGGCAGCAATCGTATGTATGTGCGCTACACCGACCACCAGGGACAGTCCGTGATAGGCGTGGTGGGAACCAGCGTGGAGGAGAACCAGGCCTTCATTGTGCTTACTCTCCATTTTGCATCGCTCGGTCTTCCCGTGCCACGCTTGCTGGCAACCAGCAACGACGAGCGCCGCTACTTGCTGTCCGACCTCGGCACCCGCTCGCTCTTCGATGCCATCGGGGACGGACGCCGTAAGGGAGGCGACTACTCGCCCGCCGAAGTGGAACTGCTGGAACGCACTCTCAGGCTGCTGCCGCATGTGCAGGTGGAAGGCGCAAAGGAACTGGACTGGAGCAAATGCTACCCTAAGCCCAGTTTCGACCGGGAGAGCATCATGTTCGACTTCAACTACTTCAAATACTGTTTTCTGAAACCCTTGGATGTTGATTTCCATGAGTCCCGTCTGGAAGCAGACTTCAACCGGATGGCCGATCGGTTACTCTCGTTCCCTGCTGAAACTTTCATGTACCGCGATTTCCAGTCGCGCAACATCATGCTCGACGCAGCCGGAAATCCCTGGCTGATTGACTACCAGGGCGGTCGCCGCGGCCCCTGCTACTACGACCTGGCGTCGTTTCTCTGGCAGGCATCGGCACGCTTCTCACCGGCATTACGCCAACACCTTATAAATATATATTATGAAGAACTGGGCAAACTGACCCAGTTGCCCCCTGTAGCCGAGTTTGTGCAGAACCTCCATCTGTTTGTGGCGTTCCGCACCCTGCAGGTGTTGGGAGCCTACGGTTTCCGTGGGTTGTACGAGCGCAAGCAGCATTTCATCGACAGCATACCGCCGGCGCTCGACAATCTTTCGCAACTGCTGGCCGCCGGTGTGTTCCAGCCCTATCCCCATTTAGAGGGCACTCTTCATGGCATTGTCTGCCAACAGGGCACAGGCAAGTTAGATTCGGAAGAAAGTCAGGTGACAGTTCCGGAAGAAGAAACGCCCGCCGATACCTCCACATTGACCGTTACGGTCTGCAGTTTTTCATTCAAGAAAGGCATTCCAGCCGACGAAAGCGGCAACGGGGGGGGCTATGTGTTCGACTGCCGCGCGACACACAACCCCGGAAGATACGAACCCTTCAAACAACTGACGGGGTTGAACCAACCCGTCATCGACTTCTTGGAGCAGGACGGGGAGATTCTCACCTTCCTCCATTCGGTCTATCCACTTGCGGAACACCATGTGCAACGCTTTATCCGGCGAGGATTCACCCACCTGATGATTTCGTTCGGATGCACAGGTGGACAGCACCGTTCGGTCTACTGTGCACAGCATCTGGCCGAACACCTGCACAGAAAATACAATGTCAAGGTGCATTTGATTCACCGTGAGCAGGGAGTGGAACAACTCCTCCTTCCTCTTTCCACCTTCCATCTTCCACCATCAGCCCCATGAAACAAGCCATGATTTTTGCCGCTGGGCTCGGCACGCGGCTCAAGCCTTTGACCGACACCATGCCCAAGGCACTCGTTCCCGTCGCCGGAAAGCCCTTGCTCTGGCATGTCGTGCACCGACTGGCAGACGCAGGGTTTGACCGTGTCGTGGTGAATGTGCACCATTTTGCCGACCAAATCATTGACTATCTTGACCGACACGGCCGTTTCGGTCTCGACATTGCCGTCAGCAACGAGCGCGAACAACTGCTGGAAACGGGCGGAGCCATACGAAAGGCCATGCCGCTGTTCGATGCTGACAGTCCGGTGCTGATACACAATGTAGATATCCTGAGCAACATCGACCTCCGTCAACTCTACGCCAATGCGACCGATGCCGATGCGTTGCTCCTTGTCAGCGACCGTCGGACGCAGCGCTATCTGTTGTTTGACGACGACAACCGACTGGTGGGGTGGACCAATCTCGCGACTGGTGAGGTGCGCGGTCCGCAGAAACTGCAGCCAAGGGCATCGCAGCGCTATGCCTTCAGTGGAATTCATGTGCTTTCGACAGGACTAATGCGACGAATGGATACCTATCCTGAGCGGTTCCCCATTATCGATTTCTACCTGAACGAATGTGCCTCCGCATGCATAAAGGCACAGCCCATGCCCGGCCTGCGCCTGATGGATGTGGGAAAACTGGACACCCTGCAAGAGGCAGAACAGTTCCTAATGTCGTTGTAGTCTTTTCCTTTCTTATATTCTATACAATCCCGTCATCATGAAAAAATATCTCACTATTGTCCTGACGGTTCTTTCGCTGCTGTCTGTGATACCGGCAGATGCCAAGGTAGTTGGGTCTTTCACCGTAGGGAAGGTGCGCTATGTGAGCAGTGAGGACCGGAACGGCCAACCATACGGGCGAGAAAGTCTTCGACCTCCAGGAAAGCACCTACTGGTCTGGTCTGCCAGATGCGGAAACGCCACAGACTTTGGTCATTGACATGGGGAAGGAGCAGACTGCTTCCAGGCTGGATTTGCTGCCATATACCGACAGAAACAAAGTTGGAGGAATAAAGGAGTTTGCTATATTTATATTTAACTGATAGCCAATGAAATAAAAACAGTTTCTTGATTCTTTTTATATAGTTCCCTAACATAGTCATTGCGCCTTCCTCCCTTGCCTCATGACAAAACGAAAAATCTTGTTGGGGAAGGCAAGGTGATATGCAGGTATTTATGCAAACCATTGCGCAAAAGGTTTCATAATTTGCATTATAAATATGCGGTCGGACTGCACGGATTTAACTATTTTTGTACAGCCTAAATATTAAAATATTTAAATGCAATGCTAAAAGCCAAGTAGGGGTGGAGGCTGTAGAGGCCTTGTAAAGCAGGGCTTTCCATGTTTCCCGTCCCAATGCGGAAACAATTGGACGATACTATCAACTAACAAATAATTATAACTAACAACTTAATTCACATGAAACGAAAATTTACTTTTTTGTTCTTGTTAGGCGCACTTTTGTTCATGCTGCCTGACAATGCCAATGCCTGGTCGCAGGTTAAGTTGAAGCACAACATCAATGGGGCCTCATGGGGTTCCGACGATCGCTCTTTCACAAAAACCGACGACTACGGCAATGCATGGAAACTGGAAATCAACTGCTCTGAAGAGAATATCCAGGGTGATTTCTGGTTCCGTATCTGGGTTTCGGACAACAGCAAGGAATGGGGTCCCTACACCAGCGACTACGAACTCGCCAACGAGCAAGTCTACGGAGCCCGCGAGGAGTACTCCAACTCCTTCAAGATTCCGCAGTCTGCACGCCGTCATGGAAAGATTACCATCTACGCATCGTACATCAACGATACGAAATGGGAAATCAGTTACGGTGGCGAAGGATGGCTTCCGACCGAGTCGACCATTACCACCTATGACGAGACGAGCGATGACTATTATTTCGTTAGCCCCGAACTGACCAACAGCCAGTGCCTGGAGTACTTCCGCCTGCAACCGTCCCGTCCCCGCTTTGCCGGCTCGAGCTACAGCGGACGCTTCTTCTCGTTCCACCTGCAGGACTTCGTTATGGGTGCCAATTCTTCCATAACCTATTGGATCCAGCAGAAGAGCACCGGCAAGAAGTTCTATCCCGGCGGCGACGCTGCCGACTATGAACTGGGCGACTACGACATGGCAGACAATAATTCCGGCAAGGGTGTCATCTATCAAAGCTACGGCACCAGCGTGTCTACGGCTGCCACGCCTCCCTACAAGTTTATTCATACCAAGAACAAGTCGGGCAAACAGTCCATCACCATCTTCTTCGACGACAATGGCGACGGCTCTGTTTGTGCATTGCTGAACGATACCTATTTCGGCACAGGGGCTGACGCAGGTGCTTACTATCTGGTGGGTAACTTCTCAAATACTGCTCACCTGATTGACCCGAGTTCCACCGATGACCGCAAACTCATGACCAAGTACTACTACAAGGATGGTCTGCAGTATACATCGGCCATTGCTGATGCCGACTCACTGGTTTACCGTGTGACCGTTACCCAGCCGGCAGGTGGATGGAGCAGCCTCTATATGCTCGTGTTCCCGAAGACCGTGCTTGACTCTTGGTCGGGTTCTGCCGAAGACTATGCCAAGGCCATCCGTCCGCAAACCCAGTGGAACTACACCCTTGGTGACCCGGCAACGGTCGACACTGACCACCATGCCTATTACGAAGGACTTGATGCCACTGCCACCCGCGGCGGTCTTTACACCCGTAAGGATGGTGCCGCCGACACACAGCAGGCCTTCAATCCTCACATGACCGACGATATCCTTTCCTACACATTCTCGATGAACACCACAACATCGACCTACACCCTGACTATGAACCACAAACTGTTCATCATGGGACCGGCCGTTAACGGAACGGAAGGTGCTGCCGAGGACGGCGATGTGGCCGTTGACGCATGGAAGAGCGACTATCCCAGCGCACAGACTGCCCATGCCTACGAACTGGTGTTCGACCCGTCGGACAAGAGCTACAGCTATCGTGGCAACGGAGGAACACTCTCCAGTGCCGAACAGACCGTCCATTTAGTGAACGGACAGCGCTTAGCCTTTGTATGGGACAAGAACTTTGCCGATGTGTTCTATGCCGAAGACGATGTGAAACCAGTTGACCTTTCTACCGCTGCAATGGAAACAGCAAATTATGGACTGGCCGAAAGCGACAAGGGTAACTTCGACACACAGTATGTAAACTTCCTGAGCATCTACTCGCTGGAGAAAGCCACCTTCAACCCTGCTATCGACTACGATGTGAATGCCATCACAGGCGACAAGGAATACACCGTCGATGGTGCCGTGTTCAACTTGCCTACAGGAGACTACAACATCCGTCTCTATATCACGGAGATTGACGAACAGCAGTATGTATACTATGTAATCAAGGACCGCTCGCTCCCACTGAAGAAAGTGGCCAACGCCAAGAACAGCGGTACTGAGCTCGACGGCAAGGCCATCCGTACCTTCTCCGACTACCATGCTGTGGTACTCTCGAGTGATGTTACCCCGTACTTCGTAAGCAGCTATTACGCATCTCCAGGACCGGGTGAGGGTAGTGTAACCTTGGTACAGTATCCGTTGAACACGGGTCGTGTGCTTCCGGCCAACACACCTGTCATCCTGGTAGCCAACAACGAGGCATCAAACTACATTACCTACTACGGTGCCAATCCAAAAGCAACGGGATATGCTGTTGGCGACTACATGAAACCGGCCATCGCCGCCCGTACAGCCATCGCAGTGCACGAAGGAACTTCCTACGACAACTTCGTACTGGGTTTCAAGCAGTTGAATGGTGAAACACAGAACACCGTCGGATTCTTCCATCCCACATCGGGTTATGTTGCCAATCTGAACAGTGCTTACATCCAACTGCCTTATAACTATCTTGGCGACGGTGCCTACTTCGTCTTCCGCTTCAGCGACCTGACAGGCATCAGCAATCTTGACGATGTGGCTTCGACCGACACTGACAATGCTGCCGTTTACGACCTGAACGGCCGCCGCATGACCGGCACACAGCTGCAGAAGGGCATCTATGTGAAGAACGGAAAGAAATTCATTGTTAAATAATCGGAGGACACAGCTATGAAGAAATATATCAAACCAGCGATTGTAATAACTCATTTGGTTAACGAACTCTTAGTCGGTGTACACTCCGACGCCATCGATCCGGGGTCTTCCCTGGCTCCGCGCAGAAACTTTGACGACGAACAATGGATTGACGAGGTGGACCGCAACTACGGCGGCATTCGTTCTCACAGGCTTCATGACGACTTCGAATAGCACCCATTATGAATAAAGTAAAAAATAAAAGAATGAAAACTAAACAATTGTTAATACTTTTTCTGATGGCGTTTGCAGTGTGGTTCTCCCCTGCAAATGCCGCAGATGTAACAGTATATGCCAAGTATTCTGCGACGCCTTACATTCATGTTTGGAACACAGGAAGTGGCGGAACAACTACCTCCACACCCGTAGCGATGACGTCATGGACTGATTCAAGCGGAGTAACATGGTACAAAAAAACATTAACCGTTGAATCTTCTACCACCAACTATAGTTTCCTTTTTGCCAAAGATAGTGGTTGGAACAATAAAATCGGCGGTGATCAAACCAATAACATAGGCGATGTCGCCTTTGACTTAACTTCTGGAACTCCTGTCCGTGTACCTGTACCAGATGCAGACTTATATCTTATTGGTGACACTTATGGTTGGGGATCTGCTCCGACAGAAGCTATGACGCGCAATGGCTCAACCTACACTTGGACTGGAACGATTAATGGTAAATTTGCTTTAGTTGATACAGGAATATTTGTGGATTGGTCTCCTTTTAACAATCACCGTTGGGCAAGCAACAACACCACTGTTTCTGAAGGAAATACATACAACTTTACAGATAATGGTGATGTTGGAAGTACTATTTCTTCAGGCGAATATACTTTCACCTACGATGCACTCACTCGCAAACTGACAATTGAAGCTCCGGCGGCGGACCCGGCTTTGTATTTGGTTGGAACCAGAAACAGTTGGACTTTTGGTGAAGATCAATTCACTGGGACTGATCCTACATTCACATACACTGCCGACTTCTCGCTGAACGAGGAGTTTGGGTTTAAAGATGAGAATGAAACGTGGATTGCTGCAACGATTCCTGCAGCCAATGAAGTTCAGAAATTCTGGATTGAAGGGCAGAACTACAGTGATGTTGAATTGGAAGAATCTACAGGAAAGAATTTCCTTGTGAAGATTCCAGGCAATTACACCATCACGGTGAATAAAAACACGCTGATTGCCAACATTGTTTGCAACTCGGTTGTTGATGAATGGTGGCTGAAAGGAACGTTCAAAGGAGTTGATAATTGGTCAGCTGGTGTGTCATTTACAGATAACGGCGATGGAACATTCACCATTACGCAAGATCTGCTGGCTGGTGATGAAGTGAAATTCTACAATGCATATTCTGATTCTTGGTTTACCTACACCGATCCAATTGGCACAGGTGTGACCGACAAGACTTGGAGTGGCTCTGCAACTGCAAATCTTTCAATTGCCGTGGCAGGTTGTTGGACCTTTGTCATCAATCCTTTGGCTGGAACATTCTCGGCTTCTGTCGACACATCGCTGGCCGATGGTTATTATTTTGTAAGTGAGCTGTCGAACAATGAGAAGTGGGAATGCTTCCGTTTGTCGCCATCTCGTAATCGTAACGGCGGTCCAAACAGTGCTCAGTTCTACACATTCCATGTGCAAGACTTCCTTATGGATGCCCAGCATAACTCTCAAAACACCACTTACACAGCCTTGCATTGGTACATTGAGTCAACCGATGGAACTAAATATTGCCCTTATTCGACAGACCAAAACTACGAGTTGGGATGTTCTGACATCGACCACAACAACAAGGGTGAAGGTGTTATCTATCAGACTTATGGCGTGCAAGCAACAGCAGCGGGCGATGCTATCCCTGCCAAATTCATGCACACAAAGAACTATGCAGACAGCGAATCGTTCACAGTGTTCTTCAACAATAATTACACTAACGATGGCAACGATGCCGAGGTGGCCATTCTGATAAACCCGGAAGGCAACTACTGCGGCAAACAGGTTGTGAACGAAGATGGTTATTACCTGATTGGTAACTTCGGTAATGCTGATGCCAGTGTCAGTCTGCAGCCATGGAATCCTGACTTCCGTCGTAAAATGTCGAAGTATTATTATAAAGATGGTTTGCAGTATACCTCTGAAATTGCCGGTGCCGACTCTTTGGTTTACCGTGTAACGGTTGAGCGTCCGGCCGAAGGATGGAAGAATTTGTATCTTGCCATCTTCCCATCGTCAAACATTATTACCGATAACACCGAATGGCCCGACGACGGCACGATGGTGACCAACTGGAAACAGGCCATTCGTCCACAGGTTCAGTGGTACAACGGAACCGACAACAGCGGTCTTGACGGTACTGCCCGTCGCGGAGGTCTGTTCTCTCGCAAAAGCGATTCTGACGACACTCAGCAGGCGTTGAACCCGCAGGTGAGTGACGACTACAAGTCGTACACTTTCTCAATGAACGAGACTACCTCTACCTATAATATTGTATTCAACAAGCAGCTCTTCCTGATGGGACCTGCCGTGAGCACCGATGCAACTCATGCTGTAGCTTCTTCTAATGCTGACGACTCTGCAGCAAGCTCTGCCGCATGGTCGAGCGAACATCCAGCGTTGCAGACCGACCATGCCTTGATATTCGTACGCCACGCTGCCGACAACAGTTACCGCTATTACGGCGGCGACGACACCGAGACCACCGAGCAGACCGTTCACCTGGTGCAGGGCCAGCGCATGGCCTTCGTATGGGACAAGAACTTCCAGGATGCTTTCTACGCTGAGGACGATGTCGCTCCCGTTTCACTTGTCAACGCTTCGGGCGCACTGAACATCAACGCCTACAGCAAGGCAGACGGCGACCATGGCAACTACGACACCCAGTTCGTGAACTTCCTGTCCATCTACGCCCTGCCGAAGTCAACCTTCGACCCGGCTACAGACTATGAC
>CALFJA010000004.1 GCA_937877605.1 uncultured Prevotellaceae bacterium | reverse complement strand
GTTTCTTTGCCGAGTGGAAGTACCTTCGGCACAGCCAGAGGTACGAATAAACGAGCGCAAACGAAAGAAAGAATACGAAGTTTCTTCGTTTCTTTGCCGAGTGGAAGTACCTTCGGCACAGCCAGAGGTACGAATAAACGAGCGCAAACGAAACACTCCCCGAAGTTTTTAAGGCTTCGGGGAGTGTTTTGAGGTGTTTCCGTGGTTATTCTATGCTGATTTGGCGTGCCAGTTTCTCCTTCACGGGCTGCACCTTCGGGAGGGTGATGGCCAGTATGCCGTTCTGCATGGCAGCGCTGATGCCGCTCTTCTCCACATCGTCGGGGAGAATGAAGGTCTGAGTGAAGTTGCTGGTGCTGAACTCGTGCCGCAGGTAGCGCTCGGCGGCAGCCTTCTCCGACTTGTCCTCATGCTTTTCCATCTTGACCATGAGGTTGCCCTCGTCGTTGATGTGCACCTGGAGGTCGTCCTTGCTCATGCCGGCGGCGGCCATTTCAACGGTGTAGCAGGCATCGCTTTCCTTTACATTGATGCGCGGGGAGATGGCAGTGTGGGTGTTGCAGGCGTCCATAAGGGGTGAAAGACTGTCGAATACAAAGGGTGAAAAAAAGTTTCTAACTGGATACATAGCTTTATTCCTTTCTTTATTTTAAGTGTTAATTTCTGCCCATCAGAATGCAACGAATGTACCAGAGCGGAATTTCTGCCAAATTGGCGCATTAAAACGACAGATTGTCGGAAGCCCGGATTTAGTAAGAAATCGTTACAAAAACGAAAAGTGTGCAACGCTCCGGAAAAACAATTATCGGCCACTTGCAGATGTTTTTCACCTCGTTTTTACCGTATTTTTTTAACGGAAGAACTGCGACTGAGGCTCAGTTGCAGTCCGAAACAACAGGTTTTGGAGCGCAAAAGGCAGGCTTTCAGGGTGCAAAAGCCATGCAGTTGCAAGACAAGAGAGCCCCAGTTGGAAAATAACCGTCGGCGAGTTTTCCTGAACATTCCTGCAATTAACTGAATGACAGCAACTTGTAAAATATCGGTTTTTGGCGATATTCTACCTAAGCCTACAGCTTTACGGCAAAAAACGGCAGGAAAATGCTGTTGCGGACGCAGTGTGCAGTAAATTATTTTGACAAATCCCGATGGAAAGGAGCCCCACTCCCCCAATACAGAAAAAATACATGCAACGCGATGCTGCCCTGCGGAAAAATTACTACTTTTGCACAAAATCCTAACAAACACGACCAGCATGATACACGCAAAACTCACAGACAGCGCCCGCTACGAGGGCATGCACCCCTTGTTCAAGGCCGCCTTCGACTATGTGAAGAGCCACGATCTCGCCAATGCAGAGCCCGGCCGCATCGTCGTCGACGGCGACAATCTCTTCATCAATGTGGATACCGGCACGTTCAAGTCCCGTGCCGACCAACTGACCGAGGTGCACCGCCGCTACATCGACATCCAGATACCCCTCTCTGGACCTGAAGTGATGGGATGGCGGCCGCTCTCCACCATCACGGAAGAGCCGGTGACGCCCTTCGATCCGGCCACCGACCGCGCCTTCTACCATATCCCTTCCTACGACTATGTGGAGGTGTTGCCCGGCGAGTTCACCATCTTTTTCCCCGAGGACGCACATGCTCCAGCCATCGGCGAGGGACAGTTCAAGAAACTTATCGTGAAAGTCCGCATCTGACCGCCCGGCACACAGCGCCCACACGCAACGGAAAGGGCCGGCATCACAATCTGATGCCGGCCCTTTCCTGCTTGCAGCTATAGGCTTTTACTGCTCCTTACGGTCGTCAACATTATCGCCCTCGGTAGGCGCAAGCACGGCCTCGAAGTCGGTATAGCCGTTCTTCACCAGTATGTTATACCACTGGATGAGCTTGCGGATGTGGCTGTCCTGCACGCGGTCACGGTCGTATTCGGGCAACACCTCGGCGAAATAGGCCTGGAGCTCCTTGCCGGAGGCCTTCTTGAAGTTGAGGGGGCATTCCTTGCCTTGCTCCTTCTCGCCCAGGTTCCGGAGTACCTGCCAGAGGGGAATGTCGTCCGTCTCGGTGAACATTGCTATGTCGGCCAGCGATGTCACCCTGTCGGTGGCAAAGGCAGGGATGCGTTTCTTTGTTTCGTCCAGCGCCTCGACAATGAGGTTCTGGGCACCTCGGCTGACCAGACGGTACAGTCCTGGCTTGCCGGCTATTGAAAGAATTGTTTCCATTTTTATGTGTTTTCTATTTTATGAATAATGTTGTCTAACTGTGAGTCGATGTCGGCCACACCGTCGTTGAGCAGCGCAAAATCGCTGGCAGCCTCCATGTCGTCCTGCGGCCACTGGGCCTTTATCCAGCAAAGAGCCTTTTCCCGCGTGATACCGTCGCGGCGGCAGATGCGCTCCAGCCGCACTTCCTCGGGGGCGGTTACACACACCACGAAGTCGATTGGGAGGCGCTTGTAGAACCTGCTCTCGAAAAGTATGGCACTCTCGAACCAGTTCTGCCCCGAAGAGGCAAAGTCGTCGGCAACGGCCGGGTGCACCACCTGGTTCACGCGCTGCTTGTTCGCCTCCGACCTGAGCAGGTATTCCGCCAAGAGACGCTTCTGCAGGACTTCGCCCTGGTAGAGATTCGTCCCCACCAACGCTGTCAACTGCCGGCGAATTTCCGCCGACTCGCGCATCAGCCGCTTGGCAGCCGCATCGCAGTCGTAGACCGCAATGCCGCGCCGAAGCAGGCGCTCGGCAACAAAGGACTTGCCGCTGCCAATGCCACCGGTCAGGGCCACTATCGGTTTTCGGTTCATCACACTTGCACGCAAGGACTTACTGCTCTATGATGTAGTCCACCTCCGAGAAGTCCAACCTTGGCCGCGAGGCTATCTTCGGACAGGTGCGGAGATGCACCTTGCACTTGTCGGAAGGATTGTTCATAATCTCCTTATAGTCAACCACCACCAGAAACTGCGACGGCTTGACAAGTTTCATCTGGCTGGCACCTATCTGGAAGCGCACCTTTACCTTGTTAGGGAAAGTGCGGAGGTTCTTGTTCTCCGGCAGGTTGACGGGGACAATGGGCACATCCACCGACTCCTCGGTCAGTATGTCGGCCACGAAACGCACCTGAACGGTGCGCGGGACGGTCTTCATCCCGTTGGGTTGCTGCAGCCGGACAGAGGTGGTCAGGGTGTCTTCAAAGTCCTTCACATCGACGGGAGTGGTATAAACGGCCTTCAAGGTGTCCAGTTGCGGAGTGTTGCCATAGACCAGCACCGTCTCAGGAGTGAAGATAGTCTTCGCCAGATAGTAGTTGTTGGCAGGCGTCACCTCGCCGAACAACTTGACAGGAACACGCTTCGACTGCCCGAAATTATACTCGAAGTCGATTCTTTCAGGCTTTACGGAGATTATTTCCGTCGAGGTGTACAGCTGGGAGAGCAACTGTTTCTGCAAGTCTGCCTGCGAGACGGAACCCTTGCCCGAGCCTCCTGAGGCATAACTGGCGAAGAGCAGCGACAGCGGATGAAACCTGTGCGTGGTCGAATAGGCTATCAGCGTGTAACCCTTGTCCTTCAGGATAACCTTCAGCGTGTCGGGGAAGTCGCTGGTTATCACCACTTTTTCAGGCACGCCTGTCAGCTGCACCGGCACATTCAGTTCCTGCTCGTAGGTCTCGTTGAGCGTCATCAGCAGCCAGAAGATGCTACTCAACAGCAAGAAAAACAAAAAGACAAGGAGTTGCTTGTTCATGTTACTGAACAAAAAACTCCTTGCCTGATTGTATATCTTTCGGATGTTGAAACTCATCTGCCGGACTCCTTGTGCTGAAAGGACGGGTTATTTGGTTGCCATCTGGGAGGATGCATCGGCATAGATGTAGTTGCGATCGACCTGAATGACGGTGTCCCGTGCAATCTGTACATCCACCTTGCCGGTCTCTATGTCTATCTTGCGGATCGTTCCGTAAATACCGCCGCCGATAACGACCTTGTCTCCCTCTTTGAGAGCCTTCTGGAAATTCTGTATTTCCTTCTGTCGCTTCTGCTGGGGGCGTATCAGAAAGAGCCACATCACTAAGAACATGAGGAGCAACATGATGAGAAAGCCCATCGAGCCTCCTTGCTGTGCCTGTAAAAGCATTGAGATTGTTGTCATTGTCTTGACTTTTGTTTATTGGTTATTGCTTATTGTTTGCTATGGGTTTGAGCAGTATACCCTCTTTTGCCAGGTGGCGGGCGATGCTGTCGAGCATTCCATTGATGTAGGAACCGCTCTTCGGTGTGCTGTAGACCTTGGCCAGATCGACATACTCGTTGATGGTTACCGAGACGGGGATGTTTGGAAATGTGAGCATTTCGGCCAGCGCTATCTGCATGATTACAAGGTCCATGTAGGCCAAGCGGGACAGATCCCAGTTCCTGGAGGCCTCAGCCATGTACTGTTGGTAGGTTTCCGCGCCGACGACAGCCTCGCGGAAGAGCTTCACGGCGAACTTTCTGTCGTCCTCGTCCTTGAACTCCGGCAATAGCGGTTGGTCGCTGCCGTTGCCCGGATCGAAGCGTTTGATGGTTTTGATGACGAATGTATCGACGATGTCTTTGTCGTCGTTCCAATAGATGCTCTTCTCTTCCAGAAGCGATTCGAGGCTCTCGTTGTTCTGGAGTACCATCTTGTAGAGTTTCCGCCAAAGTTCCCTGTCGGTGTCATAGTCGGTCGTCTCGAGTGCCATATAGGCCTGATAGTCGGGTGTCTGCTCTATTCTGTCGCACAGGGACCTGATGTATTCCACATCGTCTTGCCAGCTCAGGTTGCGCGCTCCTATCATTTGCGCCAGCTGGATGTTCTCTTCCAGCTGCACGGCAAAGCGGTTGTTGACGAACCGGTCGGAGGGAGGCTCGGTGCCTTCGCGCAGCGACCGTGCCGTGATTACCTCGAAGCGGTGGCGCTCCTCATTGGTGATGGCTATGATGAGCTGTAGCAAATAGGCATAGAGTTCGTAGGACTTCGATAGGCTGAAGAGGAGTTCTTTCTCCACGAAGTCGAGCGAACGGTTGCTGTTCTGATAGTAAGCGTATACCAGTTGTACTACCTTGATTCGGATGAGTTCCCTGTTTATCATTGTATCAGATGTGTTTTTATAGCCGGCTTTATTGTTTGCAAAAATAGGAAAAACTGAGTGAACGAGCAAGAGAACATCCTCCATTTTATGTTTTTTTGCGTAAAACTTTGCCCGAATGGAAGAAAATACCTACCTTTGCACCGCTTTTTGAGCACATCAGTATGGAAATCGCCGCTTCAGGGCGTGCGTTTAATTTGTGTGATGGCGAATTAAGGCATTTTATTTTAATAACAACTTAATTTAGAGTAACACCTATGAAAGAAATTAATGTTACAGGTCAGAAGCGTACAGACCTTGGAAAGAAAGCTTCGAAACTGCTGAGAAAGGAAGGCCTGGTGCCCTGCAATCTCTACGGTGAGGAGAAAGTGGACGGCAAGCCCGTCTCATTGGCATTCGCAGTTCCCATGACTGAACTGCGCAAAGTGGTTTACACTCCCCACATCTATGTTGTAGCCCTGAACATCGACGGCAAGAAACACGATGCCGTCCTGAAGGAGCTGCAGTTCCATCCCGTTACCGACGCACTGCTCCATGTTGACTTCTACGAAATCAACGAGGAAAAGCCGCTCACCATTGGCATCCCCGTTAAGTTGAACGGCTTGGCACAGGGTGTGCGCGACGGTGGCCGGATGAACCTGAATGTCCGCAAGATTGAAGTTCGTGCTCCCTATCAGAACATCCCAGAGCATCTTGACATCGATGTTACCCAACTCGGTTTGGGCAAGAGCATCAAGGTTGGTGAACTCAATTTCGAAGGCCTTGAGATTGTCACCAGCAAGGAGGTTGTTGTCTGCACCGTCAAGATGACACGCCAGGCCATGTCTGCCGCTTCGGCTGCCGAGGCTGAAGAGGAAGCCGCTCCGGAAGAATAAGCACATGGAGAAATACCTAATCGTTGGGTTGGGCAACCCCGGCGCAGCGTATGCCGAGACCCGACACAACACAGGATACATGATATTGGATGCCTTCGCCAAGGCATCCAATATTTGTTTTGAGGACAAGCGCTACGGCTATGTGGCGCAGGCGTCGCTCAAGGGACGCCGCATATATCTTCTCAAGCCCACAACTTTCATGAATCTGAGCGGCAATGCCGTGCGCTATTGGCTCAATCAAGAGAATATTCCTACAGAGCACCTGCTCATTTGTGTCGACGACATTGCACTGCCGCTTGGCCAGTTCCGACTGAAAGGAAAGGGCTCTTCAGGCGGACACAACGGACTTGGACACATCGAACAACTCATCGGATCCGACTATGCCCGGCTGCGGATGGGTATCGGAAGCACTTTTACCCAAGGACATCAAATCGACTGGGTGTTGGGCAAGTTCACCGACGAGGAGCGTGAGCATCTTTCATCGCTCTTCCCCACCACTACCGAACTGATCAAGACCTTTATTCTCTCGGGCATAGACTTCACCATGAATCAGTTTAACAACCGAGGCAAGGCACAGCCGGAGAATCAATAAGCATTTATGGAAGAAGCACGAATAGACAAATGGCTCTGGGCGGCACGCATTTTCAAGACCCGCAGCATTGCCGCCGATGCCTGCAAGAACGGCCGGGTGACGGTGAACGGCACCACGGTGAAACCTTCCCGGCTGCTGAAGGTGGGCGAGACAGTGCATGTGAAGAAGCCGCCCGTGACCTATTCCTTCCGCGTGTTGAAAGCCATCGAACAGCGGGTGGGTGCCAAACTCGTGCCGGAAATCTACGAAAATGTTACCGACCCGAAGATGTATGAACTGCTGGAGATGAGCCGCATCAGCGGTTTTGTCGATCGTGCCCGTGGCACCGGCCGCCCGACAAAGAAAGACCGCCGAGCCATGGAAGCCTTTACCGAACCCATGTACTTCGACTTTGACGACGATTTCGATGCTGACTCCTGATTATGGTCAGTTACTTCCAAGAACAGAAATCCCCCTTGCAACCAAACAAATCGAGTCCGGTGCAAGGGGGATTTCGCTGTATACCCATTCTGGGCAGGCATTCGCTTAATTCAACTTGAAGGTGATTGGAATGCAATACTTCACTGCTACGGGTTTTCCCGCTTTCTTCCCAGGTGTCCAGCGAGGCATTTTCTTCACCACACGCAGGGCCTCCTGGTCCAGATTCGGCTCTACTCCTTTCTCCAACTGCACCTTAGTTACATCGCCGTTTTCCGCGATTACGCAGCTGACAAGCACGCGTCCTTCCACTTTCATCTTGACAGCCAGCGACGGATACTGTAGGTTATCCCTGAGAAACTCCATCAGCCCGGTCTGTCCTCCAGGGAATTCGGGCATTTCCTCGGGGGCTTCTTCGGCCAGTTTTTCCCTTGAAACTGGCGATTGCAGCAGCAGTCCGGCACCATCAGGTTCCGGTTTTCCTGAAGTCTTCAGCGTGATTACCATCACTCCGTTGGCTCCTTTCTCGCCGTATTTGTCCGTGGCGGCATCGCCCTTCAGTACATCGACAAACTGAATCAGGTCGGCCGAAAGCGCATTCACTTCTTCTTTAGGAACAATCTTTCCGTCGACCACCACCAGCGGTTCGCCCTTTGAGCATTCCTTATGTATGCGTATAGTGTCGGTATTAAAACCTGCAACTTGTTGGTTTTCAACCATCTGCTGTTTTTCCGCAACAGTTTCATTTTCATTGGCGACGGCTGTTGCGGCCGGTTTTGCAGCCGGAACTTCCGTATTCAACTTGTAGTCGATTACCTCACGGGCATTCATCGCCAGGGCCATGAGGACCACAGGCAAAATGTACAGGGCTTTCAGGCGGCCCCAATGCGCTTTATCTGTTCTTTGCATCATGTTGATTCGTTGTTTAAGGGTACTGTGAGTAAATCCGTTTGCCAGGTAATACCCGCCCTGACTGACGGCTTTCTTGACTAAGAGGTATTGGTATTGACGCGCATCTATGCCTTGAGAGAGTACCGCCCTGTCGGCTTCAAACTCGTGAATGGCCCTCAAATCGGTTCTGAGCAGCCACATCGCAGGGTTGAACCATTGAAAGGCGGAGAGCAAATCCACCAGCAGCACATCGGCCGAATGGTTCAGTCGGCAATGTGCCTGCTCGTGGGCAATGACCAGAGCATTCCTTTCCTTGAAGTCGTCTGGCGGCAGGACAATATACTTGAACCAGCTGAAAGGAGTCTTGGCGCGGCCGCTTTCTACCATCACCGTACCGTCGGCTTGCGGTTCGCACCGGCCTGTAGTAAGCAGGCGACCCACCGACCACACTCCCACCAGCGTCTTTGACAGCATGATAAAGACTCCTGCCAAATAGGCGGCGAACGCCAACGGCACCCATGTCAAGTGCGATGCGGACACAGAAGAAGCCCCATCAACAGTCTGCGCGGCCACCGGAACCATTCCCGCTACGGGCAGTTCCACCGTGCTGTGCATCGTAACGATGCACAGCGGCAGCACAAACGAGAGCACAACCGTGAGCAACAGCACCACGCGACAGAGCCGATGGCAACGCTCCGAGGCCAGCAACAGCCTGAAAAACAGGTAGAACACGGCCAAAAGAGCGCCTGTCTTCAATGTGTAGGCAAGGTATTCCGTCATACTTTCTTTTGTTCAATCTCGTTTAGAATCTCACGCAACTCTTCGGCAGAAAGCCGCTCGCTACGCACGAAATCGGATACGACCGTCTTATACGAGTCGTCGAAGAAACTCTTGATGGCACCCGCAATGGTGCTCTCTCCATACTCCTGCTCACTCACGAGGGCGTAATACTGATAGGTGTTGCCATACTGCCTATGCCCCAGGAAGCCTTTCTGTTCCAGGATGCGCACTATGGTCGACACGGTGTTCACATGCGGTCGCGGCTCGTCGAACAGGTTCAGCAGTTCGCGCACAAACATCGGGCCGTGCTTCCAGAAGCGTTCCATGATTTCCTGCTCCCTGTTTGATAGTCGTTTCATGCTCGGTTCAGTTTTGACAGTTTAACGAATAGATTGCATCAATACCGCTGGCAAATATAGGAAATGGAACAAGCATTTCAACTAAAACATTTAGTTATTTAACAGAAACTAACTTTTCCGGCACCCATTTTATTAGTTGTTTGCACCATTTCCGCCACGGTTGTCATCCCCGTTCAGTTCACCCGTTTTCCGTTTTGGCCCCAAACGCATTCCATTTGGGCTCCAAACGCACGACGAAAGAGCCCCAAACGCGCTGCGTTTGGGGCTCTTTTGCAATACCGTTTCAAACCACTGATTATAAAATAGTTACAAAACCGTTCAGAAACCGGGGCCTCCAAATCCTCCACGCGGCCGGAAGCCGCCGCCGGACCCTCCGCCTGGAGGACGCTGACCACGGAACTCCGGACGGCCGAAATCGGGTCGGTCGCCAGGGCCGCGCATCTGTTGACGGGCATCTTTGCCGCCGAAAAGGTTCATGCGATAGACCACATGGAGCATGGCGTAGGAGTTGATGCTATTGTATTCGGTGTCGCTCCGCTGCGTGGCATTGATGATTCTGGAGAGATTGCTCTGCTCATGCAGGATGTCGTAGAACTGCAGCGACACCGTGAGCGGCTTCCCGCGGAGGAATCCGTGCGACACCTGGGCATTCCACACCAGCTCGTTGGTGTTCATGGAACTGTCGCTGTAACCGCGTCTGGAGTTCTCATGCAGGCCGGTCGAGAGGGAGGTGCCCCACGGTGCAGTGAGATTGATGGTGCCTCCGTAGGCAAACTGCCATGTGTTCATGTTACCGGCCGACTGCAGTTTGTTCTTGGAATGGGTGTAGGTGAACGACCCGTCGAGTTCCACTTCCAGCCAGTTGTTGCGGTAGCTGCCGGCAATGCGCTCGCTCAAGGAGGTCGAACGCGTGATGTTCTTCACGGCATCGGCCGTTTGTCCGACATTAAGGAAGGCCACATAATTATTATATTGCGCGCGTGTAAAGGTGTTCACATTCCAATAGCCGAGCGAATCGATGGCGGTGTTGAACATGAATGCGCCGTTCACATCCCAGTTGCCGTTGATGTTCTCGGGCGTGATGGTGCGCCCGCCGGTAGTCTCGTCGTAGGTAATCCGGTCGCTGATGCTGTTGCGGGTGGTGCTGTAGTTGATGAAAGTCATGATGGCCCGCTGGTGGTCTTGGATGTAGTTGTTGTAGAACAGGCGGAAACGGTTGGTGAAGGCAGGCTTCAACCCGGGATTGCCTTTGCGGATGTTGAGTGGGTCGCTGTCGTCGGTGATGTCGAGAAGGTCGGACATGTCGGGCTGCGTTGTCGTCCCGCGGTAGTTGATGCGGAGGTTGCTCAGGCGGCTGAACCTGTACCGGAAGTCGAGCGTCGGCGAGAAGTTGGTCACACTGCGCGAGGTATCGGTGTGCCGTCCCTGGTAGTCCTGCTTGAAAGTTGAATGCTGGGGCTGCATCATCAACCCGAAGTTCAGGTTGTATTTAGCACGCACAAACCGCATCATCAACTCTATTTCGTGCGTATAGTTGCGGTATTCAGCAAACCGGCTGAGGTCCTCGTCCCGATAGTTTTCTATGGGTTCTGCCAGCCGGTCGAGGTAGCCGTTCCAGTTACGGTAGGCCAGGTTCACTCCGTCGAAGAAGTCCTCGCCCAGGTTGCTGAAGTCAAATGTAGACCGGTCGGACTTTCTGAAACTGTATTCGAACTTATAGATGAGTTGGAGGAAGGTAGCCTTCCAGAGCGGTTCGCTGTAAGTTGCCTGAACGGAGTAGGAATGATTGCGCGTCGGTGTCACGCTGTAGCGGTTAGTCTGATAGGAGTTCAGCCCCAAGGAGTTGGCCGCCTGGTAGAGGTGTACATTGGTGAGCGAGAGCGTCTTGCTTTCGGTCGAGCCATAGCTGGCATCGCCCCTGATGGTGAAGTTACGCCCCATGCTGTTCAGCCGCCGGTTAACCTGGAGCATTCCCCTTGCCGTCTTGCTGTCCGAATAGGTCAGCGAGGTTTGCGACCGGGTGTTGACCATCTGGCCGAGGCCCTCCAGTTGTGCGATGGATGCCGGGTCGAGGGCATCGGAAACATAGTCGTACGGATTGCTGTTGTAGGCCGCCGACACGCTGGTTGAGCGTTCGTCGTTGGCCGAACGGCTGAACGATGGGCGGAACATGATGTTGGTCAGCGAGTCGGGAGTCCACTCCAGGCGCATCTGTGCATTCCAGGAGTCGCCCCGTGTGTACTGTTGCGTAATACTGTTGGAGAACGCTCCCGTTGTGGATACAAAGTTTTCGATGGACTGGCGGGTGTTCACATCGCCGTCGTTGTGGTTCCACCGTATGCTTCCATCCACCGAGAGGGTGTCCTTCTTCTCGTAGTTCAGGTTGGTACCGACCATCTTTGTGGCATTGAGTCCCTGCCGTCCGCCGCCGAAGCGTCCGAATCCGCCACCGCCGGGGAAGCCCATGTCGTTGGTGTTGTTGGCACTTCCGAAGAGCATGGCCCGCCAGTCGTCGTTGAACCAGGCCCCCATTGCTTTTTCGGAGTAGCGCCCGTGGTTGCCTATTCCCAGGTCGATGTTGGCGAAGAGCCCCTTGTTCATGCCCGGTTTGATGCCGAAGTCCAGCACGGTTTGCTCTTCCCCGTCGTCAATTCCGGTCACCCTGGCCAAGTCGCTCTTTTCGTCATATACCTTCAGTTGGTTGATGATGGAGGTGGGCAGGTTCTTCAGGGCGGTCTTGGTGTCGCCAGTCATGAATTCCTTGCCGTCCACACGGATTTTCTTCACCTCCTTTCCGTTAATCTTGATGGTTCCGTTGTCGTCCACCTCTGCTCCTGGCAGCCGCTTGACGAGTTCCTCCGCCGCCGAGCCTTCAGGGGTGCGGTAGGCCGAAGAGTTGTATACAAAGGTGTCTTCCCTGACCACCACCTTCATAGCCTGGCCCGTGATGGTGGCCCCCTTCAGCATGATGGTCTCGGCACCGCAGACCACCTTGCCCAAGTCCACGCTTTGGCCGTCCTTGATGGTGACGGTCCTGACTGTCGGGAAGTAGCCCACATTGGTTATTTTCACAAGGTAGCGGCCGTCGGCAGGGGCTGTCACGACAAACTGCCCCTCCTCGTTGGAGAGCGCACCGGACACATAGGTGCTGTCGAGTTGGAGCAACTGTACGGTCGATTGCTCGATGGCTTCTTTCGTATCGCGGTCAATCAGCACACCGCTTATCTGCCGTTCCTGTGCCTGTGTGTGGAGAATGGAGAGCAACAAGAACGACAATAGAAATGCAAGTCGTTTCATCTGTTACGGATGTTTGTTTTACTTTTTGACGCACAAAAACCTTGTTGGTTTAACGCTGCCGCCCGTTTTTTGGCTCCTACGGAGCGGCTCATGTGCGGAAAAGGCCCGGGAAATTTGCCGTTTTCAGCATCTTCCCGTATCTTTACGGCATGAACAACCGACTTTTCTTCACCTCTGCGCTGCCGGAAACGCTTCAGCAGCTGCTTGCTCCCTATGGGAAAGAACGCATTTTCGTCCTTCTGGACGAGCACACACAAAGCCATTGCTGGCCATTGCTGAGCCATCTTCCCTGCTTACAAGGGGCAGAGACAATCTGCATCCCTTCGGGCGAGGCCCACAAGTCGCTCCCTTCGCTGCAACAAGTGTGGCAGCGGCTGGTCGACGGCGGTGCACGGCGCACCTCGCTGCTGCTGAATGTGGGCGGCGGAATGGTGTGCGACCTGGGCGGAATGGCGGCAGCCACCTTCAAGCGGGGCATGGACTGCATCAACCTGCCCACCACCCTGCTGGCCATGGTCGACGCCTCGATAGGCGGAAAAACGGCGGTGAACTTCGCCGGGCTGAAGAACGAGATTGGCGTCTTTGCCCTGCCGAAGGCCGTTGTGGTGGCAACCGACTTCCTCCGGACGCTGCCACGCGAGGAACTGCTGTCGGGCTATGCCGAGATGCTCAAGCACTCGCTGCTGGCCGACCCGCGGCAATGGAGCGAGACCCTGCGGTTCGACATGGAAAAACCGGACTGGAAGGTGCTGGCCGGCATGATTCAGAAATCGGTTGAGGTGAAACGCCGTGTCGTGGAGCAGGACCCCAAGGAACGGGGAAAGCGCAAGGCATTGAACCTGGGGCATACCGTAGGGCACGCCCTGGAGTCGCTCATGATGGAGAAAGGCACCCCCGTGCCACACGGATGGGCGGTAGCGGCCGGACTGGTGTGCGAGTTGTACCTCTCGGTTGTGGAGAAGCAGTTCCCCATTGAGCAGATGCGGCAGACCGTGCGGTTCATCCTCGAACGCTATGGCAGGCTCCCTATTGACTGCAACGACTACCCCACGCTGCTCCAACTGATGGAACACGACAAGAAAAACACAGGCAACGGCATCAACTTCACCCTGCTGGCAGACATCGGGCAACCACTTGTCAACCAGACCGTTCCGAAGGAACTCATTGCAGATTCACTGGACTTCTACCGCGAGGGGTAGACTCTAGCCTTTCGAGAATCGGCCTCCCGGCCTACATTCCCTGCCAGCGAAAACCTTTGTAACTCTCTGTTTCCCAATCACTTTGGAACAGCTGCACACAGACTGTCCTGCGCGCGGTTTCCGTTTGAGCCCCAAACGCACTCCGTTTTCCGCCCAAACGCAAGCCAAAAGGGGCCCAAACGGAATGCGTTTGGACCCCTTTTGGACAACGACTGTTCCCATTTCGGAGAATCATCGCCTAACCTACTGTGTATAAATAAGTTGTAAACAATTTACATCAAAGTTGCTACCGGCCTGTCACAATCAAAGCCTTATGGTTGATTGAACTGGCTCCCCGATTCTCGTGGTAGAACTGTTGAGCCGTACCGGCAACGCTGGCTTCGGACGCTCCCGTACATTTCACCTTCAGCTGGCGGCAACTTACCGTCAATGAGGCCTCCGATGAACCTGTACAATCCACCACTACATCGCCGCCCTGGAACTCAAGGTCTACTTCACTGGCACCGGAATTGCTGACGGTCAAGCGCTTACCCTGCAACTTCAGGTCGGCATCGGACGAACCGGTGCATTTCAGGATGCACTCCTTTGCCGTGCCTTTCAACTTCAATCCGCTGGCACCATTTGCTTCGGCTTTCAGCGACTGACAGTCCAAATCGCCTATCTCAACATCGCTGGCCCCGGCAACCAACAGTTGGAAGCCTTCAGCCTGAAGACGCCCGGCCTTGAACTTGCTGGCACCTCCAACGCTCAGGTCGGTCAAATGAGGAACTGTGACATAGACAGTCACCTTCTTCGGATGGCGGGATACCGACACCTTCGAATTGGTCTGCACCCTGAGTTTGCCCTGCGACTGGGTGATCTTCAAGAACGACAAGTCGCGCTCGGTGCCCTTTGCCGTCACGCGCAACGGGCCCTGAGCATAAATAACTTTCACTGCGCCAGACACATTCAACGCCGTAAAGTCCTTCACGGCAAATGTGCGGTAGATAACTTTCTCCTTTGGAGCCTGCTCCGGCTTTGCGGCTGACCACGAAGGCAATGCCAGCAAGGACATCACGGCGATGCCGGCCAACAGGAATAATGACTTTCTTTTCATAATCTGATATTTTTCTGGTTTCTATCGTCTGTTCTTTTGACGCAAAACATAGGCAAAAAGTTACACGGAGTGCTTAAAAAAACAAAAATCAGAGGGTTTTATTTCAGTATCCCCCCAATTCTTTGTAAATTCGCAAACAACTATGAGAATAGACATTATCACCGTATTACCCGAGATGCTGGAAGGCTTCCTCCACGAATCCATCCTGGCACGGGCCCAGAAAAAGGGGCTGGCAGAAATCCACCTGCACAACCTGCGCGACTACACCACCGACAAGTGGCGTCGCGTGGACGACTATCCCTACGGCGGATTTGCCGGGATGGTGATGCAGATAGAACCCATCGACCGCTGCATCTCTGCGCTGAAGGCGGAAAGGGAATACGACGAAGTCATCTTCACCAGTCCCGACGGCGAGCAGTTCACCCAGCACACGGCCAACGACCTCTCGCTGAAGGAGAATCTCATCATCCTCTGCGGACACTATAAGGGAATAGACCACCGCATCCGCGAGCACCTCATCACCCGCGAAATCTCCATCGGCGACTATGTGCTCACCGGCGGGGAACTGGCTGCTGCCGTCATGGCCGACGCCATCGTACGCATCGTCCCGGGCGTCATCGGCGACGAGCAGAGCGCACTCTCAGACTGCTTCCAGGACGACCTGCTGGCAGCACCCATCTACACAAGACCCGCCGACTACAAAGGCTGGCGCGTGCCGGACATCCTGCTCAGCGGAAACGAAGCCAAGATAAAAGCCTGGGAAATGGAACAGGCACTGGAAAGAACCAAGAAACTCAGACCAGACTTGCTGAAATGAAAGAAACAGAAGACCTCATCAAACTGCCTTCGCTCACCTTCGGACAGGCACTGAAGCGGGCACTCGTCAACCTGAACAACAACCACCGCCGCGTCAGGCGGTCGGAATATTGGTGGTGCACGCTGGCTTGCGTCATCTACCTGGCGGTGTTCTTCGGGCTGAGAATACTCCTCGAGGACTGTCTGAAAATAAACCTCTCGCATGTCTGGGGCTCGTGGATACAAGGCCTGCTCATCATTCCACCCATCGGACTGTGGGCAACGGAAAGCTGCGGACGCCTTCACGATATCAACCGCCGTGACACTTGGTTCGGCGGAATGGTCTATCCGCTGGCGCTTATCATCATCGTTGCACTCGGTTGGGTCTTTGCCACACAGCAGGACATCCGCACCGTTACGGAAAATGCCTATGTATGGGCCGCCATCTGCCTGCTGGCAAATGTCTCGCTGGTACTCACCGTGGTGTGTCTTGTGTTCTTCATGAAGGACAGCGACAAGGCACAGAACGACTACGGCCCCTCACCAAAATATGTAAAAGACAAAAAATAAACAATATGGAAAACTATCAAACACTCCCGCAGCCCTCTTTCTGGGAAGCAACAAAGAAGGGCTTTGCCAACATCCTGTCGTTCCGCGGCCGCAGCCGCCGCTCCGAATTCTGGTGGTTTGCACTCTCCTTCTGGGTTTGCAGCTTCCTCCTGTCGCTCGCCTATCAGCCGTTCGTCTCAACGGAGGTGGCTTCCATCATCAGCAACGGCATCAGCCTCCTCATCATTCCCATCATGGTACGCAGGATGCATGACCGAGGATTATGGGGAATTTTAC
>CALFJA010000003.1 GCA_937877605.1 uncultured Prevotellaceae bacterium | reverse complement strand
CCTGTCCATCTACGCCCTGCCGAAGTCAACCTTCGACCCGGCTACAGACTATGACACCAATGTGCTCACCGGCGATAAGGAGTACACTGTCGACGGACAGCGCTTCAACCTGCCCACCGGCGACTACACCATCCGCCTGTACATCACGACCATGAACGAGCAGCAGTATGTCTACTATGTGGTAGGCAACCGCGAGTACGACTTCTATTCTCCGGGTGCTACCACGCGCGGTGTGAAGGAAGCAGTGGGCTCTTTCAACGAGAAGGCCTCCATGCGTACCTTCAGCGACTACCACGCTGTGGTACTTCCCACTGGAATGAATGCCTACTACATCAGCAGTGCCGCGAAGAATGCCAACGACACCGACGGTACCGTACAGTTGACCGAGTATCCGCTGGTTACCGACAACGGCACCAGCCGCATCCTTCCGGCCAACACTCCCGTCATGCTGGTAATCGACCAGGCTGCCTCTGCCTTCAGAACCACCTTCCCGGAGAAGTTCGAATACTACGGACCGAACCCGAAACTGGCAGGCTCGAGCGTCACCAACAAACTCGTTCCTTCAGTAGCAGCACAGACAGTGGGAGTACATGTCGACGCAGAAGGCAACGAAGGCACCACCTACGACAACTTCCTCTTTGGCTATAAGCTGCTCCAAGGCGACAGCAAGTACACCGTTGGGTTCTTCCACCCGGGCAGCGGCACATTCTCCATCAACAGTGCCTACCTGCAGGTACCGTACAACCTCCTGGGCGATGTCGATAACGATATTGTTTACTTCGCATTCGGTGGTGGTGCACTCACTGGCATCGACGGCGTGGAGACAGAAACAACGACGGGCAACACCGCCGATGTCTACGACCTCGCTGGCCGCAAGGTGACGGGCACTCGCCTGCCGAAGGGCATCTATGTGCAGAATGGTAAGAAATTTGTTGTTAAATAATAAGGAAGGAGGACCATTATTATGAAGACATATTTGAAACCAACATCCAAAGAGATTGCACTGTACGAAGATATCCTCCAGAACATGTACGGTTCAGAGGGCAACAACCAAGATCCCGGCGACGGTGAAGGCGGTGGTGGCTCTTTCGCTCCGGCACGGCCAGGTTGGTCCGTTTGGGGTGAAGACAACAACAGTGACGAGGATTGATTTCCGACACGCACAGACACTCTATAGCAAGGATGCACGGCAGCGAGCCGTGCATCCTTTTTTTTTAATGTGTGGGAAAATTATCCGCGATGTTTCCCCTCTTAAGCTAAGAGGGGCGAGGGGAGTTATGATTTTATTTGCAATTTTTCATTATCTTTGCATCCTATGCCGTCTAAGAAACACGATAAGAACATAAAGGATTTGCTTGATATCCGCCGTGAGCTAAGAGCAAACGCTACCCCTGCAGAACATGCCCTGTGGAACATCATCAGGGGAAGGAAGGTAGATGGGCTGAAATTCTATCGGCAATATAGTTTGGGACAATTTGTTGTTGACTTCTATTGTCCGTCTTTGAACCTTGCCATAGAACTTGACGGTAACTATCATTACATGGATGGTGTGTTTCAGAAAGACCAAGAGCGTGACAGGCAACTGTTGGAAGAATTCCAAACGACGGTACTTCGCTTTGCAAACGAAGTTGTTTTTAATCAGCCTGAAGCAATATAAACAGTATTCTCGTAATTAAAGAAAACGGCGCATTACCTAAATAACATAACTCCTCTGTGTCATAACTCCCTTAATCCCTCTTATCTTAAGAGGGAAAACACCGCGGAAGCCTTCACTTATGAAGGAGAGTAACCAATCCCCCTCTTTATCTCCCCTTATTAAGGGGAGAGTCCGCGATGTTCCCACACTTCTCCTTCCACTTTCCCCCTTGTAACCTGCATGATTTCCAACGGGTTGCGTTTGGGGCTCAAACGCATTCCGTTTGGGCCCAAAACGGAATGCAAGCGGGGCCAAACTGCATTGCAATTTGGCCCCGCTTGGAAATAGGCAGTAGGACAAAAAAAATCTCCTTCGTCGGGAAGGAGATTTTTTTTGTTGCAGAAAGGCTTAGTTCTTTTTCAGGAGGTCGCGGATTTCGGCCAGGAGTTCTTCCTGTGTGGGTCCTGCAGGCTCCTCGGGAGCGGGCTCCTCTTTCTTCTTGTTCATCTTGTTGATGCCCTTTACGAAGAGGAAGATGCAGAGTGCAACAATCAGGAAGTCAACCACATTCTGGATGAACACGCCATACTTCAGTGTGGCAGCCAGGTCGCCCTCGCCGAACTTGTAGACCAGGTTGTTGAAGTCCACATTGCCGGTAACCACGCCAACCAGCGGCATGAGGATGTCGTCAACCAGCGATGAAACAATCTTGCCAAACGCACCGCCGATGATCACACCGATGGCCATGTCGAGTACATTACCCTTCAGGGCAAACTCTTTAAATTCTTTAATAAATCCCATAATTGTCTAGTTTTAAGTGAAATAAATGTTTATATTGTTTCTAAATAATTCTGCTTACTTTTTGCAAATATAGAAAAAAACTGTACATTTGCGTGCGAAAAAGTAAAAAACTTTATTCAACACATATTTTCAACCCAATAAAAACAAAAAAATCATGATTAAAATTGCTATTAATGGTTTCGGCCGTATCGGTCGTCTCGCATTTCGTCAAATGTTCGAAGCCGAAGGTTACGAAGTAGTAGCCATCAACGACCTGACCAACCCGAAGATGCTTGCCCACCTGCTGAAGTACGACACCGCCCAGGGTGGTTTCGCCGGCAAATTCGGTGAAGGCAAACACACCGTAGAAGCCACTGAGACTTCCATCATCGTTGACGGTAAGGAGATTACCATCTATGCAAAACCCAACGCTGCTGAACTCCCCTGGGGTGAACTCGGTGTTGATGTAGTGCTCGAGTGCACAGGTTTCTACACCTCCAAGGAAAAGGCTTCTGCCCACATCCAGGCCGGTGCAAAGAAAGTTGTCATCTCTGCTCCCGCAGGCAACGACCTTCCCACCATCGTCTACAATGTAAACCACGAGACCCTGAAACCGGAAGACACCGTTATCTCCGCCGCATCCTGCACCACCAACTGCTTGGCTCCCATGGCAGCTGCCCTGAACAAATACGCCCCCATCGCCAGCGGTATCATGTCAACCATCCACGCCTACACCGGCGACCAGATGATTCTCGACGGCCCGCAGCGCAAGGGTGACCTCCGCCGCAGCCGCGCAGGCGCCTGCAACATCGTGCCTAACTCGACAGGTGCTGCCAAGGCCATCGGTCTCGTAATCCCCGAACTCAACGGAAAACTCATCGGTTCCGCACAGCGCGTTCCCACTCCTACAGGCTCCACCACCATCCTCATCGCCGTTGTAAAGGGCAAGGATGTGACCAAGGAAGGCATCAACGCAGCCATGAAGGCAGCCGCCAACGAATCGTTCGGCTACACCGAGGACCAGATCGTTTCTTCCGACATCATCGGCATGAAGTTCGGTTCGCTCTTCGACGCCACACAGACCATGGTTTCCAAGATCGACGACGACACCTATCAGGTACAGGTAGTTTCTTGGTACGACAACGAGAACTCCTACACCTCTCAGATGGTTCGCACCATCAAGTGCCTCGCTGAACTGAAGTAAGCGCGAGCGCAGAGGCAAAACCTCCGTTTTGCACTATGCCGAGCGCGTCTGAAGTAGACCGTTAGGTCAACTAAAAGAATATAAGTAAACGCATATAAAAAAGCCACCCAAATCACCGGGTGGCTTTTTGGTGTTGTGTGGTCATAACTCTCCCAGCCTCCCTTATCTTAAGGGAGGAGCCCGCGAAGTTCCCCCTCTTAAGCTAAGAGGGGCCAGGGGAGTTATGACTCCCGCCTCCTACCTCTCTGCACTCATATTTTCTCCCCATTTTTCTTGGCAATAATGAAAAATTGATTATCTTTGTGACAGATATACTTAATTCTAATCACAAAAATTCATTACGCTTATGAAACTTCATTCAATGACAAAGGCGTTGGTAGCAGTTGCTATCATGCTGTTGTGTGCTTCGCCTGCCAGCGCACAGTTGGGCAATTTGGGAAAAATAGCCAAGAACAAAGTGACAGGAACAGGTGAGTATATGGCTCGCAAGGCCAAGGAGAAAGGAGAGCAGAAAGCCCGCCAGAAGATGTGGGAAATTGTAAAGAAGAAAGTGCTTGGCGGTAGTCAGATGCCCGAACTTCCCTGGATCATGGACGAAGGGGTTACCAAGTCGTATTCAACACCGGTGCCCGATTCAGAAAAGGACAAGAACATCACATGGTATGTCACTAATCTTGACCGTATTCCCGAAGCAGAAGTAAGGGATATGAAAGCAAAACTCGATGCCCGTTACAATGCCAACAAGAAAATCCTCATAGCCAAGGAAACGGGTGTCTTCTCGCAGTTGGGCGGCTACACCGATGCTCTGCTTAGCGAGATAGAAAAGGAGCAGGGACGCTGGGAATCTTTCTACGGCGAAATCTCGCAGTACATGCTGGTCTCCGTTGTACGAAGTGACAAGATGAAAGATAACGGTAACCACAACTGGACGCTCATTTGGGATCCAGGTCAGATCATTGTTAATGCAGACAAAGCCGTGTTCTATGTAGCAAAGAACAAGAGCGGCAAGTTGCAGTTCTACTCTTTCTCCACCGAGCAGGGGGCATATGCCTCCAGTGCCGACCTTGAAAAGATAAAGAAAAATATCAGCGTCGTTGAGAAACTGGGTATCTTGTTGGAAGGACTCACTACCGAATTCGATAGCCGACCTGATGACAAATACGAACTGGAAAAGCTCTACGCCAAGACCCAGATTTGGGTGACTCTAGTTAGCCAAGCAATGGGGAACAATACCCCCGACAATGTTGAAAAGGCTGCTATGCCGAAGGCCGGTAAGCTGAACGCTTCGCTCAAGGCAAAGGCTCTCGCCATAGCAAAGAGCGACGACTCCAGCGTACTCGATGTGGTCATCACCAGCAACAACTGGGAAGTGAAACCCCTCGAACGCCGCATTGTCTACGGCTATGTCATCCGCAAGGATGAGCTGGGCAAGATGGCTGTAGAACGCTCCTGGTGCCAGGACTACATGGGCGGTGGCAAGTACGGCTCGCTCCGTCACTACGGCGTAGGCCTGAAGAGCTTCTATGTTAAATAAGTACGCGTGCGGATAACCAGCGCACATAAACGGAAAAGCGGTGAGACCCGAAATCTCACCGCTTTTCTTTTCTTCCTGAATCCACCAAAAACCAGCCATCTTCTTTGCACAGTTGGAGGAAAGCACTATATTTGCAAATGAATGAAGCAACTCATAACCATCCTCGGTCCCACTGCCTCGGGCAAGACCTGGCTGGCAGTGGCACTGGCTGCGACCCTCGACGGAGAAATCATCAGCGCCGACTCGCGGCAGGTGTACCGCCGGATGGACCTCGGAACGGGCAAGGATCTCGGCGACTATAACTGGCAGGGCAGGGAAGTGCCCCACCATCTCATCGACATCTGCGAACCAGGCACGAAATACAACCTCTTCCAATACCAGCAGGATTGCTTCCGTGCTTACGAAGACATCTGCCAACGCAACCGCCAACCCATCCTCTGCGGAGGAACAGGTCTTTACATCGAGGCGGTGCTCAAAGGCTATAAACTGTCGCCCGTACCCCAGAACCCGGCTCTGCGGGCAAAGCTCGAAGGACTGCCCCTTGACGAACTCACCGGCATACTCCTCCAGCTCAAGCAGCGGAACGGATCGAAAATGCACAACACCACCGATGTGGATACCCCGCAGCGGGCCATCCGTGCCATCGAGATTGAACGCTACAATCTGCAGCACTCCGTTGCAGAGCGCGAACTTCCGCCTGTTGACAGCCTTATCATTGGCGTAAACATCGACCGCGACGAGCGCAGAAAGAAGATAACAGCCCGTCTGAAACAAAGGCTCGACAACGGTATGCTCGACGAAATCCGCGCATTGCTCGACAGCGGAATACCGGCCGACGACCTCATCTACTACGGGCTGGAGTATAAATACCTGACCGAGCATGTCGTCGGACGGCTCACCTACGACGAGATGTTCCGCCAGCTGGAGATAGCCATTCACCAGTTTGCCAAACGGCAGATGACCTGGTTCCGGGGCATGGAACGCCGTGGATTCACCATCCACTGGATTGATGCCGTCCTACCTATGGAAGAAAAACTGAATGCCATCGGGCAACTTCTCCATTAGGAGCCATGCCGGGGCAAAATCAATAAATAAACGGATTACAAACGAAAATATGAACGAAATGCAAGACAACAAGTGGGGCATCATCTACTGCCCCCGCAACGGATGGTTCCAGAAAGGGAAACGCTGGGAAAAGATTGAG
>CALFJA010000002.1 GCA_937877605.1 uncultured Prevotellaceae bacterium | reverse complement strand
CTGCACTGGCAAGTTCATCCGACGCATGGGACGAAATTGCAAGCAACCGCTACGGAGCTTACAATGCCGACGAAGCAATCACTGCCGACAACACCGACCCGTACGACCTGAAGGCCGGCGAGAATGCATTCGTACTCCCCGCAGGAACCTATCGCATTGAGCTGAACTGGAAGGAAGACGGTCCGAACCTTAACATGTGGGTACACACCGAAGAAGCTCCAGAGCCAGGCGACAATGCTCCCGAACATCTCTACATCCTGGGCAACGATCCGTTCGGCGGATGGCAGCCAAACAACGGTACAGAGATGACAAAGGACGGAAACTCCTTCACATGGAGCGGCAACATCAGTGAAAAAGCTTACTTCAGCTTCACCAACGCCCTGGCCGTCAACGACGGCGACAATGGCGGATGGGACGAGATTACTACCAACCGCTACGGTGCCGAGGAGAACGACAAAGCGGTATCCGGCGGCAATAACTACGATGTAATCTACGGCAACAACGAAAATGCATTCGTTATTGAACCGGGTGAATATACCTTCACTGTAACCTTCACCGCAACAGGTGCTACCCTGACCATCGAAGGCGAGGAAGTTCCGTTCGTATTGCCCGACTGCGCTACATGGGTTGAAGGCAAGCGATTCTGCTACTTCGAGAAGCCTGCCGACTGGGACGAAAGTATCAATGCCTACACATGGATGGGTGCATCAGGTGCACCGGCCAAGGCACCTCAGAAAGCTTCTGCCGCATGGCCAGGCGATGCCTGCGAATATGTTGGCACAGCCGACAACGGCAACAGCGTTTATCGCTATGCTGTTGACGATACCGACTTCAACATGATTATCTTCAACGATGGTACCAACCAGACTATGAACCTCGAGTTCACCAATGGCGGATACTATCGTACGGACGGTCTGAAGGCTGTTGTACCCGAGGCCACTGGCATCGACTCGCTGACCAACGACGAGCGACTCACCAACGGCAAGATCTACAACCTCCAGGGCATGGAAGTGAGCAAGCCCACACGCGGCATCTATGTAATCAACGGCAAGAAGGTGCTCTTCAAGTAAGCACTTCCCTGCTTTCCTATAAAAGAAGTCCGGCGGTCCTCCCGCCGGACTTTTTTGTTATCCTGACGGAAGGAGGCTAAAAACTGCAAAAATCGCCCATTTCATCGGAAGTCTTTGCCTTTGTCCCATGTCTTTCCGATGGTCGTTTTCCAACTGAGGCCCAAACGCAGTGCAATTGAGCCCCGATTGGTGTCCGTTTGAGCCCCAAATGGAACGCGTTTGGGGCTCAAATGCAAGTCGTTGGAAATCAGAGTGCTGGAAACATGAAAGAATGATATGGCATAACTCCCCTGCACGACATCGTACTGCCTACTTAAATCTTACCAATTCTTTAAAATTACAAAAAAATGTGCGGTTGTTTGTAACAAAATGCTTACCTTTGCTCCAAATATACCTTTAAACTGAAACAAACTAAAAACCTATATCAGATATGAAGAGACTTCTACTCCTCATGGGCACCGCCCTGCTGCTCAGCGTCAACGCACAGGCCATAAAGTATGTCGGCGGCGACATCTCCATGCTCACCAAGTATGAGAATGCCAACAAAAAGTATTATACCTCGTCAGGCTCTTCCATCTCCGATTTAATCACCTACTGCAAGAGCCAGGGCTGGAACACCATGCGTGTCCGTCTGTTTGTAAGTCCCACCGGAGCCTACGCCGACGGTACTGCCTGCAACGATGTTTGTCAGGACCTGGACTATGTGAAGGTGCTCGGCAAACGCATCAAGGACGCCGGCATGTACTTCCTGCTCGACTTCCACTACAGCGACACTTATGCCGACCCCTCCAACCAATGGACGCCGGCAGCGTGGAAAAACCTCTCTAACAGCAATCTCTACACACAGATAAAGACCTACACCGAGAGTGCCCTGCAGACCCTCATCGACTACGGTGCCACCCCCGACGCCATACAGATTGGCAACGAGATCAGCTACGGCATGTGCTGGGGCAACTATACCACAGGCACACCCACCTATGTGTGCTGGACCAGCAGTTCCTCGTCCAACTGGAGCCGCTTCACCACCCTGCTGTCCTATGCCTCTCAGGCTTGCCGGTCGAAGTGCCCCAGCGCACAAGTCATCCTCCACACCGAGCGCGTACCGCAGACCAATGTGCTCACCAACTTCTACGACAAGATGGCTTCTGCCGGCGTCGACTACGATGTCATCGGCCTGTCCTACTATGCAGAGCATCATGGAACCCTCAGCACCCTGGGCACTGCATTAAACACACTGCAGACCCGCTACCCCGCAAAGAAAATCTGGATTGTGGAAACAGCCTACTCGGCCAACAGTTACGGAATAGGAAGCACCTATGACCTGACTTCCACCTACCCACGCACCGATGCCGGACAGAACAGTTTTACCACCGACCTCATCTCCACGCTGCACGCCTACAGCAATGTGAAGGGCCTGTTCTGGTGGTTCCCCGAGGACAATCCCTATGGAAACAGCACCAGCGTGCGCAGTTCCGGCGACGGATGGTGGAACGGTTCGCTCTTCAACCAGAGCACCGGCCGCGCCCGTACGGCACTGACCACCCTCGCCACCTTCAACGATGAAGGCGACGAAGAGGAGGAAGAAGAGGACGACGAGTTCGCCATCTACATCAACACCAACGGCGGCTCGGCTCCCTATGTACATGTCTACACCACCTCGTGGGGCGCAGACACCACCTACGGCCCCCTCACCGACACCCGCACCGTCAGCGGAACAACCTACTACTACCTCGGACTTGACGACTACTGCACCACAAACAGTTGCTCGGCAGTGAACCTCATCTTCAACAACGGCAGCTGGGGGTCAGGCAACCAGACCGGCAACCTCACCAATGTGAGCCAGACCACCTACTATACGCTCGACACTTCCACCTACACCGTGACCGACTCGTTCACCGACGGTGGCACGGTCTACACCATCGTGGGCGACCAATCGCTCACGGGTGCCAACTGGGATGTGGGCAACAACACCGACAACACCGGCAGAAACATGTCGAAGACCAGTTCGGACACCTACACCCTGACGCTGACCAACCGTCCCATCACGGCCGGATGGTATGCCTGCAAGGTGGTGGGCGACCACGACTATGACACCTACCAGTACCCCTCGGGCACTGACAACTACTGGCAGGAAGTGCCTGCAGACGGCTACTACACCGTGACCTTTACCTTCAACTCCACCACGCCGTCGCTCTCCATCTCGCTGACCAAGACAGCCGACCTCACCATCACGGGCTACGATGTGCTGGGCAGCGAAGAGGTGTTCGGCTCCGACTGGGGTTTCACCAACGAGATGGACGACAGCGACAACGACGGTGTCTACACACTGACCGTCACCACCAGTGCGCTCACGGCAGGAACCACCTACAGCTACAAGGCAACCGCCAACGACACATGGGGCATCAGCGAATATCCTGCCAGCGGCAACCAGTCCTTCACCGTGCCCGTCGACGGCACCTACCGCATCACCTTCAGCCTGGACACCTCCGAGAGCAACGCCGACGCACTCACCATCACACAAACTGAACTGCTGATGTCCATTTCGTCGATGCTCTACTCTACGGCTTACTACAGCGCAACGGCACTTACTGTGCCCGCCGGCGTGACTGCCTATACCTACAAGTTCAACTCCTCGGGCCGCGTAGAGGTCAGCCATACCTACAGTTCCGGCTCCGTGGTGCCCGCCGGTACCGCCGTGGTGCTCAATGCCACAACGGCGGCGGCCTACGGTTTTGCCCTGACCGACGAAGAGGGTACGGCCGACGAGAACAGCCACCTGAAGGGTTCCGACACGGCTGCCACGACCACCGGCGGTGTCAAATACTACAAGATGTCGCTCAATGCCGCCCAGGAAGCAGGCACGCTCGGCTGGTATTGGGGAGCCGACAACGGCGGTGCGTTCACCAATGGTGCCCACAAGGCCTACCTTGCCGTGCCGGCATCGCTTGCCTCGAAGGTGACGGCAGCATCGTTTCTCATCAGCGGCGAGACAACAGGCATAGACAGCCTGACCGACCCGACGGCAACACCATGGAACACCAAGACCATCTACCTGCTCGACGGACGCCGCCTGTCGCCCAGCGAGGCCTACACAGGCAAACTGCAGAAGGGTGTCTACATCATCGACGGAAAGAAATACATCGTGAAATAATCCCGGAAAAAGCACAAAACCATATAGAAAACCATGAAAATGAAACTGAAAACCCTATTCGTCATCGCATTCCTCTCGTTCGGCATCGGCATCCATGCCCAACGATACATGGGCGGCGACATCTCCATGTACACCAAATACAAGGAAGCCGGCAGCAAATACTACACATCCTCCGGCACACAGATAACCGACCTCTATGCATTCTTCAAGGAGCAGAGCATGAACATGCTGCGCGTGCGCCTCTTCGTCGACCCGACGAAAGCCACAAGCGACCAGCGTTCCTGGGGTGCCATACAGGATTTGGACTATGTGAAGAAACTGGGGAAGGAAATCAAGGACAACGGCTTCAAACTGCTGGTTGACATCCACTACAGCGACACTTGGGCCGACCCTTCCAACCAATGGACACCCGACGCCTGGAAATCACTCAGCGACGACGAACTCGTAACCAAGATGTACGACTACACGAAGGAGACCCTCCAGGTCCTGAAGGACTATGGAGCAGCGCCCGACGCCATCCAGGTGGGCAACGAGGTTTCCTACGGTATGCTCTGGGGATCGGTGGGCACCAGTACCGCCAACCAGAAAAAGACCACCTACACCGATGGCTGGCAGCGGTTTGCCAACCTCTACAACAGTGCCAGCAAGGCATGCCGCGAGGTTTGCCCAGGGGCTAAGGTGGTGCTCCACACCGAACTCATCCGCAACTATAATCTCCTGACGGAGTTCTACACCAACGCTACCACCTATGCAATGGACTACGATGTTGTGGGACTCTCCTACTATCCGCCCTATCACGGAACCATTCCCAACCAGTTGCGCAACGCCGTCAGGTGGCTGAAAAACAACAAAGGCACCAAGGAAGTGTGGCTGGTTGAGTTTGCCTACCCGGCACAGTGGGCACTGCCCGGCACCACCAAATACGACATGACCTCCACCTATCCCTACACCGACGCAGGGCAGGCCAATCTCGTCTCGGCCGTCATTGCCGAACTGAACAGCTGGGACAATGTCACAGGACTGTTCTGGTGGTGGCCCGAGGCAAACGAGTACGGCAATACGGGCTCCCAGATAACCAGCAGTTGGTGGAACGGGACGCTGTTCAACAACCAGAACGGCTATGCCTTCAGCGCCATCACCCACCTGAAGGAGTTCAACCCGACGGTGTTCACCGGCATCGACGGCGTCAGTGCCAATGCCAATGAGACTTCTTCCGACCCGAATGTCTACGACCTCGCAGGCCGGGTGGTTTCCAGCAAGGATGCACAGGGCAGCCTCCCGAAAGGCATCTACATCATCGACGGAAAGAAACACGCAGTGAAATAAAAACAGCAATACACCCACATAGCAAGCGCCTTCCCTCACAGGAAGGCGTTTTTTGTACATAAAAGTTGGTAAACTGCAATTTTTGCCCATTTCATCGAAAAAAAGCCTCTCTCAGCAAGGTGCTCTTGAAATGGTGCTGGCGCACCGGACAAACGGTAGTTGCCTGCATAGCAAATGCCGGCAAGACTACTGAAAAACTAAACCTAAAACTAAACCCTGTGTGCAATGGGCAAAAGAAATGTTAAATAGTGACTCTTTGAGATAAAAGAACGATTTTCAAAGGGAAAGATGCGACCATCCCCCTTCCGACCAGGGCTCTTTTGCACAGCGAAAACTGCGTTCATGGAGACTGAAACCTGTGCTATCGGAGGGTAAGACCTAAGAAGTTGGAGGCCGAAAGCACCTCAGTTGTCATTCGGTTGAGTCGGAAACGAATTTTAAAACCAGCTAATCGACTGTACAACAGTAGGTTACAAAAACATTCGAAATTTCGTATTATTTGCGGCAGGAATTTATTTTTTCAAAAAAAAATCGATTCTGGAGGCAGTAAAACGGCAGTGTGCAATTTTCGTGAAACAGCGAAATGGAACCTCTCCGAGGCCCTGCATACTGGTACGACACCTCCCTCTGCCGGTGCGGCCTGCCCCCAACGGGGGCAAATATGAATAACTGTGGGTGCTTGCAAAGCAGGTGCCTGCAGGAATACCAAAGACCACGCACGGCACTCCCTCCCCACAGCGCGGCGTGGGGAGGGAGAAGAAGGAAGATACACGGCAGCACTTCTTCTGCAGGCCTCCACTGCGTTCCGACCAGCAGTTACGGATATTGGACCTCTTTGAGGCCCTGCACGGCCGCATGACAGCCACCCCCATCGAAAAAAACACACCATTCTTTCGTTCCGGCAGAATGTTAAAAATCATCAACATCGTAAAAAAAACTTCTTTTTTTACAAAAAGAAAAGAGGAAAAACTTTAAATTTGCAAATCAGTATAACTATACTAACGAGAACCTAAAACCTTATATTTTTAACTTTTAACAACAACACAATGAAAAAGCTATTAACTTTATTCATCCTAATGTTAGTAGGTTTTGTCCATGCAGATGCAGCCATGTGGCTTGTGGGCGACGCCTTCAACGGTTGGGAGCCAAGTGAGAGTGTCCAGATGACTCAAGATGGCACCACCTATACCTACGAAGCAACGCTGACCGCAGGCAAGTTTTTTGCATTCTTTAAGGACAGCCAGGCTTGGGACAGCCAGCGTGGACCTCAGACTAACGATGCTGCACCTTCAGGTGACTGGGAAAGCACCCAGAGTGGTGGAGCGTGGAAAGTGGCCACTACCGGCGAGTATACGATTGAGTATAACTATTCAACCGACCAAGCAAAGATTGCATTGAAAACAGTGACTCCTTTCGACGATACCACACGCAAGTTTGCCGTGACAGGTGCCGCCTTTGGAGGCTGGAACATGCCTCCATCGAGTGCACAGACATTCACCAATAACGGCGACGGCACCTACACGCTCGTCTACGAAGGCGCAACAGCCGGTCTGTTCAAACTCTCTGGCGTAGGTGAAAGCGACACCTTCGACACTTCCTGGAGCGTTTTCAATGGCGGTTGCTACGGCAAAAGCGGTCTGGTGGAAGGCGACAATACGCTGACAACATCTTTCGGCACTGGCAACATGACCTTCCCTGTAAGTGGAAATGTGACGCTTACCATTAGCAATGTTACGGAAACATCCTGCAAACTCAACATTGCAGTCAACACTGTAGTGATTCCTGACAAAGCATGGTATATTGCCGGAGACTTTACTGATTGGGCAACAAACAAGCAGGCCCTTACTGAAAATGCAGACGGCTCGTTCTCAATTACGGTGAACGGCCTGACTACTGGCAACACATTCAAGTTTGTTGATGAATATGACAATTGGTACGGTGGTGAAAGTACCGATGAGACCTATGGCGTTCATCCAGACTGGTGCACCGACATCGACTTGTCTGACACTGGAAAGAACTTTGAAATAACCAACGGAAGCGGCGACCTCACCTTTACCATCAGTGACGCAGGGAAACTTTCTATAACAGGTTGGTCAACTACACCTGTGGATCCTGTGGTTTATCTCCGTGGAGGCTTTGACGATTGGGGTACAGGCGAGCAGATGACAAAGGGAACCGGCAATGTCTACACACTGACGAAGACCTTTGACAATGAAACTGAATTCAAGTTCTCAGAAGGGTCGACTTGGTACGGAACAACAGAAAGCGCTGTTCAGACCATTACAGAAGCAACAAAAGACAATATCGCCACCTCTACCGACGGCGGTGCACAGAACTTCAAGTTGCCCGCAGGTGAATGGACATTCACATTCGACCTCGACAACGCAACCTTCTCTGTTGCCGGCACATGGCCAGCAGTAGACCCTGTAATTGCCATCGTTGGCGAGTTCAACTCATGGGATGCGACCACCGACCTGCTCACGAAAGATGCTACAGAAAAATACACAATCACCAAGACTTTCGACGCTGCACAGACATTCCAGTTTGTTGTTGACGGTGAATATCTTGGCGGTAATGTAGATAACGGCTCAGAAGCCATTACCGAAAGCAATAGCACAGACATCGCTTACCAAGCCGGTTCATACAACAACTTCAGCATTGTGGCTGGAACTTGGACCTTTACACTTGACCCCAGCACTCAAACATTCTCTGTAACAGGCGAATGGCCAGCAGTAGACGAGGCCCTCAATCTGAAAGGCGACTTCAACGAATGGGGCGACTTGACCATGACAAAGAATGCCGACGGAAAGTGGTATGTTGAACAGACCTTTACAGCAGAAAGCGAGTTCAAGTTCCAAGACCACAACGGAACATGGTACGGACAGGCCGACGCAACCTTCGAGTTCGACGAAACCCACCTCACTGCCGAGTTGGCTACTCCAGGAGAGAACCTCACTTTGCCGGCAGGCGACTGGACCTTCACCGTTGACCTGACAGCCATGACCGTTACTATCGGCGGCTCACCCGCAGAAGTAATCGTCAACGCTCCCGAGCATCTCTACATCCTCGGCAATGTGCAGGGATGGGATCCCACCAGCGGAGCCGCAGAGATGACCCGTTCGGAGATTTCCGAAGGAAAATATAAATATGAATTCACTGGCACCTTCCCCGATGCTGGCGACGGCAAGACCTACTTCAGTTTCACCAGCGCACTGGCTTCGACCAGCGGCGATACTGGCTGGGACGAGATTGCCGGCAGCCGCTACGGAGCCAACAGCGACAACGAGGCAATCACGGCCGACAACACCGATCCATACGAGTCGAAAGCAGGATCCTATTCATTCGCAATCGCTCCGGGAACCTATCGCATTGAACTTAGCTGGAAAGAAGAAGGTCCGGACATCGCCATGTGGGTACACACCGAAGAAGCCCCGAAACCGGAACTCTATCTCATGAGCGACCTCAGCAAGGAGGGTGACGAATGGACAACTTCCGACACTTACAAATTTACCTGGGACGACGGCATCGGCATGTACTCGCTCGAAGATGTGGCCGTTCCTTCCGAAACCAACTTCAAGATTTACGATAAGACCAACAATGTCTGGTACGGCGGTACTGCCGAAGAAGGCTCCTACTACTGGATTACTGACGAGGCAAACCAGGAGATTGAAATGAACAGCACCAATGCAGGCAGAGACTTCTACTTCAATGTGGCAGGCACCTGGACCTTCGTTGTGGACCTTGACCAGGCCAAACTTTCCGTAAATGGCACATGGCCGGAGCACACCACAGCCTACTATCTGGCAGGCTCGTTTACCGACCCGACCTGGGCTGACGGCAAGATTGCCTTCACCGAAGGAACTGGCGACTATGCCGGTAAACTCGTTGTAGCCGACCAGGCACTCGCTGCTGATGCAGAATTCAAGGTGATTGGCGTGGAGACCAACCCGTCTACAACAGGCGAAACAGCCACTTGGTATGGTGCTGAGAGCGCAGACGACCCGTTTGTACTCACAGAAGCAAACAGCGCAAGTGCCTTAACCATGACCAGCACCGACGGAAAGAACTTCCAAATCAGTGCAGCCAGCACCTGGACCTTCGTGCTCGACACGGAGAACACCACCATCCTGCTCGTGGGCGAATGGCCGACTACTCCAAGCACCACACCTGAACACCTTTACTTCATGGGTGATCAGTTTAATGGTTGGGATCCTCAAGCCATTGCAAACGGAAAAGCAGTAGAACTGACCAAGGACGGCGATGTATTCACCTACAGCGGAAGAGTTGAAGCAGGATATTTCTGCCTTATTACTGCCGACGGAGAAGGTGCCGACAGCGATGCTCAGTGGGCAAACCTCAACGCCAACTACCGTTATGGAAGCAACGATGCCTCAAATCAAGAGGACATTGCTATGGAAACGACCTACACGATGGCAAAGGGTGCATGCACATATCACCTCACAATTGGTGGTACATACACCTTTACGGTTGACTTCTCAGGTACAGATCCAACCTTTACCTACACAGGAACAGAAGATGCACCTGCCAATGACTTGTATTTGAAGGGCGACTTCACCGATCCTACATGGGCAGATGGTGGCGTTCAGATGACAGACAATGGCGACGGAACCTTCACCTTGGCTGACTATACCTTTGCTAACGACGCACTGTTCCAGGTTGTTGACGTTTCGACCAACACTTGGTACGGACATAACGGCACTGCTGCCATCGATGCAAGCAACCATGAGAATGTGACCATCGCTACCGGTTATGAAAACAACTTCAGCATTGCTGCCGGTACATACACCTTCGTTGTTGACTTCAACAACAAGACAATGACCGTGAGCGGCGACTTCTCTACACCTGACACAGGCAAGACGCTGCAGCTGCGCGGTTCGTTCAACGAATGGGGCAACACAGATGCCTTCACCGACAACGGCGACGGAACCTACAGCATCACGCTCAACATGAGCAAGGGCGACGAGTTTAAGGTTGTTGATGCTACCGACGGCGACGTTTGGTATGGCTACAACACTGGCGACGAGTCACTCTTCTGGATTAACGGAAGTGCTCACACAGACATCCAGCTCACAACAAGCGATGGAAGCAACAACTTCTATGTTGGCGTTGGAGGCACCTGGACGCTCACTGTTGACTATGCGACTAAGAAGCTGAACGGTTCGCGTGTGATTGAGAACTACGGTGTTCTTGGCGACGAGGCCATCTTCGGAAGCAACTGGGCTGACGATGTTGTAATGACACAGGCCGATACTAATCCAAACGTTTATGAAGCAACTCTGACGGCTGTAGACATCGCAGCAGGCAACTATGACTACAAGGTACGCGCAGATCAAGACTGGGGCTGGTACGACCTGCCAATGACTGGCAATGAGACCCTTAATGTTCCAGCCGACGGACTGTACGACATAACCTTCTCACTCAATATCGAGTCGCATACGCTCGAGGCTACCCTGACCCCGATAACATCCATCAGCGTAACCATCAGCGAAGCAGAATATGCTACCATTTACTACGAAAACATAGCCTTCCAGATTCCTGCTGACGTGACAGCCTCAACCTATAAGGTTCAAGACGGCCACATGGTTGTTTCAAAGAACGTTACGATGAATCCTGCCGGACAGGCTCTCGTACTCTACAAGGCTGGTGGTGGCACGGTAGAACTGAACATTATCAATTCCGCCGATGCCGAGGCAGCCGATGCCGACAACCTGCTTGTAGGAACAATTTGGGACGAAAACGGAATCGTTGAGAGTGGTTACACCTTCTTCTACCTCTGCCGCAAGGACGGAACCGGAAAGGTTGGCTTCTACTACTTCAATGCCGACGGCTCTTCTGTCGACAACATCGGCCACAAGGCCTACCTGCGCGTTCCTAACGCAAGCGTTCCTGCCGGCGTGATGGGCTTCAGCCTTGACGACGCTCTCACAGGCATCACCGGTATCAACGCCGACGAAATCCAGAACAACGGCGCTATTTACACCCTCAGTGGTGTACGCGTTCAGGGCGACAAGTTGCCGAAGGGAATCTATGTTCAGAACGGACGCAAGTTCGTAGTGAAGTAAACACCGTGGGGACATCGTCCCTACGCACACTGATTATATTTAAGGTACGCACATGCGCACGCATGTACGTACCTTTTTTTATTTCTCCGCGCGTTGGGATGCATCGGAACAAAGGAGGGATGTCTTCCCTGCCAATCCCGGACAGGGCAAATACACGATAAAGCGCAGACCACTCCGAGATCCTGAACTGCGAAGAATGGTCTCATATTGTTATCTTACTTTTTCACTTTTCCCAACGCAAAACAACTTGCATTTTGCAGTATAAAAGTGGCAATATATTACAATTTAATACATCTTTTTTATAAAAAAGTGTTGCAATATGAAAAAAGTCCATAACTTTGTACCAAATATTCAATAAACTTTGCAGTATAAAACATTATTTATCTTACAACTTAAAACTTCAAAAGGCATGAAAAAAATCTTTACACTATTATTTACATTGTGTGCATTTGCCATTAACGGCAATGCAGCCATGTGGCTTGTGGGCGACGCCTTCAACGGTTGGGAGCCAAGTGAGAGTGTCCAGATGACTCAAGATGGCACCACCTATACCTACGAAGCAACGCTGACCGCAGGCAAGTTTTTTGCATTCTTTAAGGACAGCCAGGCTTGGGACAGCCAGCGTGGACCTCAGACTAACGATGCTGCACCTTCAGGTGACTGGGAAAGCACCCAGAGTGGTGGAGCGTGGAAAGTGGCCACTACCGGCGAGTATACGATTGAGTATAACTATTCAACCGACCAAGCAAAGATTGCATTGAAAACAGTGACTCCTTTCGACGATACCACACGCAAGTTTGCCGTGACAGGTGCCGCCTTTGGAGGCTGGAACATGCCTCCATCGAGTGCACAGACATTCACCAATAACGGCGACGGCACCTACACGCTCGTCTACGAAGGCGCAACAGCCGGTCTGTTCAAACTCTCTGGCGTAGGTGAAAGCGACACCTTCGACACTTCCTGGAGCGTTTTCAATGGCGGTTGCTACGGCAAAAGCGGTCTGGTGGAAGGCGACAATACGCTGACAACATCTTTCGGCACTGACAACATGACCTTCCCTGTGAACGGCGATGTTACGCTGACCATCAGCAATGTAACGGAAACCGGATGCACACTGAACATTGCCCGAAATGCCTCTTATGCTCCGTCCAACTTCTACATCCTCGGTCTGAACGGCTGGCATCCCAATTCCGGTGAAACCATGACCCTGAGCGGCAACACCTATACCTATACTGGTGATTTCTATGGTCAGGACGACGACTATTATGCCTACTTCAGTTTCACTTCTGCTCTGGGTAGCAGCGACAGCGACTGGGAAGGCATTGCCGGTTCACGCTGGGGTGCAGATTCCAACGATTTGGTTGTAACTGCCGGCAGCAACTACAATGTATCCGCTGGCACCAATGCCTTTAAGGTACTGGAAGGCAACTACACCATCAGCGTTGAATTCACCTCTGCAACCACAGCAACCCTGACAGTCGTCCGCAACGGCGATGCCACATGGCCAACCGCCTATCTCCGCGGTAACTTCAATGGCACAGCCAACTGGGATCCGGGCCTGAGCATGACTCACCAGGGGAATGGTATCTACACACTTAGCACCACCTTGACCCAAGGCGACGAAGTTAAAATCTATACCGACGATTGGTATGGAAGCGCAAGTTGGGACGATACGAACTCCACCTACTACAACAACATCAATTTCGCCCACCATGCTGACATACCATTGACCACCAGCAACGGTAGCAATTTCTATGTAGATGTTACTGGAACATACAATGTAACCTTGAACTGGCGCACCAAATCAGTGACCTTTGAAAAAGAGGTTAGCACCTACAGCGTGATTGGAGCCGCAGAACTCTTTGGCGGTGAAGGTTGGGACTCCGACCTTGACCTGACTGAAGCAGGTACGGGCACAGGCCTTTTCAATGCAACGACCGGTTTGCTTTATCTCGCTGCAGGCGACTATGAATATAAAGGCCGCAGTGACCACGGCTGGGACTGGTATCAATCAGAATACAACCAGACCCTGACCATCGATGCTGCAGGTTTCTACACTGTGACCTTCTCACTGGACACAAGCGACTATTCTCTCTTAGCCGTGGCTACGGCCGTTGAAGAGAGCGTGGAAAAGAACACCGCCGGCATGGGCACCTATGTGCTGCAGAACCCCGTTGACCTGGGCGCTACCATCAGCAACAACAGCGGTCTGGCTGTTTACAAGGTTTCTTCGTTCAGTTCTGAAGAAGTAGTAATGACCGGTCTGACCACCGGCTACCTCCCTGCCGGCACTCCGCTCATCCTGGAATACACCGGTTCAGGTAGCATTTCCCTCGCACTGACCACAGAGGAAACAACCGAAGTTAGCGGAAACCTGCTCAAGGCTGGTACCGATGCCTATCCTTCCGGAACAGGCCCGTTCTATATCCTGCAGAAACCTGAAGGTACGACAGAGGCTAAATTCTACAAGTTAACTTCCGGCAGAGCGGTTGCAACCAACCGTGCCTACCTCGACGCTGCCGACAAGAGCACTGCAAGCAATGCCCCGCTGCAGGCAGGACAGAAGGTAATCGGCATTGACGGTGGCGACCTTACAGGTATCGATGCACTGGACAACAGCGCAAATGCCGGGCAGGACAACGCTGCGACCTACGACCTCAGCGGCAGAACCGTGAACGGCAAGCTCCCGAAGGGTGTGTATGTGAAGAATGGCAAGAAGTTTATTGTTAAATAATTCAGGAGGACAAAGCATGAAAAAATATATCATTCCTACCATCGACTGCCTGCAGTCGCAGTTTGAAACTCCGCTTTGCGTGGGAGTTTCTGACACGGAACATCCCGAAGACCCCATCCTCGCTCCGCGCCATGAGGATGAGTTTGAACTGGCACAACCGAAGAACATCAACTTCTGGTCAACCCACGAAGACCTGAAGAAGTAAGTGCAAGTACACTATTCGCAATAGAATCAGCCCGTGAGGAACATCCCCACGGGCTGTTTTTTGGGTCTTCACGCAGAAAGACATAACTCCCCTTAAGATAAGGGGAGACACAGAGGGATATGACCACAATCAATACCGTTTCCAGCTGAGCCCCAAACGCCGTGCGTTTGGGCTCCAGTCACCGTCTGTTTAGGCCTCAAACGGGATGCATTTGGGGCTTAAATGCAAGTCGCTGGGAATCATACAGTTGACAAGTTCTTTCTCCGCTGCGCTATGAAAGCGTCCTCTTCGAGGCCGGGCGGACAAGTTGACGAGTAGACAAGAGTCCCCGTCAAAGGAACAATCTCACAGCCCTGGGCTAATGGAGACCGGCGCTTCAGGGCATGTTTGCGCAAGCAATTGCACACAAAAACACTGAATAATTAAACTGAAAAAGACACAACCGACTGATTATTGTATATTTGTAACAGAATTATACAATAAAAGCCTAACTATCATGCAACACTTTTCCTCCAAACTCCGCATGGCACTGATGCTGCTCTTCTGCCTGTTGAGCACGCATGTCTTTGCCGACTCGTTCAAAGGAACACGCAGCGATTTCCGCGATGAAACCGTCTATTTCGTGATGACAACCCGCTTTTACGACGGCGACGAGCGCAACAATGTGCTCTGCTGGGACAACCAGTCGGAGCAGATTTCGACGAAAGACCCGTGCTGGCGCGGCGACTTCAAGGGACTCATCGAGAAACTTGACTACATCAAGGCACTGGGCTTCACAGCCATCTGGATAACTCCCATCGTACAGAACGGCTCGGGCTACGACTACCACGGCTACCACGCCATGGACTTCTCGAAGGTAGATCTCCGCTATGAGAGCCGCACATCGTGGGGCTCTTCCGAAGATGTAACCTTCCAGAGCCTTATCAATGCCGCCCATGCCAAGGGTATGAAGGTGATTCTCGATGTGGTGTTCAACCACACGGGCAACTTCGGCGAAGACCATTTCTGCAAACTCTTCACTCGTAATCAGAACATCCGCAACCAGGCCGACATCGACGCATCGCTCATTGTCAACGAGGAGAAACTCGGTAGCGACTACCACTCCATAGAAGGCTCGGCACAATACCAGCGCCGACTGGCACAGATGAAGAACACCGACGGGCAGAACCACGATACGCACAACTACTGGCACCACTGGGGGAGCAGTTGGAACTGGGACGAGCCTAACCGCTGGTGGGGACAGATAGCAGGCGACTGTGTCGACCTGAACACCGAGAACCCTGCCGTGACCGACTATCTGGTGCAGTGCTACGGTGAGTTCATCAAGATGGGTGTGGACGGTTTCCGCATCGACACCTCCGGACACATCTCACGCCTCTCGTTCAACGCAGCCATCATCCCGCAACTTATCCAACTCGGCGAGCAGTACAAGTCGAAACGACTGAACCAATGTCCATTCTATATGTTCGGTGAGGTGTGTGCCCGCTACAGTGAGGTGACCTACCGCGGACAGCCCAACCTCTCGCCCTACTTCTATACATGGAAATCGGACGATGCCCTGCTCTCGCAGTGGAACTCCGATGCCTCCTGGTGGGACACACAAGTAGTGCCTGAAGGCTCGAACCTGGTCGGCAACATGGCACTCTGTGTCGATGAGGCCAGCACAACACAGGAGTCGAACAACGCCTTTCTCGTGAACAGTCAATACCACACACCCGACTACTCGAAGTCGTCGGGCTTCAATGTGATTGACTTCCCCATGCACTATAACTTCTCGTCGGCCTCCAGTGCCGTGAACATAGCCAAGAGTGGCGACAAATACTACAACGATGCCACCTACAACCTTGTCTACATCGACTCGCACGACTACGGCCCCCAACCCAACGACCAGGTGCGCTTCGGCGGCGACGCCGCACAATGGGCAGAGAACCTCTCGCTGATGTTCACCTTCCGCGGCATCCCCTGCATGTATTACGGCAGCGAGGTGGAATTCCAGAAGGGCAAGAAGATTGACAACGGTCCGAACGGTCCGCTCAGCGATACCGGCCGCGCCTACTTCGGCGGAAACCTTGCCGGTACGGTTACCGCAACCGACTTCGGCGTATATACCGCATCGGGCAAGGTAGCCAGCACCCTGAACCACGACCTGGCACAGCATGTGCGCCGGCTGAACCTCATCCGTGCCGCCGTTCCCGCACTCCGCAAGGGACAATACACCTTCGACGGATGCTCGGCAAGCGGAGGCTACGCCTTCAAGCGTGCCACACAGGACAGCTATGCACTAGTGTGCATCAACGGCGGTGCCACCTTCAGCAACTGCCCCAGCGGAACCTATACCGATATTATCACCGGACAGACCTACACAGGAACTACTATCACCGTCAGCGCACCCACCAACAAAGGACAGTTGCGCGTACTGGTGAAAGACTGGACGGGCGGCATCGTCGGCGAGGACGGTAAGTTCATCTACAAGACCTCGGCAGTGGCACACGGTGGAACGGGCGACATCGGCCTGAACGACAGCGGCGCCACCTTCTGGTGGGGACCCGAGGATGCCGTCGGCAACCCGGCTGTGACCTTCAACCCGGCAGGCGGCGCTTTCCGCACAGAAACGCTCTCCATCACCGCCACCCTCAACGACGAAGCCGTGAGCGGATGGTACAAGGTGGGCTCCGGCACACAGGTGAACCTCACCTCGGGCCAGTCGAAGACCATCGTCATAGGCGAAAGCATGGCATACGGCGAGCAGGTAACCATAGAATGGAGTGCCACCAACGCCAGCAACGAGACCTACACCGGCTCGGCCACCTATAAGAAGGTAGACCCGAACGCCGCCATCACCATCTACTGCAAGGCAAGCAGTGCACCCTACCTCTATGTATGGACCCCTGGCGGCGACAAGCCTAACGGCGGATGGCCAGGAAAGCAAATGACATCGACTACTGTAGTGGACGGAGAAACCTACTATTACGAGACCTTCGTCGATGTGGAAACGATCAATATCATCTTCAGCAACGGAAGCGGTGGACAGACTGCCGACATCACCGGCATCACCTCCGACACCTACTTCACCTACGAAGGAAGCAACGGCTACACCATCGTTGAGTCTGGCAGTGGCGGCGGTGGCGGCGACGACCCCGAACCCTCCACCGACAAGCAGCACGCATTCTTCGTCAACACCCAGAACTGGGCCTCCGTCTACTGCTGGGTGTGGGAAAGCGGACAAAGCGGCTACGACTATCTGGGCGTGAACTGGCCCGGAAAGCCCTGCAACAAACTCAGCGTAACCTACAACGGATCGGAGATATGGGAGTGGGTCTACGACGGAACAAAGACAACGGCACCCTACGGCATCATTTTCAACAACAATAACAAAGGCAGCCAGACCCCTGACCTCATCTACGAGAACGGTGGATATTACAATGCCAGCGAGAAGATTACCAATGCCTCGGTAATTGCCGACCTGGAAACACTGACCGGAATACACCACATCGACAATGGAATCGTGGTGGACGAAGACAACACCATTTATTCACTCGACGGACGAAAGGTGCCCGCCGGTCCGCTGCCAAAGGGAATTTATATCATGAACAAGAAGAAATTCATTGTCAGATAACCGACCTTTCACATCGGAAAACACCAAAAGCCTCCCACTCACGGGAGGCTTTTTATGCCTACACCGCTTCCCCCCTGCCTGAAAAACATCCAGTCTGTATCTTTTATCCCTACTCCTTCATCCTATCAGTTGATGTATTAAACTTTGTTAAAACTGTTAATAAACTACAATTTTTACAATGTTCGCCATTGATAGGTTGGCATTCGGCAGATAAAATTTTTACCTTTGCAGTCCGATTATTTCCTGAGGGGAGTCTTAGGTCCCTCGGTGCGGGAGTGTTAATAGCAGGGCTTTTGGCCGGGTCTTGTGGTTAGTGAATCGCCCGCACAAGTGTTATAATAAGGTGGAGGGACACTTTCGGGTGTCTTTTTGCCTGGGATTTAAATGTTTTTTAGTAGTAAATTAAATTTGAGATGAACACATTAAGTTACAAGACTATCTCCGCAAACAAGGAGACAGCACAGAAAGAATGGGTTGTTATCGACGCTACCGACCAGGTAGTCGGCCGTCTCTGCTCAAAGGTGGCAAAGCTGCTCCGCGGCAAATACAAACCCTCATTCACTCCGCATGTTGACTGTGGTGACAATGTTATCATTATCAACGCCGACAAAGTTGTATTCACTGGTAAAAAAGAAACCGAAAAGTTGTATGTTCGCTACACTGGCTATCCCGGTGGACAGCGCTTCAACACTCCCGAGTCTCTGCGTAAGAAAGCCGACGGTGCCGACCGCATCCTCCGCCATGCCGTAAAAGGCATGCTGCCAAAGGGTCGCCTGGGTCGCCAGTTGCTTGACAATCTCTATGTTTACGGTGGAACAGAGCATCCACATGCAGCCCAAAAGCCAAAAGCTATCGATATTAACCAGTACAAATAATAAAACTTTAAAAGATGGAAATGATACATGCAATAGGTCGCCGCAAGAGCGCTGTAGCACGCGTTTACCTTACAGAAGGCAGCGGTAAGATCACTATCAATAAGAAAGACTTAACCGAATATTTCCCATCAGCCATCCTCCAGTTCGTGGTTAAGCAGCCGCTGGAACTGCTCGAGGTAGCCGAGAAATACGATATAAAGGTCAACTTGGACGGTGGTGGCTTCACTGGTCAGAGCCAGGCTCTGCGCATGGCCATCGCACGCGCTTTGGTAAAAATCAACGCAGAGGACAAGAAAGCATTGCGCCAGCAAGGTTTCCTCACCCGCGACTCTCGCGAGGTGGAGCGCAAGAAACCCGGACAGCCCAAGGCACGCCGCCGCTTCCAGTTCAGCAAGCGTTAATATTATGTACGGCTGGCAGTCTGTCAGCCTGACAACTTACGCATAAAAGACTGGAAAGTTTAGCATCTAAACCGAGTGGACCCGGTCCGTCCGATTACCACCCGGCTGATTCTAACAACAAAAGAATTAAAAAGAAAGTAAACAATTAAAAACAGAACAAACATGCCAAGAACAAATTTTGACCAACTCCTCCAGGCAGGCTGTCACTTCGGACACCTCCGCCGCAAATGGAATCCCGCCATGGCTCCCTACATTTTCATGGAACGCAATGGCATTCACATCATCGATTTGCACAAGACCGTGGCACAGATAGATATCGCTGCCGCCGCATTGAAACAAATCGCCAAGTCAGGTAAGAAAGTACTTTTCGTCGCTACTAAAAAACAAGCTAAGGACATCATAGCAGAAAAGGCCACTTCCGTAAACATGCCTTATGTAATCGAGCGTTGGCCGGGCGGTATGCTCACCAACTTCCCCACCATCCGTAAGGCCGTGAAGAAAATGACGAACATCGACAAGCTCATGAGCGATGGTACATTCTCCAACCTGTCGAAGCGCGAGTTGCTCCAGATTACTCGTCAGCGTGCCAAACTTGAGAAGAACCTCGGTTCCATTGCCGACCTCAACCGCCTGCCGAGCGCACTCTTCGTTGTCGATGTTTTGAAAGAGAATATCGCCATCCGCGAGGCTAACCGTCTGGGTATTCCCGTGTTTGCCATCGTAGACACCAACTCCGATCCCAACAACATCGACTTCGTAATCCCCGCCAACGACGATGCCAAGGACTCTATCAATGTCATCCTGACCGCTTGCTGCGATGCCATCCAGGAAGGTCTGGAAGAGCGCAAGGCAGAAAAAGCCGATGAGAAGGCAGCCGAAGAGCAGGCAGAAGAAGTTCCCGAAATGAAGAAACGCACTCGCCGTGCCCGCAAGGAAGCTCCGAAACCAGAGGCAGAAGAGGCTCCCGTAGAGGAAGCAGCCCCCGCAGAGGAACCTGCAGCTGAATAATCTCATTACACATTCAACATTCATCATTACACAAAATTTCAATTATGGCTATTACAATAGAAGACATTAAGAAACTGCGTGCCATGACAGGCGCAGGTCTGGCCGATGTAAAGAAAGCCCTGACCGAGGCCGACGGCGACTTTGACAAGGCGAAAGAACTGCTCCGCGAGCGCGGCTTGGCCATTGCAGCAAAGCGCAGCGACCGCGAGACCTCCAACGGTTGCGTACTTGTAAAGGTTGACGGCAACTTCGGTGCTACCATCGCCCTGAAGTGCGAAACCGACTTCGTTGCCAACGGAGCCGACTTCATCAACCTGACACAGAGCATCCTCAACGCCGCCGTTGCCAACAAGTGCAAGACCCTGGAAGAGGTGAAGGAACTCACCCTGGCCGACGGTCAGAAAGTACAGGATGCCGTTACGCAGCGTTCCGGTATCACTGGCGAGAAGATGGAGCTTGACGGCTACCTCGTGCTCGAAGGCGAGAACATCGAAGCCTACGACCACATGGGCCGCCACACCCTCTGCACCATGGTACAGACCAACCTGAACGCACCTGAAGTGGGACACAAACTGGCCATGCAGGTAGCCGCCATGAAGCCGGTGGCTCTCAAGGCCGACCTCGTCCCCCAGGCCATTCTCGACGAAGAATACAAGACTGCCGTTGAGAAGACCAAGCTGGAGCAGATTGAGCGCTATGTTGAAACCGTGCTGAAGAAGGCAGGTATCAACCCCAACCTGGTTGACAGTGACGACCACATCGAGTCGAACATGGCAAAGGGATGGCTCACACAGGAAGAAGCCGACAAGGCTCGTCAGCTGAAGGAACAGGCTGCCGCAGAGAAAGCGCAGAACCTGCCCGCACAGATGATTGAGAACATTGCCAAGGGCCGTGTTCAAAAGTTCTTGAAAGAGAACTGCCTGCTCGATCAGGAGTTCCAGTTCGGCGACGGCGACAAAGCCACCGTTACCATGTGGCTCCAGCAACAGGACAAGGCGCTGGAAATCGTTGATTTCAAACGCTTTACCCTCGCCGCAGAGTAAGAATCAATTAAAAACTGCCAATAAGTTTAAGCCGGAAGCACTATCATGTGCTTCCGGCTTTTTCATTGCCGTAGAACAGACGGTTTGCAACTGAGCCCCAAACACCTGCCGAACGGAGCCCAAATGCGTTGCGTTTGGGTGGAAAACGGAGTGCGACTGGGGCCTAAACGGAAAACCGCCGGAACAAAAACCGGAAACAAAAGCGCAGATAACACCGAAAAACTTCGTAACTTTGTGCAAACCAACAAGAAGCACATGAAGATATTCTGCATTGCATCGAACTATGCGTCGCACAATAAAGAACGCGCGGATGCGTTATATATAACGGAGCGTCCTGTCGTTTTCCTGAAAGCCGACTCGTCGTTACTGAAGCCAGGAAAGCCGTTCTTCGTTCCCGACCACATGGGACGGATCGACTTTGAAGCAGAAGTGGTGATACGCATCTGCCGCTTGGGGAAGAACATTCCCCAGCGCTTTGCCTACCGCTACTACGATGCCCTCACCCTGGGCATTGACTTCACCGCCAGAGAACTGCAGCAACGGCTCAAGCAAGAGGGGCAGCCCTGGGAACTGAGCAAGGCTTTCGACTCGTCGGCAGCCATCGGATGTTGGGTGGAAAAGGAATATTTCAAGAACATTTCCCACCTGCCCTTCCGCCTGGAGGTGAACGGCGAGACCAGGCAAAAAGCCCATACGAGCGACATGCTCCGCTCCATTGACGAGCTCATCGCCTACATCAGCCAGTTCTTTACCCTGAAGACCGGCGACATGCTCTTCACAGGGACGCCCGCAGGCAGCGGCGAAATCCACATCGGTGACCTGCTGGAAGGCTACCTGGACGACAAAAAAGTAATGCAACTACGCTGCAAATAAACACAACAAGATGAAAGACAGGCTGTTACGACTTCTCACGCTTGCGTTGCTGCTGGTCTCTGCCAACGGCACACAGGCACAACGGTTCTTCAATCTGACGGCAGGGCAAGTGAAAATCGACTCCCTGCTGCCACGGTTCAGCTATTCCATACCCCTGCCCGACAACTACCAGGACTCCGTCTACACCGTCAGCATCGTCTATCCCGAATACATCGACATGTCGGCCAACGACCTGAAACTGTACCGGCAGATTACCGACGAGCCCCTTCCGGCACAGCCCGTCATCGAGCAACAGATTGTCCTCAACCGCAAGAAAGCCGCACTCGAAGTGGAATTTACCCCCCTCGTGCTGCAGGAAAAACCAAAGATACTGGTCAGTTTCATGCTCAGCGTCAAGGCAAAAGCGAAAAAGCGTTCTGTCAGGCGGCAGAACCAGCAGTTTGCCGGCAGCGTAGCCGGGCGCTATGCTGAGAACTCCGTGCTGGCAAGCGGAAAGTGGGCGAAAATACGGGTGGCGGAAACCGGCGTACACCAGATTGACAACGAACTTATCAGGAAAGCCGGCTTCAACGACCTCGGCAAGGTACACATCTACGGATACGGCGGCGCACTGCAGAACGAACAGTTGGTCGGCACCGAACTGCAGCAGCTGGACGACCTGAAGGAAGTACCCACCTACCAGGCCGGCGGCAAGCTCCTCTTCCACGCACAGGGGCCTGTCAGCTGGAAGTCACCCTCTGCCACCGTACGCACACGCAATCCCTACAGCGACTACGGTTACTACTTCATCACCCAGACCGACGAAAGCGTAGCCCCCGTCGACTCCGCCACTTTCGTCAGCGGGTTCTATCCCGACAACAGCGACTACCACGAACTGCACGAAGTGGACAACTACGCTTGGATGCAAGGCGGCCGCAACCTGTTTGAAAGCACTGCCATCAAGGAGGGCGAGTCACACACCTTCACCCTCAATACCGGTCGCGAAGACACCACCGGCAACATTTCCGTGGCCGTCACCGCCGGAAGCAACAGCCAGGCAGCGGTGGAACTCAACGGCGAAAGCATCGGAACCGCCACCATCGCCTGGACAAGCAGCACCTACGACACCTACGACACCGCCAAGGAAGTGACCGTTGGCAAGACCGTGGAGAACCTGCAAGCCAACAACCAGGTCACCGTCAGCGCAAAACGCGGCGGCCCCCTGCGCCTGGACTACATCGCAGTGACCTACGCCACCCCCAAGAAAGAACCGCAGCTTACCCACGAGACCTTCCCCACACCGGAGTATGTCTACAACATCACCAACCAGAACCACCATGCCGACAGCCCCGCCGACATGGTCATCATCATACCCACATCGCAGAAACTGCTGAAACAGGCACAGCGGCTGGCCAACTTCCACCAACTGAACGACCAGCTCCGCGTGAACATCGTCGCCGCCGACGAACTCTATAACGAATTCTCCAGCGGCACACCCGACGCCAACGCCTACCGCAGATACCTGAAAATGCTCTACGACCGCGCACAGAACGAGAGCGACCTGCCCCGCTACCTGCTGCTCTTCGGCGACTGCGCGTGGGACAATCGCATGAACTCCAGCGACTGGAAAAACAGCAATCCCGACGACTACCTGCTCTGCTTCGAGAGCGAAAACTCGTTCAACAAGGTCTATTGCTATGTCGACGACGGATGGTTCGGACTGCTCGACGACGGCGAAGGCCTCAATCCCACGAGCCGAGACAAGCTCGACCTGGCCATCGGACGATTCCCCGTGACCACCGAGGACGACGCGAAGACACTCGTCGACAAGGTCATCAACTACGCCAACAACAGCAACGCAGGTGCCTGGCAGAACACACTCGTATTCATGGGTGACGACGGTAACGGCAACCTTCACATGCGCGACGAGAACGAGGTGGCGGAATACATCCACTCACTCTACCCCAACTTCCTCATCCGCAAAATCATGTGGGATGCCTACAAGCGCGAAACCTCATCCACGGGCAACACCTATCCCGATGTGACCAAGCTCATCAAGCAGAACCAAAACAACGGTGCGCTTATCATGGACTATGCCGGGCACGGCTCCGTCTACCAACTCTCGCACGAGGCAGTGCTCCACCGGAGCGACTTCGAGAACTTCAACAACAGCAACCTGCCGCTCTGGATTACCGCATCCTGCGACATCATGCCCTTCGACGGCAATGTTGAAAACATCGGCGAGGCCGCCATCCTCAACAAGAACGGCGGTGCCATAGCATTCTTCGGCACCACGCGCACTGTGTATGCCAACTACAACAAGGTAATCAACCAGGCCTTCCTGCAGTATGTGCTCAGCCTGACCGACGGCCGTCCGACCACCCTCGGCGAGGCACAGCGACTCGCAAAGAACGCGCTTATCAGCACCGGGCAGGACAGGACCGAGAATAAACTGCAGTACTCGCTGCTCGGCGACCCGGCGCTGGCACTCCACCGACCCACCGCCAGCATGGTCATCGACGAGATAAACGGCATCAACCTTGCCACCGCCAGCGACTTCCCCACCCTTAAAGCCGGCAGTACGGCCACCATAAAGGGGCACATCGTCGACCAGGACGGGTTCAACGGCGTGGCCACAGCCACCATACGCGACACCGAAGAACTCATCACCTGCAAACTGAACGACTATACCGACAGTTCAGGTGCAGACCGCGCCTTTACCTTCTACGACCGCACCAAGACTCTCTTCAGCGGCTCGAACAATGTGGTGAACGGACAGTTTGAGTTCACCTTCGCCGTGCCGAAGGACATCAACTATGCCGACGACCTCGGGATGATTAACCTCTACGCCGTGAACAACGACCATACCATCCTGGCAAACGGTGTCTCCACCGACTTCTACATAGGCGGTTCGGCCATCGACAACGGCAACCTTATCGGCCCGTCGCTCTACTGTTACCTGAATTCGCCCTCGTTTGTCAACGGCGGTAATGTGAACACCACCCCCTACTTCGTGGCAAACATCGCCGACAACGACGGTATCAACGCCACGGGCAACGGCATTGGGCACGACCTTGAGCTCATCATCGACGGGCAGAAGAGCAAGACCTACATCCTGAACGACAACTTCACCTACGATTTCGGCAGCTATACGAGCGGCACCACCTGGTACAACATTCCCGAACTGGAGGCCGGACCGCACCGCCTGCTGTTCCGTGCATGGGACATTCTGAACAATTCGTCGACCACCGAGCTTGACTTCAATGTGGTGAAAGGGCTCGAGCCCACCCTCTACAGCATCGGCGTGACCGACAACCCGGCATCCTCCAGCACTACATTCATCGTGAACCACGACCGCACCGGCGGCACCATCGATGTGGAAATCACCGTCTACGACCTGGCGGGACGTGCCCTCTGGACGCACCAGAACAACGATGTCAGCACCGTGGGGGCCTACACCGTCGACTGGGACCTCACCGTCAACAACGGCAGCCGGCTGCAGACAGGCGTCTATGTCTACCGTGTGAGCATAGCCAGCGACGGCAGCAAGAAGACCAGCAAAGCCAAGAAACTCATCATCCTGAGCAATAATTGACCCGTGTCTGCGTTCTTATAGTACCGAATTACCGTATACATTACCTATAACAAGACAATATCCATCCGTCATGAATACCAAGAAGCTAAGCCTCTTTGCGCTTTTTCTCCTGTCGGCGGCAACGCTCTGGGCACAGGACAAGCGCGATATGTTCAACCCGGTCTACTACTCTGTGACCTCACAGATGATTGCCCCGGATGCCCGTGCCGCCGGTATGGGCGATGTGGGAGCCGCCACCGATCCCGATGTAGTGTCGCAATACTGGAACCCTGCAAAGTATCCGTTCAACATCAGCCGTGCAGGCGTGTCGCTGAACTACACTCCCTGGCTTCGGCAACTGGTCAACGACATCGACCTGGCCTATCTGTCCGGCTACTACCGCATAGGCAACTACTCGGCAATTTCGGCTTCGCTGCGCTACTTCTCGCTGGGTGAGGTGGCGACATCGCTCGACGACGACCCTTCGATGACCATCAGCCCGTACGAGATGTCGGTCGATGTGGCCTACTCCATGATGCTCAGCGAGAAATTCTCCTGGGCCGCCGCACTGCGCTGGATCTATTCAGACCTGACCTACGACTACACCAGCGACTCCTCGCCAGGCTCGGCCTTTGCCGCCGATGTGGCTCTCTACTACCAGAACTATGTCAACATCGGACAGCGTGAATGCCAGCTCGGACTGGGTATGAACATCTCTAACATCGGCTCGAAGATTACCTTCGGAGGCGATGTGAACAGCGAATTCATCCCCACCAACCTGCGTCTGGGTGCCTCGCTCATGATTCCCATCGACGAATACAACCGCATCACCGTCGCCGCCGATGCCAACAAACTGCTCGTGCCCACCAAACCGCGCATTGAAGAAGGTGAGTCGGAGGAGGACTATAACCGCCGCGTGCAGAAGGACTACTACGATGTTTCTTCCATTTCAGGTATCTTCAAGAGTTTCAACGACGCTCCCGGAGGTTTCTCCGAGGAACTGAAGGAAATACAATGGAGCGTGGGTGCAGAGTACACCTACCACGACCAGTTCTCCGTCCGCGCCGGTTATCACCACGAAGACCCCAACAAGGGTAACCGCAAATACTTCACCGTGGGCGCCGGCTTCAAGATGAATGTATTCGCCCTGGATGCGGGCTATGTCATCTCCACCGCTAAGAGCAACCCTCTGGACCAGACACTCCGCTTCTCCCTGACCTTCGACATGGACGGCGTTAAAGACCTTTTCCGCCGCAGATGATACATATCGGCTTTGGATTTGATGTCCACCGGTTGGTGGAAGGGCGCGACCTGTGGCTGGGCGGCGTCAAAATCGAGCATGAGAAAGGCCTGCTGGGCCACAGCGATGCCGATGTGCTGATCCATGCCGTCTGCGACGCGCTGCTCGGTGCGGCTAACCTGCGCGACATAGGCTACCATTTCCCCGACACCGACCCCGACAACAAGGACATAGACAGCAAAATCCTGCTGCGCCGGACCATGGCGCTGGTGCGGGAAAAAGGCTACAGGATGGGCAACATCGACGCCACCATCTGTGCCGAACGCCCGAAAATAAATCCGCACATCGACCGCATGAAGGCCTGCCTTGCCGAGGTGCTGCAGACCGACAAGGACAACATCAGCATCAAGGCCACTACCACCGAGCGGCTCGGATTCACCGGAAGGGAAGAAGGCATCAGCGCATACGCCGTGGTACTGATTGAGAAATAGCGGCACAACAGCATAGAGACCGGGGTCTCCTGACTTGTTCAGGAGGCCCCGCTTCGTTTCATCGGCCTGTATGAGCCATCCTGCCGGTTAAAATCCTTGACAAAAATTCCAGGCGTTTTTGGGACTCCCGGAAGGCGTTTTTTAAGAAATGAAACGCTATTTAACTAAAAACGAGCCCAAAAGAGCATGGTTTTCACCTAATAACCGCCTGAGAGTCGTACAACAAAAGCCAAGGAGTTGCAGTCCAAGACCTAGGCAGTTGGAATTTAGCTGGCAGGAAAATGCCGAAAAAGTGCCGGCAACTCGTTGACTATCAACAGAAGTCTTGAATACGGGCTTTTCTCCGGCCGGATGGCATTGCACCCCACCGACCGCTTTTTAACACGGCAGAAATGTTAACAAAACACGATTTTAGTAAACAGACTGGACAAACACCGTCTGGCTGATTCCGCACAAAAAGAAATGCGCTGCTACTCTCAACGAGCGGCAGCGCACATAGGTTATGTTTAACTAAAAATCCTTTTCGAAAGTAATGGAGACCTCACGGTGTCCATTGTTCCTGTTAAACAATCTTTTTTTTACCTTAAATGTAAAACTAAAAACCTAAATCTATTACTACTAACCTAAACAATCTATTAACCTTTTGGTACTGCAAAGATAGGCCGAAAAACGAAACCGGAAAGCGTTTTCCAAGTCTTTATCCCTAAAAATACCCTTTTCTTGACCTAAATCAAACTCCCCTTTGCGGTGCAGGTGAATAAACCCGCCGATTTCTTGGCATAAACCCAAAAATACACTACATTTGCTTTTGAAAACAACTCCTTCCCATGCGAATCCTCATTGTCAACACCAGCGAGAACAGCGGCGGCGCAGCCGTGGCGGCCCACCGCCTCATGGAGGCGCTGAACAACAACGGCGAGAAGGCCAAGATGCTGGTGTGCGACAAGCAGACGGACGATATCTCCGTGGTACAACTGCCCCACTCGTGGAAGCAGCGGTGGCATTTCCTCCGCGAAAGGCTCGCCATCTTCCGCCGGCTGCACTTCAAAAGGGAAAACCTTTTCAGGCTCGACATAGCCAACAGCGGCACCGACATCACCCGGCTGAAGGAGTTCAAGGAGGCAGACATCATCCACCTGCACTGGATAAACCAGGGAATGCTCTCACTGAAGGACATCAGGAAAATCGTCGACAGCGGCAAACCCGTCGTCTGGACAATGCACGATGCATGGCCAACCACTGCCATCTGCCATGTCACACTGGGTTGCAAAAGCTACCAGAACCAATGCCACCACTGCAAATACCTGCCCGGACACGGCTCAAAAAATGACCTTTCGGCCCAGGTATGGAGCCGGAAGAAACGCCTGCTGGCCAAGGCCCACATCTATTTTGTAGCCTGCAGCCGTTGGCTGGAGGCCGAGGCAAAGAAGAGCGCCCTGCTGAAAGGACAGCAAATCACCAATATTCCCAACCCCATCGACACACAGACCTTCAAGCCCGGCAATCGTTCCGAGGCCAGGCTACAACTGAAACTGCCCCAGGAAAAGAAACTGCTGCTCTTCGCCGCCCAGAAAGTCACCGACGAGCTCAAGGGCATACAATATCTGGAAGAAGCCTGCCGCCACCTGGCCGCACAACAGCCGGAACTCAAAGAAAAGGTAGCACTGGTCATCCTCGGCGGCAACAGCGAGGAATATACCTTCAACACACACGGCTTCGAGGTCCGTCCCGTCACCTATACCTCCGACACCCATACCCTCGTCCGCTTGTTCCAAGCCGCCGATGCCTTCATCCTCCCCTCACTTTCAGAAAACCTTCCCAACACCATTATGGAAGCCTTGGCATGCGGAATACCCTGCATCGGATTCAAGGTGGGCGGCATACCCGAGATGATCGACCACAAGAAAAACGGCTATGTGGCCAAATACAAAGACGCGGAAGACCTTGCCGAGGGAATCAGGTGGACGCTCACCGAAGCCGACAGTGACAGCCTCGCAGCCGAGGCACGCAGCAAAGTGCACCGGAAATACTCGCAGCAGAGCGTCGCGCTCGACTATATAGAAGTGTACAACGAGGCCCTCCTGTTCAAAAAACTGAAGATATGATTACCTTCACCATAGCCACCTGCACCTACAATGCAGCACAGGTCATCGACCGCACCCTGCAAAGCGTGCTGCGGCAGACCTATCCCTATGTGCAGCACCTCATCATCGACGGTGCCTCCACCGACCAGACGCTGCAGAAAGTTGATCTGTACAGGCAGGAGTCGGCCGAAAAGGAAACCATGCACGACATCGAACTGCTCACGGAAAAGGACAACGGGCTGTTCGATGCCATGAACAAGGCACTGCAACTGGCCACAGGTACCTACATTGTTTTCCTGAACGCAGGCGATGCCCTACCCTCGCCCGACACGCTCGAGATGATAGCCAACAGCGTGGGCGACGGTGAGCGACTGCCGGGTGTACTCTACGGCGAAACCGATATCGTGGACCAACAGAACAATTTTGTGCGTCACCGACGGTTGAAAACACCCAAGAGGCTCACATCCGTGAGTTTTCTCCATGGCATGGTGGTATGTCACCAAGCATTCTATGCACTCACAGACATAGCCAAGAACGAGCCTTACGACCTTAAATACCGTTTCTCTGCCGATGTGGACTGGTGCATACGGGTGATGAAACAGGCCGAGAGAGAGCAGCGCACGCTGAAAAACACCGAACTGGTGGTGGCCGACTATCTGGCGGGAGGCATGTCCGTGCAAAACCACCGCGCCTCGCTCATGGAACGCTTCCGCATCATGCGCCGCCACTATGGCCTTTTCCGCACCGTCGGCATGCACCTCTGGTTCATCGTCCGCGCCGTTATCAAGAAATAAATTTCACCTTATTAATATAATATAGAGAAAAATCTGACATCCTGCCAATACTCTTTTTCGTGCAGATATCACCTTCTGCTCTACTTCGTTTCTGCATCCCACTCTCTTCTCTACGACTGCAAGGCTGTTAGGAAGAGTAAACATAAAGGCTTCTCTCAGTTTACACCGAGAGAAGCCTTCTTATTTTTCAGAGAAAGAAATTACTTATTCAATACTTTGACAACTTTGCCGTCCTTTGTCCGGACAATGTTCACACCTTTTTGCAAGTGATTCACTTGTTGACCATCGAGGGTATAGATGGTGCAGTCAGAACTATCAATTATCAATTCTAAATTATCAATTATATTACCATTATCAATTACATCGATTCCAGTCGAGCCTCCGATGGTAATTCCGCTTGAGCGGTTTGGTATGTCATAGCCCACACCGCCGATGGAGAGCACCACATCAGTGAGGTCTATGCTGTATGTTCCAGGTGTGGCACTATCGTCGGCCTTGATCTTGAAGGTGAAAATGCCACCTGAGTTGCCCTCGTAGGTAAAGCCGTCACCTGAATATTGTGCAAAGGTCAGCGAACCGTCTGCCTGGATGTTGCACGACAGCGTGAAGTCTTCGGCACGGTCGTCGATGTTCTTCGCATCTACCTTGCCGTTGCTCTTTGTCACGAACGACAGCCCCGCCGGTAGTTTGATGTAGCCCTGTATGGCTTTAACTTCATTGGCATTGGTCATCAGCATCTCGATGGTCTTCGTTTCACCGGGCTGAATCTCGATGTCAGCTAGATGCAGGTAGTTATTGTCTGCCATCGTCAGCATCGGGGCCTTGCTTGCTTCTTCCTGGGCAGGAGCGTTGTCTCGCATGAGGATGTACTTATTAATAAGCATTACCACATCGTTGATGTTGATAGTTCCACTGCAGTCAACATCTGCCGCTTCTTCTATAAATGTTACATTTTCCTTATTCAGAATGTGATTGATGATGCATACCACATCGTTGATGTTGACAACACCGCTGTTATCCACATCACCTAGTAATGCTATCTCTTTAATATTCACAAAGTCTTTCCAATAATCGGCAGCCTGATAGGCTGGGACTGTCCCTTGTGGAACTTCCAAGACACAAGCAGATTTATCTACATTATAGAATGTAGAAGAATAACAAGTAGGAGGTGTCTGAGCCAGACACTTTATATTTGTTAAATTTGTACAGTAGTCGAAAGCCCAAGCACCGATGCTTGTCACGCTGTTGCCGATAGTGACAGATGTTAATCCTGTGCAGCCAGCGAAAGCTTGATCGCCAATGCTTGTTACATCATAGGTCTTGCCTCCAAAGGTGACACTGCTCGGAATGTTCACATCTCCGGAATATTCATCATCATAATCGCTGTATGAACTACCGCGATAGGTAACAGCCACTGTCGTCTCGGAGGTCTTGCTATAATAGATACCATCCACTACAAATTCATTTGATGTTTGAACTGTCGCTGTGGCTGTTGGAGTGGGATTGCTTACGCTCAGATTGATTGTAAAAGTAACTGATGAAAACGATACTATTCTTAAATTCTTTTGGAAATCAGCGTGTTACCTGTAGGATAAACAAGAATAGGTAACACTTTGGAAACGAGAGGACTTACATATTCCTACACGTTTTTCACAAATCCAAAGAACGCTCTTTCTGGTTGCAAAGGTACATAATAATATCCGTACCACCAAAGATTATCATGTACTTTTTGCACCTTATCGTTCTATGGAACAGGATTGATCTCATTTTGGGCATACAGGATGGCATCACTCATTACTTCGTCTTCACCTGCAACTGTATCCAACACCTTGTCTGCCAACCAAATTGTCAGCAATTCCTTTTCGTCTATCTCGAAGAGTTTTGCCATGATGGGAATCTGGCTACGCTTTGCCTTTCTCTCTCCACGCTCAATCTTGCTGTACATCGGGGTGTCAATCTCTAAGGCTGCGCACAAGTGTCGCTGCAACAACCCATGTTCTTCTCGGAGTTCCTTTATCTTCTTTCCAAATATCATCATTCTAAATGTTTACATTATTTCTTACTCTGGCAAATTACAGGCAAATTAAAATCACACCTACAATTCTCCTATATAAAGCATTTCTCCGTTCTTATTTGTCATGCCAGCAAATTACAGGCAAATTAAATCTAAGCCCAGAATGGGATGTATTTCATATAGCGTCGCGCTGTTGTCGGGTCGAGTGGCTTAATCCATTTCTTCTCTGTTGCCTCTTTTATCAGTCGTGAAATACTGCCAGCAGAAGTATCCTTCAGCCCAAATCGTTCTCTCAGTGATCCATTGGTAAGTGCGTCACCTTCTACATACTTCACACAAGCGTGCATATAGGTAGCCCAAAGTTTATCCTCCACAGGAATGTTTGAAAACTCAAAGTGAGAGAACAGCGACACCTTTGTAGACTCCTGATAAATTTGAATGCGTGGAGCAGGAAGCCGCAGCGTCTCACAACTTATAATCATTCTATCCCAACCACGTCCAAGTTCCTCGCACATCCTGAGTCTGCGCATTAATGATGCAAGTTTCTCATTTCTCGACTTGGGCGGATTATCCACGATTCTCTTGATTTCCACAAGAGGCACACCAGGATTCGTCACCTCAACCCTGTTTGCAAACAGTTCCACGACAGGTCCTGCCCCAGCGATATAGAAATCTTGGTGAATAATCGCATTTGCAATAGCCTCTCTAATGGCTGGCAGTGGGAATGTGCTGTTTGTCACCCTGCGGATAGAATTGATGTCTTCCTTTGACGGCAACAATGTGTTGACATACTTCACCGCTTTCTCCAAACTGATGGCATATCCTTCGGACATTGTATCTTCTTTGAGGATTGTTAGCCGATTGTTGTCCTCATATTGCACCACCCTGATAGCCTTTCTCCCTAATCTCGGAAAATCTGCCAATTTCTTCGCAAACAGAATTGCCCCAAGGTTCGTAATGGCATAAAGCCCATTGTCCTGTTTCTGGACGATACCATCTTCTTCCAGATAATGGGCATACCCACCAGTATCTGTTGGAACGGGTATTTGCAGAATGTCAAAGTAAGCATCACAATCCAACAATCGCAAAGCCTGTTGCAAGGTCAAGTCAATCTTTACAAATGTATCCTCAAACTGCTCATGCCTGAGTCTGTCCCATAACTGAGCCTGCAATACAGGAAACTCATTGACTTTCTTCGTGTAACTGCCCACTCGTATATAGTCAGTCTTTTCGAAGGTGACAGGCACGCCAAGCGCTTTTGCAATAATGATAATCTCAACATGTTTCCCGTCAACATCTACCGACTGAAATTCAAAGTCGGCATTCTTCGACAAGAGGTATCTCAGCCACTTCTCTATCTCCTGATTCCCTTTCTTTGCATGCTTCAGCCTGACATTTGTTCCAATTATATCGTGCGTACCATCATCCACGCCCCAAATCATATAGGCATGTGAACGGTCTGCCAACACTGCACTATTAGCCAATGCACTAATGTCCTCACCAATCATGTGCGGCTCATCATTATTATGCTTAAACTCCACCCATCCCGTTTCGTCAGGGAGTTTGCAGAGTTCTTTTACAAGTAAATCTAAGTTCTCCATAATTATTGCAAATGAATTGTTTCTCCTATTTCCTGTAAATCAGTATCGTTTTCTAACTCTTTGTCAGTTGTATAAGACGATAACATTTCGAACGAAACTCCTTTCCACTCCCTTGAGAGTTTGTAAATTGGAGAAGGAAAAGTCTCACCATGATCAAATTCAAAATCTAATTCTTCAAATTCTTGAAATGCAACTATTTTTTCCAAGTCATCAGTCGTAGGAGTGATAATGATTATATCATTTGGTGGGATATTAGAGAAATCAAATGTATCTCCTTTAATTCTCCATTCCCTTAACCATTGGAAATCATGTTGGCTAACATCCAAGCGTTCAAATCTCCATTTTAATTCATCTGGCAATAGCTTATATTCATGCTCGTCACCATAGATAACTGGACGTGCTGCATAATCTCGAATTAGTACGTCACGTTTGAACCCTATTCCATACTTAGAAAAACGCGGTTTAGACCATGAATTCATATAATTGAACACTTGTTGAGACAGTGTTAGAGGTGATTCTGTAAAACATACTGCTTTCAGATAATCTTCTGCACTACTATTGCATACAAGACGCTGTTCATCAATAATTGAATTAATATTCTCAAAAGGATCCTCACCACTTGTGAAATGGAATAGGAATGGAGACAAATCTGGTTTCCTTTCTCTTAAGTTATGACTTGGATTCATGTCAATAAAAAGTAAGGTGTTGATATTATATATTCTCTACTATCTTAAAGGTCGCCTGTTGCTTTTCCTCATTTATATGTAAGAGTTGAACTTTTACTTGCATGCCTTTTTTGTAGTCTTTTATGGATTTTCCAATCTGTTTTAAATATTTAGCGGGAATAAGAGCATTTCCTAAATCTTGTATATTAATAAAAACGCCAAACTTTATTCTTCCTGTTACTTTAGCTAAATATATCTCATCTTTACAGATTTTTTCAATTAAAATTGTATTCTTATTATCTTGTGCAGGTTTTGCATGTTCTTTATCAATATCGATAATTTTATAATACTTTGTTTTTTTCCAACCATATCCAACTACTCTAGTTATTACTTCAAACTCATGTGAAGATTTAACAGATGTATCAATGTATTCAAAGGGCACAATGACATCACCTTTTTCATCTATGATTCCATATTTCCCGTTCTTCTTGGCACTTGCATAGCCTTTGTCAAAATACTTTATTTCTTCAAATTCAAATGGAATAAGTATATTGCCATTTACATCTATTACCCCATACTTACTATTAAGCTCTACTATTGCTCTGCCTTGATAGAAAGATTCTTGAATGTAATCATAAATAAATGGTATCTGAATAGTACCATCCATTGTAAGAACGCCATACTTTGCTTGTAATTCGGCTATATATAAATTATTCTCGCTTAATTCAAGATGGCTATATATGAATGGAATTATTACTCTACCGCTTTGGTCTACAACTCCAGAACACTTAACATTACGCTCAACATAACCACACGCAATTGCTTTCCCACATACAAATTCTTCCAAATTCTCAATATCACATGGAATTTCAATATCTAATCTATTCCCTCTACCATTAATCAGGTACCAATCTCCGTATTCACCAGATGCCCATGCTTTCCCATCAACAAAATCTCTGATTTCACTAAATCTAAATGGAACTATACTTCTCCCATTTTTGTTAATAGCACCCCAATATCCATCCTTTTTTGCAATTGCCTTCCCATCTTGGAATTCTCTAAGCTCATCATATTTGAACCCTGTCAACTCATTCCCCAATGAATCGACAAGACCCCATTTGCCCCAACTCCCCCCTTCTTTTACCAATGCAACTCCATCATGAAATTCCTTAATAATCGAAAAGTGAGGAGGCGTTTTGGGGTTATGCTGACTATCCATAATGCCATAAGCATCAAGAAAATCAGACTTATAAACAATCAATCCATTTTCCAAAGGCGTAAATGTATACAACTCTTCATTCTTTTCATTTATTTTACTCCATCTGCCATACTTTTTAGCTTTTGCAACGCCATCTTCAAATAGTTCTATTTCATCATAATCGTATGGAATTATAGTATTGCCGTGAATGTCTAGAATTCCCCACTTTTCATATTTCATCGCTTTGGCAATTTCGTTTTTGAAATCCTCGATTATTTCAAATTCAAGAGGCACAATAACATTATTTTCTTTACCAATAAGCCCCCATTTATTCTTATGGCCTGTTATTGTAGAAAAGAAACCATAAATATTTTCAGTTATAGCAACCTTAAATAATTCACGACTAATTATTTGAATGTCTTTATAAATAAAAGGAACTATCTCATTACCATTAACGTCTATTATCCCCCACTTATCTTCCTTTTGTGCTTCAACAACAGAATCTATACAATGTCTGATGTCGTCATATATCAAATCTGTTATAATGTCGCCTGACTTTTTCTTTAAACCGCATTTACCTTGTAAAACAGATTCGTATTTAATTATGTCACCATTTAATAATTGCTCTTTAAAAACTTCTTCACCTTTTTCATTAATATACCCCCATGTAGTTCCAGAACCTTTTCCAATTTTAACTTTTGCTTTACCTTCACAAAAATCATCAATCTGCAGAAATAATTGCTCAGTAATTATTTCTCTTGAAGCATTCATAAGTCCGCATCGATTATTAAAGAGAGACTTATAAACGACAAATCCATTGTTTAAAATAAAGTATTCAGGTATTTCATTCCCTATAGTATCAATTATACTCCAAACGCTATCCTTTTTAACCTTGGCCTTTCCATCTACAAATGGTTTGAATGCTTCATAAATACAAGGAATTACGGTATCTCCAATAGTGCTTATTGCTCCCCATTTATAATCTTTATAACCACTCATTATCTGAATATTAATCAAACCATCACCAAAATCCCCCACCTTGCTAAACTTTGGTTCTGTAATTGCTTTCTTTTCA
>CALFJA010000001.1 GCA_937877605.1 uncultured Prevotellaceae bacterium | reverse complement strand
AACTCAGCGAGTACGGCATGGCCGTGAAACAGGCAGGCAAGGACTACAGCCCCAGCGGTATTGCCAACTACTGCTACGAACTGACCAAGGAGTTCAACCAGTTCTACCACGACTACAGCATCCTGAACGCCGACAACGCCGACACAATGCACTTCCGGCTGCTGCTGGCCCGTAATGTAGCCAAGACCATCCGCAACGGCATGGCCCTGCTAGGCATTGAAGTGCCGGAACGCATGTAGATTGCCAACACAGCGAAATCCCTTCCGAACATGGCCACCAATCCTGTCAATCCTCCCGACTACCGCCACGACACCGTGCTGCCGCTCCACCCCGATGTGACGGCAAACGCATGGGCCGTGGACGCCGCATGCAGCGGGAACCCGGGTCCCATGGAATACCAAGGCATCGACCTGGCCACCGGTCAGCGCATCTTTCACTACGGTCCGATGAAAGGTACTAACAACATAGGCGAATTCCTTGCCATAGTCCATGCCCTTGCGCTCATAGAGAAGCACGGAATAGTCGGGAAAACCATCTATTCCGACTCATTTACCGCCATCACATGGGTGAACAAGAAACAGTGCAAGACAAAACTGCCACGCACGGAAGAGACACAACAACTCTACGATGTGATTGCCCGCGCCGAGTTCTGGCTTCGCACACACACCATCCAGACACCCATCATCCACTGGCAGACAAGGCTGTGGGGGGAAATACCCGCCGACTTCGGACGCAAATAAAGAAAAAAGGAAGGCCGCAAAGGTCTTCCTTTTTTCTTTTCTCCACCAAAACGGACTCATCCCAACCGCCGTTCTATCGGCCGCCATATTGCCAACCGAACCTTGTCAAGCACGATGGCAACGGCAAACACTGCCAGCATGAACGAAATAATACAGGACGGAGAATGGTACAGAGCAAGGCGTTCAGAGCGGGCGAACAGATGCAGGGCAGCAGATAGGCGGGGATGGAGTTGGCGTTGAATCCTTACACGATGGAACGGAATGACCAACTTTACCCACAATGCAAGAATCTTGACACCAGTTTCTGAACCTCTTCAGGATACTTTTCAATGGTGCGGCGCAGTGTCCTGTCGTCGAAGGCACGCAACTGGGCGATGATGCCGTCAATCATGGCCGGCGAGAACACTCCATGCTCCTCGAAGATTTTCCGCTGACGCTCCAGACAATCGGCAGAAGCCACGCATGAGTCGGGCAATTGTGCCAATGTTGCCAGCCTGTCGGCATGCTCGGCGGCATGGATGTTCACATTCACATAGGTGCGCTCGGCCACTTCCAGGGCATTCTCCATCTCAAAGCCGTGACGACACGCCACACAAAGACCTGCCAGCAACTGGTAGAGGTCGGCAGAACCGTCGGGCGAGCGCATCTCCACCGTTTGTTTCTCGTGGGAGAGTGCTGAACTCTCGGAGGCCAGGACGGCATCCTGCGGATTGGCAACAGCGGCCATATTTCCCTTGGCAGACCAGCCGAGGGGCACGCGCACCAGTACCGAACGGTTACGGTCGCCCCAGCAGACATTGGTAGGTGCCTCCTGATGGGGCACGAGACGGAAATAGCTGGTAGGGTTCTTGTTGCCGAAAGCAGTGATGGCCGGAGCCACATCCATCATGCCGGCAATCATGCGGCGGGCACTCTCGGAGAGTTCGCCTTCGGAAAGCATCTGGTTCCGCCCGTCTTTCATCATGCGCATATGGATGTGCAGTCCCGAGCCGGCCTTTCCTGTCGTAATCTTCGGTGCAAAGGTGATGTCATAGCCCAGTTGGTAACCCAGGTTGCGAATCATCCACTTGGCTATCATCAACTGGTCGGCAGCCTGCTCAACGGCTACAGGCAGGAATTCAATTTCATTCTGCTCATAGTTCTTGCCATTGAGCGAGAAGTTTCCCACTTCAGAATGACCGTATTTGATTTGTCCTCCGGCCTGGGCTATGTAGTGCATGCAACGGGTGCGGAACTCGTTGGCCTTGGCAAATGGTGCCGACTCGTGATAGCCGCGTTGGTCCTGAGCCGGGAACATGCCCTTGTCGTCGCTGATAACATAGTACTCCAATTCTCCCATGGCCTGAAACTCCATGCCCGTCACCTTGCGAAAGGCATCGGCAGCCTTTTTCAGCGTATGCTCCGGGGACGATTCCAGCGGATGGCCGTCCTTGTCGAAGAACGAGCAAAGCAGTGCCACCGTGGGAATTTCGGCAAAGGGGTCGAGGAAGGCAGTCCGGTAACGGGGCAATACATAAAGGTCGCTGGACCCGGCCTGTATGAAAGAGAAGAGGCTACTACCGTCCACACGCTCCCCGCAGGTGAGGATGGTATCAAGATAGCCAAGGTCGTTGATGACGAAATTCAGTGTCTTCAACCTTCCGTCGCCTCCAGGATACATGAAGTTCACCATGCTGATGTTATTCTTCACGATATAGTCGATAATGTCGGCCTTGGTAAATGTCTCGGAAGGCTTCCCGAGGAATGCCACTATCGGGTTGGCATTTAGAATCAGGTGTTGGTTTTCCATAGTATGCTTTTGTCTTTATTCAGCCTTTTTTGACTTCTAAAGGATGGGGGATGTTACCGGACAGGCTATGCATCGGCAAAGAGCTTCCCGTCGTCCAGCATCACCTGGAGTTTGCTGTACTCACAGTGGAAGTCGTTTTCCAGCCGTTCGAGGTAGCGCCGTGCCTCCCACAGGCACATGGGCAGGTCGTGAAGCAGGCAGTTGCCGCAGGTCTCGGGTGTGGTGGCAGGAACTTCCCGTTGTGTGAGCATCCACCGCAGGCACTCCATGGTCAGCGTCCGCATATCCTGTACAGAGTAGTCGCCTGTCATCACCACATACATGCCCGTCAGGCAGCCCATGGGGCCAACATAGACAACATCGTCCTTTACTCGCGAATTGCGGAACCAAGTGGCCATGAGGTGCTCCATGCTGTGGATGGCGGCAGGAGCAACGGCAGGCTCTTTGTTGGGCTCCGTGATACGGAGGTCGAAGGTGGTGAATCCCTTGTCTTGCCGCGACACATAGATGCCGGGCTTCAAACGCGTATGGTCGATGGTGAAACTTTGTATTACTTCCATGCTGGTATTCTGTTTTGATAACACTGCAAATATAGCTATTTTCCCAAAACATCCCTGCTTCAGGCCGGAAATACTTTAACCGCAGTCTTGGAAAAGCCCAAGAAAACTTGGTTTTTCGCTCGCTTAATCGTATCTTTGCAGAAATGCAAACAATATGAAAAAAGGATTTTACAAAGGCTGTGGCTGCTCGTTGCTGATAGTAGGAGGCCTCGCCGTGCTTTTTGCCATAATTCTGGCCGTGGGCTCTTGGGCTGCCGACGAGAATGCCGGAAAAAAGAATGATGCCGAATGGGACGAATACAATGCGTGGGTGGCACAGGTCGACTCGATGGAAGACCGAGTGCTGGCCGACTCGCTGATGGAAACGCACCCGGCTCCAATCATCCGCCAGGGTGGCTTTGCCACTGCCTTCGGTGCCATCTTTGCCATCGCCATTATTGCTGTGGCAACCATTCCCATTGTGGCTGGCATCATCATGATGTCCGTCTACCGGCAACGGAAGAGGCAGGAACTCATGCAAAAACAATTGAACGACAAGTCGCAGCCGCCCCTGCAATCTTAAGTTTTTCCGCCAGTTACAGATATGTGTTGCCGTCAATGGCCTTGAACATCTTGAGGAACCGACGGGCGCTGGAGGTGTATTGAGAACAGTATTCGGAATATTGTTCCGTTATTTTGTTGCCCGTGTAGACATCTTTGAAACTGATGGCCGTTTCGCCATCGAACGGTTCCCCTTTCGATTCCTTTACATTAAGCCGCAACAGCCGGTTCCCATCGAAATAAAGGCGAAATTCATACATGCTGGTGAGGTCCACGGAGGGTGTGCGGGCATAAATGAACATCACCCTTCCCAAACTGTCGTAAAGGTATTCCTCGTAATACTCCCGCGCCGCAAAGTTATACTTCGAGGTGACAAAACTCAAGTAATGGGGCGGATAGGGGTCACCCTCCTCCTCGGGAGGCAATTCACCATAGTACATCCGCACATGTTCCTGATGCCCTCCCGTTCCAGGCAGGTTCTGCATCACATGCAGATGGTAGTATTCCGGCGGAATGCCCTCACTGGGAAAATTGTCACTCATAAGTGCAATATACTCTTTCCGTTCTTGATAGGCTTTGCGAATGCTCTCAATGGTATTCTGCGCCTGTGCCGCCAGCATACAGCAAGTCAGCAAAAGGCTCATGGTGATGGCTCGTTTCATGTCATTCAAGTGTAGGTTCATTGCAAATATAGTGAAGTTTTTTGTCATTAAGTGAAAAAGGCATATATTTTAGATAAGATACTCACGCTCGGGAAAACCCAAGTAAACTTGGTTTTTCGCTCGCTTAATCGTATCTTTCGTTTTCTGGTTTCACCTTAAGCAACCGCCCCAACTCCCATGATTGGAAGTTGGGGCGGTTACATTATTCTTGTTAGATAAGATTCTCACGCCCGGGAAAAACAAGTAAATTTGGTTTTCGCTCGCTTAATCGTATCTTTGAATGGAAAGTATCTATGATTTGTGAACACCAAACAGTCGCTGCAGCCAAGAGCGTTTGACGGTTACTGGTCCTTCCTTGTCGTCATCGACGAGTGATGCCATGACGATGGCGATATTGTCGGCTCCGCCTGCATCGAGTGCCCGATGGAGCATCTTGCCGCAGCATGATGCAGTGTCCACATGTTCCGAAGAGAACACACGCTGGATGTCGGTGTCAACACAATAGCCACAAAGACCATCGCTGCAAAGCATCACAATATCGTTTGCATGAAGGTTGAAAGTGACAATATCCGGCGAAGGATAGGTTTGGTAACCGCCCAACCCGCGTGTGATGATATTGCTGTCGGGATGATTGAAGGCCTCTTCTTCGGATATCTCGCCTTTATCAACCATTTCCTGCACCAGTGAATGATCCTTTGTCGTACGATACAGTCCCGTAGCAGGATTATAAAGATAGCCACGGCTGTCGCCACACCAGGCGAAGTAGGCTATCCCTCCTTGCTGTATCCAGCAGATGACGATGGTTGTTCCCATGCCATCTGTTTCGATATCTGTTGCCATTCGTTGATTTATTGCGTCGTCGGCTGCCGTGACTGTATTTTTCAAAAGAGTCTTAACACCCTCTTCTCCAGTCGCCAATGCCTCCTGGATGTGAACTACCGAAAAATGCGACTTCACCGTTTCTATGGCCAGCGAGGAGGCTATCTCTCCGGCATTAACGCCTCCCATACCATCGGCAACAACCAAGAGGGCACCCAGTTCGCCGAGGCATTCATAGCCGTCCGTGCCCCCCTCTTTCCAGTTTTGCTTTGACAAGTCAGCGCAATAGACAAGCGCATCCTCGTTGTTGTCGCGTCCAAGTCCTATGTCAGTAAGGGCAGATATTCTGATTTTCATAGCCGTATCAAATTTCAAGTCGTGGTTTTTTCGGTTGCTTGGCAGGCTGTGGCGGAGCCGGACGCTTCGGTTTCGAATTGTTTTTGATGACTACGCGCTCCCCCACGGCAGGCTTGCTTGTAGACTGCGGAACGGGTTTTGTGTAGGACACCTCGAAGGGATATTCCGAAACAGGGCAACCGGGTTCCTGAATCTGAATGAACACCTGATTCACCCCATCGCGCAGACCCGTCACATTGCACTTGTAGCGTGTTTCAGAGAGTTTCTCCAAATGCACTGGCAATTTCCCTGCCCTAACACCGACAGTGCTGGGATAGTCTTCTTCGCCGGGTAACTTATCGGCAGAGATGTTGAAAGTAAAGAACAGATTGCCGTTCTTGATGACTGTTTCAACATCCTCGACATCAATGTTGAAATACTTATAGTACCACTCCTTGACCGTAAAAGGAACAAGCGCAGAGATAAGTCCATCATAACATACGCGTGCCTGATATTCCACATCGGTTGTCTCATCGCTCAAATTCTTCGGAATGGTAAGGATGCATCCATACTGGAGCGAACTTCCAAAGCTTGTTGTCCTGGCATCGCGAGAAGATGCATCAATGTCGCATCCCGTATCAGGATCCATCTCAACGGTTGCCGATTCGGCAGAAATGGATGAAGGCAGATCCACGCGCAAGGTGGTTTCTACGCGCTGATGGCGGAAAGCGATGTCGTTACCTTTATTCATGCTAAACTCAAAAGTTTCATCGGGAAGCACTTGAAGCATACCCTTCTTACGCGAAACCGTAACAAACGCCTTGTTCTCAAAACAGGTAGGTACATCGGCAAACTGCGGTGGAAGTACCTCTTTTCCATCCATTCGGATTCCATACTTTCCTCTGTTCTCGCTCAACCGTAAAGCTGTTTCGGGATCCCATTCTGGTTTCTCACGCTGCGCATAGGCCTTCGATGTCCCGTCGACAATCATTTCAACAAGTTGACACAGGTAGTTGAAGCGGAATACAACACTTTTCCCGTTGCTATCGGCCGTCAATTCACTGAAATCCCGGTCTATCTGCTGCCAAAAGTCGGTTGCCGCTCCTTCCACCTTTGCATTAGCCGACTTCAGTTCCGTCGACTTGCTGTCGAAGAAAAGAACCTCTTGGTTGACTACCAACACAGCCAGGCCCTCGTCGTTGACCGAAGAAAGGAAAGCGACATCCTCATTGTCAATGCGGTTGCCGCTGTAAGTAAACTTGACGGGCTTCCCATAGCGGTCAAGCAGCAGATTGGAGTTTCCGTCTCTCTTCTGCGACGATTGGTAAGCCTCACACTTGGCATAGCCGTTACAGAACGGATAGGCCGAAGCACAGTTCTTGATGGCCTTTCTTCCCCGACGGTCGATATAGTAATAGTATTTGTCGGTCATGCTTTTAACTGCCAAATATCCTTCGGAGAAATAGGGATATTCATGAACGACGAGACAGTTGTCGAGTGTAATATACTGTCCGCTGGAGGAAACAAATCCTACCACCTGTGTGGTGCTCTGCTTGGTCAGGAGAGCAACATCGTCCTGAAAGGGAAATAATGTATCGGTGGTTTTGAATATACGACGCCCATCGTAGGTCCACAAAGAAGTCTCACCTACGGAATCAGTGAAGACAAGGTCGGCGCCACTCACTTTATAGATTTCGTCGTAAACTGGCGGAATGAGCCACGATGCGACCTGGGCATTTGCTATAGTCGAAAAGACTATGACTGCCATTAACAGAATGATTCTTTTCATATCCTTAAGAAAATATTTGATTTGTTTCACTTTTTACAAAACTACTCGAAGGTGTCAAGACCACGATTGATTTTCTCCAGCAGTTCATCGTCCTTGGCAAGTGTTGCCCAACTACGTGCCCTCAACAGTATGCGCTTACCTTTTTCATAGTTTGGCTTATAGTTGTTATTGGGCATGACATAGTAACAAGCCAAACGATAGGTCGCATTGGCATTAATATTTGCAAATGCGGAATCGTTGAGTTCCATGATACGGGTGAAATACCCCACAGCCTTATTACTATAGAAATCTGCCTTGGGAAGATAGTTCTCGTCCATCTCTATGCCCAGCAATTCCTTGCGCTTGACGGAAGCTGAATCGGAATACCATCCATAGGTGTATGCCATCTGATAGATGGCTGGGATGTAGTTAATTCCACTCAGGCTATCCATCTGAACCAATCCCTGTTTCAAGGAGTCCGGATTGTCCGTGTTCAGGCGTGCCAACGCAGTTTTGTAGACTTGCTCCGGCGGTATCTGCCGAACCTGCTGCAATTCCATGTTGTTCTGTTTCTGCAAGACGAACAGGTAGATAAGTACTCCGATGACAGCCAGTGCCAAGAAAGCCAGTATGCCATAGAGCAATCCTTTTGACTTTACCGGATACTGCCGAGCCCGAGCAGCCTCCATAATTTGCTTGGCCGTCGGGCGCTTTGATGGGTCAAAGTGCAGACAGGCGTGAATGAGCCGCTGTACATCGGCGGACACGCCGGATATCTTCGGCATGGGAGTGGCTGCCGTCTGAACCTGACCACCATCTTCACCGAAAGGCACCTGCCCAGTAATTACCTCATACAATGTTGCTCCGAATGCCCAAACATCGCTTTCCGGCATGGGCTCAATGTCTTCGATGAACCTTTCGGGAGCCATATAGGCCAAGGTTCCGCTATGTTCGTCATCGTAATAATAGAGATGCTGATCCTTGCCAAACTTGGCACTGATGCCGAAATCGGTAATGGCATAATTCTTTTTGTCGTCGATGAGCACATTACCCGGTTTGATATCCTGATGGACGATGGGAGGTGTGCATGCATGAAGATAAGCCAATCCTGAAGAGACATCGCCTATAAACTTCCACAGTTCGTTGGGGTCGTTCATATTTCCAATAAGCAAAGAGGCAGACCCTTCTTCGCAATATGGCAAGACCAAATAAGGTGTTTCCTGAGAGATGGAGAAGTAAGTCGGATGAATCAGGTTGGCATGATGGCAATTGAAGACTATCTTAAACTCGTCGCGAAACTGCTGTTCTCCCTCAATGTCCAATGCATTCTTGGGACGATAAATTTTGATGGCCACCCGGAGTCCCTGCAATTCTTCCAAATCCTCCTCGGTCAGAGGCTCTGGCTGGAAAAGCCTGTCACGGTCGTTTACTGTGTTGGCATCCAATGCGAGCCAAACATCAGCTGTACCTCCTTCTGTACTCAATGGCCGTAACAGTTTGTAACGGCCGTCGAAAAGTTCGTTCTTTAGAGCAAGTTGTGCTAAATCAATCATATTTTCACTCTATTTTAGTTTTATTTTCTCCCCTTCTTGCAACTGGGAAAAAATGTCTTTTTTATTCATTTTTGCCAGACTGGCGTACTTGATTCCGAAATTCTGGGAAATCCCGTAAAGCGTATCACCCTTGCGCACCCGATAGAAATCCTGCGGTCCGGTGTATTTGTTTTTCTTTTTGTCGATGAAAACGATGTCACCCTCATGGAAATCATTCTCGCTGGCCACCTCGTTATATTCCAGAAGCTTTTCCTTCGGGATGTCGTATTTCATGGCTATGCTTGACAAAGTCATGCCCGGATAGAGGATGGTGCATCGCACATCGTTGATATCGACCACATAGCGTTTTACCACGCTGGCAACCATTTCTTCCTCTTCCGACTGCTCGTCTTCATTGGCTTGACAAGATGCGTCGAAAGTTGCTTTCTGATTGACCGTCGCCTGACGAGTAATCACCACTGCTTTTCCAGCCTTCAGTTTCACACCGCCATTGATTTCGTAAAGACGATAAGAGTCGATGAATCCGATAAGTGAGGCTGCATATGTCTTTGCTGTAGCATACCCTGCCTTCTGCAATCCGATTGCCCATCCACGGTAATCGTATACGCTCTTTGAGAAGAGGCTTCGGTAACGGCTGTTGTTCTTTAAAAATAAAGAATGGTCGCGAAAAGAATCTGCTGCAGAACTGTATACTCTGAAACGGCTCTTGTTTGGTTCGTCGTCCCAAGCATGATAGACAGGTCCTGTCCATCCACCAAATGCCTTAATTCCGAAATGGTTGTTGGCATTGCGTGTCAGCCCACTTTTTCCAGCACCCGACTCAAGGATGCCTTGTGCAATGGTGATGGCAGCCGGCACTCCGTATTTCTTTTCCTGATCAAGGGCTATACCCTTATATTTGTTTATGTAGTTGATAATGTCTGATGATGACTGTGCCATCATTGTCGTAGCCGAGCAAAGGACAAAAAACAACAAAATCAACATACGCTTGCCCAGACTTTCAGGAGCCAGCGAGGGACATTCCAACAATTGATAGTCGTACGATGCGTCTATACTGATCTGTTTTGCACGCAGGCTCCAGCAATATACTTCTTCTATTTTCATCTCGGTATTGGTATCTATTTCTCCTGTAGATTCGAAAGAAACCCACTGCTGAAAACTGCTAATGGCACCTTTCGTGTCATCGTCCAGCATGCCAGTTTCCGGTATAACGCCCCATGTGCAATGCAGGAAAGTGGTGATGACATTCAATTTGTGCTGTATGCCCTGAAGCATACGCGTGTCGTAAGTAGTCAACCGCGGATAAATAGGATTCTCGCTGTTGTAATCCATGTCAATCCTCCAAGTTTTTCAAAGTAACGGTAATTGGCATTGAAATGCAAGATTTATTGCGAACTCGCTGCTGCATCAATGTGTCGAACGAGATCTGAACGGCATGTTCGTAATTGTTCCTATCTTTGAAAGAGATGTCAATGTATATACCTCGTTGCAAGCCTTTTTCTCCGCCTGTCCCTTCAACGCTAATATTGATGAAAATTCTGTTGAATTCTTCCTTTCCAAATTCGGCCATAATTTCCTTTCGCAGGAAAGCATCTATATCCATACGGGTATACAAGCGATCGTTTGTGAGCGAATAGTAGCGTAACTGTTCATAGCGCTCATCGGCAGAGGCTTTGTCGGCTCCGCCCATTCCCTGGATAACGATGGGAGCATTCTGATTCACGCCCGGGAGATTTTTGCACTCCAACATTTCGCCTGATTTCGGCGTGTTCCCAGCCAAGCCCTTGGTCGTAATAAAGCGCACGCTGATGTTCGAAGCAACCGAAGAACTATCCATATTTTTCATGACATAGGTGCCACTGTCGTACTTGAACTGCTGGTTTTGTGCCCCAACACTCTTTCCAAGTTTGTTGATTGTCTCGCGTAACTTTTTCAGCACATCTCCATCCTTAATGCCATTATACTCGATGAAAGCATAGTAGTCGTCAATGAAGCGATTATAGAGGTTACGCACATCACGGTAAAGGTCGCCGTTATTGTAGCAGTTAGCGTCAAAATCTCTCACCAGAATATCGTCACTATTCATGGAGAAACCTTGGCGGTTGGATGCTGTGCTGGTTTCCAGAATATCCAAGAAGAATGAGTTGGTGTCCTCTTGCAATTTTGCGATGGGCTGTGCCTGAGTAAGCATGGTAGTACACACATCGATGTTTGTGACAGGTAGGACACCCAATTCCACGGCACAGTCGTCGGGGACCACATATCCTTCAGGAAAATCCAGACAAAACCATATTGTGCTTTGTTTGAACAGGTCAAGTGTTTCGTTTTCCAACCACTTCTGAAAGGCCCGGGGATAGGCTCGTGACTTGTACATATCACGGTCTTTGGTGGAATCGGTTATGTATAGCAATGATGCATTTGGCATGTTAAGAAGGCACTCCTTCCAATTCTCGACAAACGAGAAGAAATTGCCCGACACTTGTTGAGAGTCAAAAGGATCGGCCATTTCTATTTTCTCCAACTCCGACATTGGAGCAAAATCTATTTCGGTAAAATCAGTTCCAACATAGACATGCTCCGGCACAACCCCGTTAGTACCGCGAAGCAGCAATGAAAGTCCCTTCAGACAATTCACCTCCAGAGGCGCAATTACTCCCACGAAAAGACGATTGGGCTTATCCATCTTCACATTGACCGTCCCCCCGGGATGGCGTAGCAACCGATGATTAAGCAAATATATTCCACTATGAGGCAACAAGGTCGTATTGAATATGGGAATGAAATTCAACTGTACATCCTTATTGTATTTGGACTTGTAAGTGAACGATGCACCAGACTCAACAACGAACAAACTGTCGTGATCCGCTTTTAGCATCGGCTTGACCAAACAAACTGCCGGCATGGCATTTACCTTTTTGCGCGGAATAAAATCTGTGCAGAAACGCTCAACGATACGCTGGAGGGTTCCATCCACATAATCTTGTATCTTGGAAGTTTCGCTAACTAAAGCCACCAGCATGATTTTTGCCATCGGATCCAATTGATAAATGTCAACTGCCTCCGGTAAAATCTGCTGCATGGTCTCTATGGCCTCATTGATTCTTTTCTCTAAATCTACATCCATGTTTATCAAATTTGTCGTTTTACTGTGGGTTCCACCAAGAACACCACAACCTTACGATAAGGACGAAGGACGCCCAATCCATCATCTATGCCTCCTTCAACAATCACATTCACAGCATACTTGGATGATACCCGACGGCGCCGACGCTGTTTTTCCGCAGCCGCATCGAGTTCTATACTCACCACGACATTCTTTAGCATCGGTTCGTAGGCTGCAAGGCTTTGCTTGATGCTATCCTCGCACTCTTTCTTGGTGACCTCATTGTAGAGATTGCCAGACTTGTTGGCGCCCTGACCAGCATTGAACTCGCGATAGTGAACATTCGAGAATTCGTGGTTCCAATATTCAAATCCGAAATCAGGGTCAGCCTCAAAATCACCACGAGGAGTGAAGACAATGAGTTCAACCAAGTTGTCTATCATATGGATGCGGTCGCCTATTCCACGATGGAGCTTCGTACCCGAATCCATGAATTGTAAGGGTGTACTTATAAATCTCATATTTGCTTACCTTCCCAGAAACGGCGTGGATCGGGTTTGGGCTCTGGTTCTGGTTCCGGCTCCGGAATGGGTTCCGGTTTCGGCTCTTCTATCTTCAGCAGGCTAAACTTGTCAATTTTCTCGTTGATGGCATGACACATTCCCAGTCCTTGTTTGATACGCAGATAAGCAACGCGATAACTGAACGGAGCCCTTGTGAAATTGCGGAAAATTTCCGCATCCTCCAACGAAAGGATTTCGTCAAGGTCGCAAGCACAAGTGAATGCGGCAATGACACGCTGTACACACGCAAGGAGTTGTTGCGGCGTCATTGTCTCGTATTCCGTATTAGCGACGATGAGCATTTGCTGAACCACCGGCCAATAAATACTGATGGCTTTACGCGCTCCCGTATCTATCTGCTTGCTTGACTTTTCGTCTATGCTGTGCATCAGCGAGACGAACTGCTCGTGCAATTCCATGAACTTACCATGAGCCGACAAGCACAGGCATGGCGGAACAAAGTTCACATTATCCTCACGCCATCCATCGTCGAACACAAGACGGCCGATTGGAACTGCATGGTTGCCAATGGCCTTGTTTGGTTCAAGCAAGGCAAATGTATAGTTCGGTTCCATGCATCCTTCGGCATTCTCTTTCCATTCGTCAGGATCCGCTTTGACAAGAAGGATATATTCCTTGACATCGCCATTGTCCGGTATCTGCACACGGGTATCGAACGAATTGGAATATTTCGTGTCATACTGGATATCAATGATATCGCCCGCCCCTGTGACAGCCAAACATGACAATTCCTCAACCTCAACAAACCCTCTTGAAATGTTCAATGACAAATGGAACGGGCGGGTAGGAGTGAAAAGGCCTAAACGCCCACAAGCAGCCACGGCCACGGCCTGACCGACAGATTCCGACATATATTGGTCGGCAGCAATCAGCACCTCATCGGTGAGGCGCATGCCCTTTTTCCAACTTATTCTCTTTGGCATAAATAATATTTTAAATATTTGTATTATAATTCAGATAGTTGTAGCATTTATCGTCGTTCAAACGCAACGGAGGTCCGTCCTTTGCGATGCGGAACACTAGTTCGTCTTCTGCAAAAAGGAAATAATCGCGAATGAATATGCGTAATTCGTCCATTTCCTTCAAAAAAGTCAGGAAACCCTCCTTGCATTCCTCATCTGACCAATAGTTGATGGTGTAGACAGCAACTTCCTCATAATAGGTATCATCTACATAGGAATCACCCAACACGGCATCCACATGGTTTTCGTAGCGAGGATGCTCGTCTGAGAGTTGGCGGAATTCTTGTTTGATTTCCACTCGCAGACCTTCTTCGAGCAAAACCTTGCGAAGCAGCAAGGTAAGCAGGGAACGGTTTCCGCGGATATTCTTACATTGAGGGAGGAATGGTTCCAACTGGCGGATAAAACGGTTTTTGTGCTGTTCCTCCGTCAATCTGTCACCAAGAATCTGCTGCATCACAACATTACCGCGTGTATACTGTTCTATTTGTCCCCTTACCTTTGCCCGTAGATGAAATAGCAACACATCGATAGGAGAAAAGAATCTTGTGGCGTTTGCTTTCTCCTGTTCTTGCTTGTCCACCTCGTTATGAAAAGCCTCGCTCTCGTTGTTCACCGGCAGATTGTCGAACCGGTCGAGTGCATGAAACATATACTCGGGCAACGAGTTGTAGATGCTCATACGGCCGAGGTGAGCATGAATGGCGTTCTTATCGGGCATCTCTTCCACATCGAGAATATCGTGGTAGGAATTGCGCTTGTGCAAGCCATCAAGCGATATCCTGAACTTGCCGCAAGGGAAGTAGTTCAGCAGCAATTCGGCGTTGATGTCCAAAGGCAAGAGATTTTGCATTAGTCTTTTCCTTATTAATTTTAATAGTGATCGGCTGACAGTTCTACATAGAACACACCTTTTTCCGTAGACACCTGAAGAACATCAAATGCCGGTATTCCTATTTGCATAAGGGTCTTTGCCTTGTAGGGGAAACTACTGTCAATGTTTTCGTAGAAATGCTTGTGAATAAGTGTGCGGTAACTCAACAAACGCAACTCTTTGTCTTTCTTTATAAAGTTCTCCAGTTTCGACTCAGGGATCATCACCTCAAATTCCTTTTGCGGATAATCCGTCGCTATAATATCTATGAATTTGTTGTTGCACATGTTTATTTCCACATTCTCCACATGCAGGATATCTTTCAACTTAGCCAAAACATCTTCCACGGTCTGCAAAGCAGAAAGTTCTTCGGCAGTAATGACATCGTTCCACTGCTCATGGGCCGCACAGGTGTTCTTCCAGGACGAAATCTTGTAAATATTCATCGCATTGGTCATGCCTTCATATCGAAGCATCTTCCCCTGAAGGGTCTTGAACGGGATGGCTTCGGCCTCGCCACCACCTTCTTTAGGATCAATCGTATGAATTATCTTCATGGCTTCCTGCACCTGCAAAGCTCCCACAATCGATGCGCTGATTGGGGTGGTTGCCACACGGCCATGGGCTGTCTGGGAGCGCACCACATCGGCGCAACCCGTACGGAGCATGATATGGTTGAATTCATCGCGCGACAAGCCGCACTCATAACAATTCAATCCAGGAACATAGACTTTCACCACTCCGGTTAGGTTCTCAATACTGCCGTCTATCCAACTCTTGCCAGCTCGCAGACAAAGGCGGTTCAACTGGTAGCGAGCAATGCGGCTATCAAGACAGCCTATTACCACATCAACCGATCGATACAATCCAAAACCTACTTCAGAGAAGAGATTTCCGACAATGGGCACCACTTCTATCTGCGGATTTATCTCACGGGCACGCTTTGCGACAATCTCTGCTTTATAAGCATGATTGTAAGCGTCTTCCTCACGGAAAAGAACAGAGCGGGTAAGGTTTGACAGTTCTATCTTGTCAAAATCAACGACATAGATATGACCTACGCCAAAGAGCGCCAAATTCTTGACGACCTCATTGCCAAGAGCGCCACAACCGGCAACCAGAACACGGGCATTCTTTACCCGTTCCTTTTTGAACCAAGAGAGCAGCGTAAAGACGCCTTCCCCCCATTCATACTTTTCTTTTTCCATACAGCATTAAGATTCTACATACTCGAAAATTGTGTCGCCCACGGTAAATGTGTCGCCGTTGTTGAGGACGACCTGTTTGTTGGCAGGCAGGGTAGAACGGACATTCAGGACAACTCCCTCTGCCAAGGGGGACAACATAGGCAAGGCACGAGTTTTGTCAATATATAACTGCACATGCTTATCGGCCACTTTGTTGGCCTTCTCCCAGTTCATCTGGATTTCACACTCATTAGTCTTTCCAATGGTCACCTTATTTCCTCCACCTGTGGCGTTCATCCACTTATGGATAGGTATGCGCTGGCCTGCCTTCATACCATTTTTGATAACAAGGAAATAACGCTCAGCAAGCATACGCACTGTAACAAGGGATGCTCCGAGTCCTCCGCCATAGATAATAAAGTCGAGCAACATGTTCATCCATCCCATTTTGGAACTGATGACACCGCCAAAATAAAGAACGATGAAACCGATTATTGCTGCTATTCCTCCGCCAACGAGTGCGCTCTTGGTCGGAATCGACGACTTTATGGTAAGGCTCAGTGCCATGCAAATCGAGAAAATGATATAAGCTGGGAGTGAACAATACCAAGGGATATAGGTCGTACCTATTGCCGAAAGCAACAGACAGAAAAGAATTCCCCCGACTAACATTGCCACAAATCCAATCAAGCCAGACAGCAAAGAGAGTCCGAAGATTTTTAGGTAGATTTTCGCATCCTTCTTCCTATACTCGTCATTATAGCGGAATACCAATGAAAGGAAGAATCCCAGCAACAGGCCGACTGTCAGCAATGCCGAAACTTTGGCGCCACAGTCTACCAACATATTGGCTTTTCTTTCACTGTTAAGATAGAATACATCGGCAATCATCCTTCCCAAACCACTGAACAGGCCTCTTCCCGTCAACTCGAAAACAATCCAGCTGACCAGACCCGCAGCAACTCCGGCAAAAGCCTGATAGGTGTCGCGCAGCGATGCCGGGCTGAACATATCCTTCATGTCAACATGGTCTTGGATACCCTCTTTGCAGTTCTGCCCATATTCAACACACTTGTATCCATTTTGTTGCCAACAACCGACATGCATCACATGCTTACATTTTACCACGACTTTCTGTCCTGGTTGAATATCCTGACGGCAATAGTGGCACAAACGGCGGGTAACACCTTCTTCTGGTTGGTAAGGCTTATAGTATTTTGAAGCAAATCTCTTCGAGTTGATGAATGGAATGAGCACTTTCATGACAAGGAAGAAGAACGCAAATGTCAGCAATGCCACGAGAAACGCCACCAAGAGTTTGGACACATAATCGCCGGCACTTTCCGCTTGCACAGGCCAAGGCGTCTCTGCAGAACCAATGGAAAACTCACCGGTACCGGCATCACTTCCCTTCCATTCTGCCAAATAGTCTACACGGCCCGTGTATACCTTACCTTCTGTCGCCTTGTAGGTAAATGCGAAGTCGTACATAGCATCTTTCACGACCTCCTGGAAATTGCTCAGCACACTGCCAATGTCCGCAGAAGGCTTATAAGACCCTTGCCGATTCTCCAGCACCTGTCCTTCTGCGTTTCGCGGTGCGGAAACGCCCTGCAAAGTAAGTTCCACATTTTCGTCAACACCTTCTCCTGTATAATAGAAAGCAAACACCTTAGGAACCAAGGCGGCATTTGACTGATAGTCAGTTACCTCGACAAATGAAATCTGCTCGTCTTCGGGGCGCATCTTGCCTTCGGTGAAAATAAACAACAGATTCTTGTCTTTTGCCTGCATGGCCCGCCTGTTGATATTCACATTCTTGACATAGCCAGCCTTGGTGCGTACTGCATCTTCCAATTCTGTTTTACCACCACTGAACTCTACCAATTTTGAATAGAGCGCACCATAGAAATACTTCTTTTCTGAGTGGTTCATGAATTTCTCCTTGAAACTGGGCAGATTCTTTTTCGTAACTAACTGGCTGGAACTAACGTCCTCTCCAAAGAATGAAAGAAAAACGCAACTGTCTGGCGCACTTTCGACAAGTTGACAAAACGCATCGTAGATCTGTCCCTTGCCAGCCTCCGGAATGCTAAGGTCAACAAGCACGGAAATGGTGAAGTCGCTAGGAATGCGCTGCCCCGATGTCAACGAGAAAATATGACGCCGGTCCAAGGGTATTGCCACTCCGTCTTCCTTTACAACCAAGTATTTCTCCAACTGGCTGACATTGATGTCGTTGCAGGACTTTCCCTTGCTGTCAAGCACTTTCAGGAACAGCGTCACGCTGTCTCGTCCTGTCCCATACTCATATTTCTTGTCACTAAACTGTATTTTCGAAACATCTCGGGCATTGGCATTCAGTGCCAATGTAACAATAGTGATTAATGTAATTAGATTCCGCTTCATATCTTATCTGTGATTTTTAGTCCAAACTTTCAAATCTTCAAGTTTTTGTGAGCCATAATAGCTCTCATAGCCGCATAGGTCGTCACCCATCACGGGAATAGATGTCAGCAGGCCATCACTTGGCGTATACACCAAAACGAACTTCAACTGACTGATTTTATCGCCAACAACCTTGCGGATGGAGGGTATGCTAAGATGAGGAGCAATGACAAAGCAGCCAATTTTCTGCAGGTTATCCTCTTCCTCATTTGCCGACAAACTTTCAGCGACAAACTCCGTCAATTGGTTTTGCGTATTGACATGTCCATGAATAAAGCCGGCTATACCATTGGTCTGATTACTCAGAGACATACATATATCGACAATAATGTCGTGGCTCAGGTTTATGCCGAAACAGGCCGTTGTGTGTTCTTTTGTCTCAGCAAGCGTATTGAAATACGGAGAAGTGGCTTCTGTTTCCGTCTCCACAGGAGCCTCTGGAGCATCCTCCTCTATGCCGTCCACGCTTCTTTGTGCCCATTCATACCATTCAACCAGAGAATACAACCGTTTCATGTCGTTTCTTGAATTGAGGGTCATGTCGCGATGATAGGTAAACACACCTGTTTCCATCGTAGGAGTCAATGTATCCACCACCAGTGCCGTGAGGAATTTCGGATGTTGGGGATGCTTAAGCTGATCCTGTACATTGCTGTCGGCATTGCTGAAGAAGACCGTCAGTCCTGGATGAGAGTGTATCCAACAAGTCATATCATATTGCAAGTTCGTTTCACGGCGAAGTTTCCGCAAGAGCTCAAGAACCTTCAACTTTATCTTTCCGCCGAAATTTAATTCATACTCATCAAAGACGGCATCGTCGCCTGGCAGCACAATGTGCTCCAAGGAGACATAGTACTCGCTGTTTTCGGCATCATGCACCCAGCGTCCCAGCACCATGCAGCCATATTCTTTGGCATGTTCGGGATCCTTCACGTCTGGAAGATACATATTGTATAGGTCTACTATACAAGTATCCTTGATATACATCCGGCGTACTGCGGACTCATAGCAACATTCTTCCAAGTCAATCTTCATATAATGAGGATTATCCATCACATCCTCGAGGCTTTGCCTCTTCAGAATCATTGCTGTTTTACGACGCACGACAATGCCTGCGCCGTCTGAGGAATTCCCTGCTTCCCCCCTATTTATATTTGCTGGGCGGGCAGGTGGAACCGGTGTCGGTTTTTTCTTCTTGGAAGCACTCACAATGGCCCAAACGACAAGCAGTGCCACAATAGCCCCGATAACGCCCAGAACGGTGGTAAGTGAAATTTTATCAAACCATCCTTCATGCTGTCCATTCATTTCATGTTCCAAAGCATCCAGACTTGTTTCAAGGCTGCCCAGTTTCTCAAAGACAATACTTTCCATACTGTCGCGACAAACTTTTGTGTCATCCAATTTGTCGCTGTATTGCTCCAAAATCTGGTCAATGCCAGTTTCCACTTCTTCCTTATGGCTTTCCATCTCTTTCCTTTGGGCAGCGACAAATTCAGTCAGGTTGTTCTCCCGAATGTATGCATTACGATCCTTCCAGTTTTTAAGATTATCGCTATGCTCCTTCATCTCGTCTTGGAGTGACTTGATAGCGGAATCGTTGAAATACGGGATATCTTCCATATACTGACGGAAGTTACCGACAACTTCGTCTACGGTAATGGCATTTGTAGATTTCTGCGCCGATACTTGCAGACAGGCAATCAGCGACAGGGTCAATAAGGTTACAAAAACGAAATATCTTTTCATATAGGGTTTAATTATCCGAATGTAAGAGTGCATGGTATTGATTTGGTTGTTGGTTCAATGAATGTAAAGATTATTTACCTTTTCCGCGATTTGTCAACATTTCTGCCGCGTTAAAAAATGGCGGTGGACATATACGAAGGCAGGTCCAAGTTTTTGCGCCTACGCGAATTTTCAATGAAAGCCAATAGGTTACAAGCCTATTTCCCGGCATATTAAATTGCCCCGTATTCCAAGAACCTGGTAGTGAGTGTCCAACTTTTAGGCTTTTACAACTCAACTGCTGGCCTCTTTAAGTGCAAAAACTATGCTTTGGAAACCTGATTTTGAAAAAATGAAGTTGATATATATGAATTCTCGTGGTTTGAAAGTCTGAAAGGTGTTAAATTCGAGACGACTTTTTTGACAAGATTTTTTACACTGCCATTTGTTTTTTTGTGGGGTTATTTCTTGTCTTCTGGTTTCTTTACTTTTTGCAATCGCTTGTATTTGGTCGGTATCTGATCGTTCAATGAAGGTTTGCGCCCGGGAGTGATTGAAATCTTTGGCGCCACATCTGTCTCTGCGGATGTCAATTCCGTGCCCGGAGCCTGCCCTTTTCGTCCGGCAAGAATGCTGCGCAGGCGTTCCTTAGCCATGCGGCTCTCTTCCGACATTGCCCTGCCTGTGGATTGCTCTGGCTGGACTGGCTGTGGAGATGCGCCGGCCGTGGGAGTCCGCAGTTTATCAGTGGCATTGTTGATTTGTTGATTTGCCTGCTGAACCTGCCGGTTTATCTGCTGTTGGACCTCTGCCTGGGCTTTCTGTTGCATCTGTCTGCCCATCTGCTCCAGTGGTCCAGGTGCTCCCTGCAAAGGATTTCCCATCTGTGCCATAGGATTAGCCTTGTTGGCCATGTCCTGAATGTTTCTCATCATCTGCTGCTGCATCTGCTGCTGCATCTTTTGCATCTTATTGTTCTTTATGCTCTGCATGATTTGCTTTCCGCCCATGAACAAGGCAAAGAAACCACCTAGTCCACCGATGAGCCACATCATGTTCTTCTTATCCTTGCTGGATTCTGCGGCCTGGGCTGCCTGAATGGAATCCTGGCGCGCCTGAGCCTGCTGTGCCGCAGCGGCAGCAGCCTGCTGGCTGGCATCATTCTGCTGTTCAAGTTGCTGCTTCTTGTTGTCGTAGGCGGAGAGAGCATCGTTTATCTGCTTCACAACGGCTTCGTCTGTCACCTTCATGCGAAGTTCGCGCAGCATGGCTGCTTCATGAGTCAACTCTTCAGAAAACGGAACTTTGTTGGCCTTCTCCAAAAGGTCTCTCACCGTGTTTATGCGAATGGCAGCCTCGTCAGCCGGTGAGATACCGGCATCTACCAGTTCTTCACTGGAGATTACAACTTCTCCCTGTTGGCCTGGAACGGCTTCGGTATTGACATTGACACTGCCTCCAGCCGGTTTACTTGCCTTCTTGGCTTTAATTCTCATCTTACCACACTGGGCAAAAACTTTGTAATGGCGCTTACCCTCATAGTGTGCCAGATAAACTGGTATTGATATTTCAGAATTTTCGGAGGTAATGCTGAACTGAAGCGAAGGATTGTCCTTTAAAAGAAAATAACCGTCAGCGGAAGAGTTGTAGTGAACATCCGACGGCACCATGAATGCAGATGTAGCCATGCCATCGAATTTCAAGTCATGAAAATTGCCAGTACGGTCAAAGATAACCACGGCCACTTCGTCCAGTTTCTTGTATTTCTTAAGATTTCCCTCACTCAGTTTTTTCTGCACATTGTTAAACCTTATGCCTAACTGCCCACCACTCATAGTCTGACTATAAGTAATAATGACGCGGTCGCCATGCCCAGAGTATAATGTATCCTTTATTTCCTTGGCGGAAACACCTATACCCTTTATTAACAACAGCAATAGAAGCGAGACAAAAAACTTTATTTTTTCGTTTGTCATAGACTGTTTATACGATTGTAGCGTTCAACGATCTTGCTCTTATAGTCGCCACCCTGCTTCCATTGCGCAGCGTGCTTGCTGCACCTGGAGTCGGTACAACAATTGTAGAGTGCATTCACCTGGCCCATCACACTGGCCTTGGTGCCCTTACGGTCATTGCTGCTATAAATCTTTTTATACAGGTCGTCGAGTTTGTGATAGATTTGTTGAAGCGACCATCCGCAATAACTGCACTTGTGACCACCGCCACTGCCGCCAGACGACTTATGCTTGCCGCAATCACGCTCCTCGAACTCAACGCCATCCAATTTCGACTTCAGCGCTTCGTAACGACGATAGCCCGCATCATTGCTGTTCCATCCATGCGAACTAATGAGGTTGTCAATCTTGTCTTTCAGCGCATCGATTTTTTTCTGGTAGTCCTCCCTTTGCCTATCGGCCGACTGTTTGTGTTTCCGGTTGGTGCAAATTCCCTTGCGAGAGATTGTCTGAACGAGTTCGTCACACTCGGAACTGATCTTCACATATTCTTCTGAAGGTTTCAGTTCTACTTCTATATTCAGTTCTATTACTTGTTTCTCAAGTAAAATCAAAGCTTTCTTTCCCTTATATTTGGCGATATAAATAGGCATTTTCACAATCTTGGTGGCTTCGTTTTCCACCCGAACCGGAGGCAGCGATTGCTTGTCGGACGGGCGCAACGGCAATACTCTGTCCAGTTGCTCGCTGTATGGTTCGAGAACGCGTTTACCCTTTGTTCCACCGAATATTTTATCGAATGTCATCTTCGGTGACAGTTTTGACACTTGTTTCTCCAAATACGAACGGTCGAACAAGATAAGCACCTTCGACTCGCTGAGGTTTTCCAATTCAATGCCCACTTCGCCAACACCGTCGTCTACCTCGTTCAGGTTAATGAAGATGTTACAATACGACAAGCTGACCATCTCCTTGTTGTGGTCGCCACTCAGGGTCACTTTCTTCTGCTCGTCTGCCATGACATTCATTACCGCCATACAGAGCAACAGGCATATCCATATTTTTCTCATAGTCTTTTCGTTTTGCCAATAATTAAATAGTCAAAGAGCGCTTCTTTGGCGGCGCCGGCTTTTCCTGTGGCTGTTCTGCAGGTTCAGCAGGTTTCGGAGCTGCTGGTTCTGGTTTTTCCTGCGCAAACTTTACCCAGCCGTTAGGCTCGCCTTCCTCGCGCACCCATTCTGCAACATCCTGATCTTCAGGATAGGGATAGGTATTCTGTGCATGATACATCTGATACTTCAGATAGCGCTCCACACGCAAAACCAAGTCCTTGATGGAAGCCAACACTCCCATCTCCTTAATGGTAAGGCACACATGACCCTTGAAACTGCCTGCATAGCGGATGTTTGGATGCCAGATGTCCGAGATGAAAGTAAAGATGGGGTTGCCGTCTGCCGATGGGTAGTTGTTGGGCAACACCACGCTCATCTTATGCAAGTTGCCGAAAATAGGCTTGCGGGGCTTTTCTTCGCCTTCAACGCCTATAATGCTCTTGCAACGATACAAGATTTCAAACTCTGTGGGCAGACCCGTCGGGGTCTTCCTCCTAATAATATACGACAATGATGGCTTAAACGGATTTGCACTCTCTCTCTTGCGCTTTTCGCAAAGTGCGTCCAAGTCTTTCCATTCCTGAAACAGGCGGGCATCACGACCCTTCAGGCTTTTCTCGTCTATTTTGCTGATTGCTGGATTCATGATTCAGAATAACCATTAAACATTTAACAATAAAACTACTCTCTATCCTGCGATAGGTACGGAAATGAGGTGCAGGTGGTCCATGGGCTGGATGTCGTAGTCAACCAGAGCCATCTCGCGGCCTTCTTCATCCTCAAACTCCAGAACGGCAGGCTCCTCGTCGCCATCCATCAACTTACCCAACAGGTATTGGATGGGATTGCCCCCGTTATCCATCTTCGGCAGTTCAAAGACTTGGATAATGCTGTCAATCTGCTCACGGACAGTCTTGTTCGGGTCTGTCACTTTCACTTCAATCTCATCGTATGCCGTACCATCAATTGTCAGCAATACGATAAACTCCTCTTGATAAAATTCTTGGTCTGTCATATTGATTATATTTTATTAATTATTTATTGTTTAAAATCGTTTAACGATGTTCGATTACCAACGCCAAGCATCCCATGCCTGAGAATAATTCTCGCTCATCATGCAATTGTTTTCGTTTCTCAGGACAAGCATCTCATAGCATTCCTTCGGGAGGACTATCGGTTGTGGCATTCCTTCCTTTCGGAGTGCCAACTCGTACATATTGGCTTTAAGGTCAAGGCGTATAATAAAGTCGGCTTTAACATCGGGCTTGTTATGAAATATCTGCTGGAATATTCCCATCACCTCCTCGCGCTGTATCCAGAAGAATGCTTTGTATTCCTCCCTGCCGTTATACCAGACAGCCGCCAGTTTTTGGGGAACTCCTGCCTTATGATAGTCAAACAGGTATTCACTGCCAAGCTGGTCGCGTGTTCCATCGTAGAGCAATTCCTCTACATGGTCACAGAACATCTCATCGTCATCATCGCTATATGGCTGCCACGCCTTACCGTTCCAGAGTTCTTCCAATGCGACATAGCGGTAGGTATATTGTTCCATATTCTGGTCAAAGAACTCAATTGGCGGCAATGCAAGAGGTTCGGTCAATAGGTTCAGCCTTTCCAATTTAGCCGATTCGTGTTCGTGCAGGTCATCTTCCTCGGCATAGGCCCACTTCAACAGCACAGATTTCTTTTGTGCCTTTAGCCATACGGCAACACCACCATAGGGTGACATCCCGAACACGAAGTACTTGTAGCGTTCTGCCTCTTTACCTGCAGCATGCTCCTTCCAAAGTTGTTCGGCCTTTTTTGGATGCAAAAACATTTCCATGTCGTAACACTTCTGCTCAGGCGCAGACCACCATCGGAGCCACAGCATACCAGGCATGGGATAGGTAGTGCCGTCTTCTTCTATCGGAGACTGGTCGCCCCAATCGCCAGTTATGTTTTCATAAAGGGGAACTGGTCTTACATCTTTATCCATAAAGTGTAGAACCGATTCCAACACCTTCATTGGGTAAAGGGCATAGTATGATGTAGATGGTGTATATGCGAATGTCATCTTTGTATTTTTCCTTGTCTTTTAGTTCCTTACAACAAGAACAAAATCATCACCACTTTGCTGCACGGTGTATGATGGTCCGGATGTAAGTGTGCCCACACTGTCGTTGAATGTTTTTACATTTCCGCCGCGGCCCACTCCTTGGATAGCGAGATTTCCGGCGGCCGTAGCTCGTGCTGCCCCCGACATGTTTGAGAAATTCTTGACATAAAGAGACAGTTCATTGATATATCCCCCCAAGGAGATAATCGGCAGAGTCTTTACCACTTCTGTTGCATCTGCACCAATGGCCGTAATCCCCAAAACTTCTTGATTAGCCTCCAACAGAGCATTTTCATAAGGAGACATTTTTGTGACAGCCTCCTTTTGTGCAGCCTCTTTGGCAACCCTTGCAGCTTCTGCATTGGCTTCATGTTGTAAAGATTCTGTATGTAAATCTCCCGCTCTAATATCATTTTTCTCTCCACCATTTCTAAAGGCATTCCCTTCCTTCACATCAGTGTAGTGCTTGGCTGTTAATTCCTCAGCTTGTCCTTTCAGTTTACTTGCAGCAGCTCTTTCTGTAGCCTCTTTTTCTGCAAGAGGATTTATTACATCATCAGCAACTTTTCTTGCTTGATTAAACTCTGCACTTGCTTTTTCTGCTTTAGCTGCAGCATCAAAATCATGAACGGTAGTCGTAAGAACCCTGTGACCTTGTTTGGACACATCGGCAGCAATGGTTTCTGCTACTGGTGCATGAGTCACCTCGCTTACCGCTTTAGAGATCTTTGCCGTTTTGCCAAATTTGAATACCGCTCCAACAAATGGAACCAATGCAAAGACATCCAGACCGAGAGCCGCCCAATTATGCAAATCTTTCGCATAACCATCTACGGTAAACATCTTGCCGATAATGACAATAACATCTACTAATACGAGTGGTGTGAGAACAATGCTGACAATTCCGAAGATAGCTAATCCTGCATCGAGGGTTTCCATATAAACCTGCTTTCTTATCTCATCTCTCGCTTTCCTCCAGGCTTTCTCCTTTTGTTGCTCCATGACAAGTTTCTGATGGCTCAGCGCATCGTACATCTGGTTAAGTTCATCCATGGTGTAATACTCACCCTCATACTCTATCGTATCGCGGCTATGAGTTTCGCCATGTAATTCCACGCCTATATCATAGGCATCGTAAGCCCGTTGAGCTTCATTAGGATTAAACTGAGATTTTCCGGTTTGCTGAAAACCAAGTTGTTGCCTTTTTGCTTCCAGTTCCCGCATGAAAGGATCATTCTTGGCCTCTGTCTTTTTTATTTTGTCGTCATAATATTTATTGATATCACGCTTAACGATTCCTCTTCTTTGGGCTTCGCTCTTGTGGCTCCATGCTTCTGCTTCCTTTTGCTGTTTTTCGTGGATGGCATCTATCTCTTTTCTGTTCCGGTCTATTTTTGTCAAATAACCTTGATATTCGGGATGGTATTTCAGATAGCCTTCAAGTCCAAGTCGTGAAGCGCTCCGGAAAGTTCCCGCAGAATTGAGATAATTGTCAAACTTTTCCTTTGCCCTCGGGTCTTTTTCGCCTAACTCTTTGAGCAGATCATTTATCTCGTCCTGGAGGTTTTCTTCCGGCGACTTGTCATTATAGACTTCGTATTTGAACTCTCCTTTATAGATACTGGAGTGCTTGGCAACGAAAGTCCAGTCGTAATAAAAATCGAAGGCATCTTCAAACTTTGCAGGAACAGCCATGCTTACCCCTACTCCACTGGAACTGGAGACGAACGGCGGGCATTTCAATACGGTTTGCAATGCAGCCATCAAGCCTTCCAACGGCTGGTAGCAGCAGAATGTTGTGAATACCGTTCCATAGTATCCATGCCAATAGTCGAGCAGTTCACGTATGATTTGTATGGCACGCCCCAATTTGTCTTCCAGCGATTGAGGGGTAAGATCTACGATCGGTCCATCCTCTTCTGCTATACAGTTGGCAGAGGCGCAGTTGATGAAAATCACCTTATCCTGCGTTTCTGGAACATATTCACCCGAAGAATCAACGAGCCTGCTGATTACACGCATTTGCCGATCGACAACAGGGCACTCAACGGGGTTGTACACATCGAACAATTCACTGCGAGACACAGGCGCAAAGATAACCGTCAGTTTGAGGTCTTTCTTCTTCAAACCGTCAAGTAAATTACCACTCTTTTGGGTGCTTTTTGCTCCTGTTCTACCCATGCTAATCTAGATTATTGCGAGTGTATTGTTCTGTGTTTATTTCGTTTTGCTCTTTGCCTGTGCCAGTTTCGCAAGAGCGTCAGCCATTGCCTGGAAGTTCAACTTAGGCAATGCCAACGGTGGGGTTACTACCGGTGGGATGGGAGGCAGTTGACCGTCCGTGGTAAAAGATATCTGCCCAAGCCACATACAAGTGTTCATACACGATTTTGTCAATGCCGGCAGCCCTTGCACGAGCATGTCTGGCTTACCAGGCATCCATGGGGTTGTGATGGCGGGAACGCAGGGAGCTGGAGTGAAAACTCCCAAGGCCGCAGATGTAGCAGCAATCACAGCAGGATTGGTCGGTGCCGAGCACATACCAAATGAACTGATGTTGGTCAGAGGAACAAAATCACCTATGTTGGCCTGCTGCAAACCACCAATCATCCGAGTGCGCGACGGGTTGACCACCAATGGGCATGGAACCAGCCCGAAGGTGCATTTCATCATGGCTGAGGTTACTACAAATGAATCAGACATAATTCTTTCGTGATGTGTTTAGAGTTCGCCTTTGGCAGCCATCCGTATGGTTTGGCCGATACTGTCAATGGCGTGGTCGTCATCTTTTTCAACCATCATTTCCAACAAGGCGGACAAACCGCCCTCTCCTGGGAACGAATTGATTATCTCAGCCAGTGTAAATGCCAAT